>JABRWC010000010.1:0-14460 GCA_039961675.1 Phycisphaerae bacterium
GCACGAGGCCGACATCGTGGGCCGCCTGCTGCTGCTGCTTTCCCTGGATCGGTGCGACAAACACGCGCGACGTATGCTCCGTCACGCGGCGCGAGACGATGAAGGACAGCTCGGCCTGGGCGTTCCGCAGCGCTTCCAGCACGCGCGCCAACATGCCGGACCGATTCAGAATATCGGCCGCCCAGACCTCCGTGCGCTTGATCGAGTACGCCACGCTTCCACTCCGCGTGCAGTTTCCGAACCCGAAATGCTTGTGAGGAAGCAGGATACACGCAACCGCATGCGCCGTCGATTGCCGCCCCGGAGGCTGCGCGACGCCGGCGGCGGACGCATGGGGCGCGAAGCGCCGAATTCCCCAATTCGCCTACCCGCCTGCGTGAAATCGCGCACTATGGACGCCGCGCACGGCGTTTCGGGGCCGGACAATCGGCCTGTCAGGCCGGATTTGCGGTACGCGGTTTGCTTGGACGTATGGGAGGCGGTTCGGGCGCTGAGCGCCGGGCTAATTGGTTCAACGGTTTCGCCGACGGTGCAAAGATGGTCGCAAACGTGGCAGTCAGGAAATCGCGAGAACAGGTCACGATCGACGGCAACCAGGCGGCTGCGCACGTTGCGCACCGCCTGAACGAGGTCATCGCCATCTACCCCATCACGCCGTCGTCCAACATGGGCGAGTGGGCCGACGAATGGTCGGCCGCGGGGCAGCGCAACATCTGGGGGACGGTGCCGCTGGTGGTCGAGATGCAGAGCGAAGGCGGCGCGGCGGGGGCCGTGCACGGCGCGCTCCAGACCGGCGCGCTGACGACCACGTTCACCGCCAGCCAGGGCCTGCTGCTGATGATCCCCAACATGTTCAAGATCGCCGGCGAGCTTACGCCGACGGTCTTCCACGTCTCGGCGCGGACCGTGGCGACGCACGCGCTGAGCATTTTCGGCGACCACAGCGACGTGATGGCCTGCCGTTCGACCGGCTGGGCGCTGCTGGCTTCCGGCTCGGTGCAGGAAGTGATGGACAACGCCGCGATCGCGGCCGCGGCGTCGCTCGAATCGCGCATCCCGTTCCTGCACTTTTTCGACGGCTTCCGCACGTCGCACGAGGTGTCGAAGATCGAGCAACTCGACGACGCGGACCTGCTGGCGCTGATCGACGAGCGCCTGGTCGCCGCACACCGCGGCCGGGCGCTCTCGCCGGATCGCCCCGTGCTGCGTGGCTCGGCGCAGAACCCGGACGTGTTCTTCCAGGCGCGCGAGGCGGTGAATCCGTTCTATCAGCGCTGCCCGGAAGCGGTGCAGAAGACGATGGACCGCTTCGCGCACATCGTCGGACGCCGCTATCACCTGTTCGACTACGTTGGTGCGCCGGACGCGGAGCGTGTGATCGTGCTGATGGGCTCGGGCGCGGAGACCGCCCACGAGACGGTCGAGTTCCTCAACGCCCGCGGGGCGAAGGTCGGCGTCGTCAAGGTGCGGTTGTACCGGCCGTTCTCAGCGGAACATTTCCTGAAGGCGTTGCCGAAGACCGTTCGTTTCATCGCCGTGCTGGACCGCACCAAGGAGCCGGGCGCCGAGGGCGAGCCGCTCTACAAGGACGTCGTGACGGCGATCGGCGAAGCGTATTCGGAAGGGCGGCTGCCGATGCCTCATCCACCCCGCGTGGTCGGCGGCCGCTACGGCCTGAGCAGCAAGGAATTCACGCCGGCGATGGTCAAGGCGGTGTTCGACAACCTCGCCGCGGCCAAGCCGCGGAATCACTTCACCGTCGGCATCCAGGAGGACGTGACGAACAGCAGCCTCGACTACGACCCGAGCTTCACGACGGAGCCGGACGACGTGGTGCGCTGCGTGTTCTACGGGCTGGGTTCCGACGGCACGGTCGGGGCGAACAAGAACTCGATCAAGATCATCGGCGAAGGCACGGACTTCTTCGGTCAAGGTTACTTCGTCTACGACTCGAAGAAGGCCGGCAGCGTGACGGTCTCGCATCTGCGCTTCGGCCCGCGCCCGATCCGCTCCAGCTACCTGGTGAGCTCGGCCAATTTCGTCGGCTGCCACCAGTGGGTGTTCCTGGAGCGCTACGACATGCTGTCGGCGGCTGTGCCGGGGGCGGTGTTCCTGCTCAACAGCGTGTACTCGAAGGACGAAGTCTGGGACCACCTGCCGCAGCGCGTGCAGGAACAGATCATCGCCAAGAAGCTGCGCTTCTTCGTGATCGACGCCTACGCCGTCGCGGCCAAGACCGGCATGGGCGTGCGCATCAACACGATCATGCAGACCTGCTTTTTCGCCATCTCCGGCGTGCTGCCGCGCGAGCAGGCCATCGGCGCGATCAAGGATGCGATCAAGAAGACCTACGGCGGCAAAGGCGAGGAGGTGGTGCGGAAGAACTGGGAGGCGGTGGACCAGACGCTCGCGCACCTGCACGAGGTTCCAGTGCCGCAGCGCGCTGGCAGCGGGATCGCCGTGCCGCCGGCGGTCTCGCCGCAGGCGCCTCAGTTCGTGCGCGAGGTGCTGGGGGAGATCATCGCGGGCCGGGGGGACTCGATCCCGACCAGCAAGCTGCCGTGCGACGGCACGTTCCCGACGGACACGGCGCGCTGGGAGAAGCGCAACATCGCGCTGGAGATCCCGGTCTGGGACGAGATCACGTGCATCCAGTGCGGCAAGTGCGCGCTGGTCTGCCCGCACGCCGCGATCCGCATGAAGGCCTACGATCCCAAACACCTGGAACATGCGCCGGCGACGTTCAAGCACGCCAAGTCGATCGGGCCGGAGTACAAGGGCCTGGTGACGACGGTGCAGGTGGCGCCCGAGGACTGCACCGGCTGCGCGATGTGCGTGGACGTTTGTCCGGCCAAGAACAAGAAGGAGACGCGGCTGAAGGCCATCAACATGGCGCCGCAGCTCCCCCTGCGCGAGCCGGAGCGGGCGAACTACGAGTTCTTCCTGCGTCTGCCCGAGCTCGACCGGACGGTGCCCAAGATCAACACCGTCAAAGGCTCCCAGTATCTTCTGCCGCTGTTCGAGTACTCCGGCGCGTGCGCCGGCTGCGGCGAAACGCCGTACGTCAAGCTGCTCACGCAGCTCTTCGGCGACCGCTGCATCATCGCCAACGCCACGGGCTGTTCGAGCATCTACGGCGGCAACCTGCCGACGGCACCGTGGTCCGTCAACGGCGACGGCCGCGGACCGGCCTGGTGCAACTCGCTCTTCGAGGACAACGCCGAGTTCGGTCTGGGCTTCCGCCTCACGCTCGACAAGCACGCCGAGTTCGCCCGCGAACTGCTGATCCGGCTGCGGGGCGAGCTGGGCGGAGAGCTGGTCGACGCGCTGATGGACGCAAGCCAGGCGACCGAGGCGGAGATCGCGGCGCAGCGCGCCCGCGTGGCCGAGCTCAAGCAGCGGCTCGCACGCTTGGATGCGCCCGAGGCCCGCTGGCTTCTGCCGGTCGCCGACGCGCTGGCCAGGAAGAGCGTCTGGATTGTAGGCGGCGACGGCTGGGCTTATGACATCGGCTACGGCGGGCTCGACCACGTGCTCGCCAGCGGCCGCAACGTCAACATCCTCGTGCTCGACACGGAGGTCTACAGCAACACCGGCGGCCAGTGCTCGAAGGCCACGCCGCGCGGCGCGGTGGCCAAGTTCGCCGCCGGCGGCAAGCCGCAGAACAAGAAGGATCTGGCGCTGCTGGCGATGACGTACGGCCACGTGTACGTGGCGACGGTCGCGATGGGCGCCAGCGACCAGCAGACGGTCAAAGCGTTCCTGGAGGCGGAGGCGTACGACGGACCGTCGATCATCATCGCCTACAGCCACTGCATCGCGCACGGCATCAACATGGCCAAGGGCATGGACGTGCAGAAGCTCGCCGTGCAGAGCGGGCACTTCCCGCTGTTCCGCTACAACCCGGCGCTGGCGGCCGCGGGCAAGAACCCGCTGCTGCTCGACTCGAAGCGTCCGAGCGTGCCGTACAAGGACTTCGCCTACATTCAGAACCGCTTCAAGATGCTGACCAAGAGCAAGCCGGAGGATGCGCGCCTGCTGATCGGCGGGGCGCAGGACGACGCGAACCGGCGCTGGGCGATGTACGAGCACCTGGCCAAGCTGTACGCCACCGACGGCGCGGAGGCCAAGCCGGCCGCGAGCGTCGCCGAAACCTGAGTCTGCGCGCCGCGCGGCGCGGAGAGCGCGCGGCCGTTCACCGCAGAGGGACCGCTGCCATGGAGCTGTCGACGACGTATCTGGGCCTGAAGCTCAAGAGTCCGATCGTGCCCGCCGCCGGCCCGCTGGCGACGGACATCGGGGCGATCCGCGATATGGAGGAGGCCGGGGCCGGCGCGGTGGTGCTGCACTCGCTGTTCGAGGAGCAGCTCGAGCATGAGGCGGCCGAGATGGCGCACCACCTGGAGCACGGCGCCGAGAGCTTCGCGGAAGCCAACTCGTACTTCCCGCAGCCTTACGAGTTCCGCCTGGGACCCGAGGAGTACCTCGAACATATCCGCATGGCCCGCGAGGCCGTAAGCATCCCGATCATCGCCAGTCTGAACGGCGTGACGGCCGGCGGATGGACGCGCTATGCGCGGCTCATGCAGCAGGCCGGCGCCAGCGCGATCGAGCTGAACGTCTACTACGTCGCGGCCGACGCGGAACTGACGGCGGACGCGGTCGAGCAGCGCTACCTGAACGTGCTGGCGGCCGTGAAATCCGCCGTGACCATCCCGGTCGCGATGAAGATTTCGCCGTACTTCACGGCCCTGGCCGGCTTCGCCCGGCGGCTGGACCGCGCGGGCGCGAACGGGCTGGTGCTGTTCAACCGCTTCTACCAGCCGGACATCGACCTGGACACGCTCGACGTGGCGCCGAACCTGATCCTCAGCTCGTCCTGGGAAATGCGGCTGCCGTTGCGCTGGATCGCGATCCTGTGGGGACGCATCCAGGCGGACCTTGCGGCCACTTCGGGCGTGAGCAACGCGCTGGACGCGATCAAGCTGGTAATGGCCGGCGCGTCCGTGACGCAGGTGTGCTCGGTGCTGCTGCGCAAGGGGATCTACGAAATCTCGACCATGCTGGACGACATGCAGCGCTGGATGGAGGAGCGCGGCTACGAGTCACTGGAGCAGATGCGCGGGAGCATGAGCCGCAAGTCGATCGCGGACCCGGGGGCGTTCGAGCGCGCCAACTACATGAAGACGCTCAACAGTTACGTGTGAGCGGGCGGCCAGCGCGGACGAGGCGTCGGCCGCGGATGAACTTCCGAGACGATTCGTCAGGTCGAGCGGAAACTGAATCTGCGGGCGGTGATTCGAGCCGGCCGGGTCGTGCTCATCCACGGGCAGCGCAGCGGAAAGGCAGCGGGCGGGGGGATCGTCGTGGCAGAACTCGCGCGCGCCGGCGGCGCGGTCGCTGCCCGCGAAGCTCGCTCATTCGCGCCTTGAGTGCCTCGAACTTCGCTTTCACGCTCTCCGCTGGTCGCTTTTTCGCAATTGTCGTTCCTCGCAGTAGTTGAAGCTTGCTGCAACTTGCGCTGGAATTAATATTACCCTACCTTATTCACGCTGCTGGCCGCGCAGCGCTTGAAGCAGCGGCCGCCGCGTGCAGATTGTCGGTGTTGGCAAGCGGACGGTCGGCACAGGGAGATGCACCCGAGGGGTAAGACTCAGCATCCGTTCTTCCCGCTCGATTTCAACCGCGCGATCGTCATCGAGGATCCGCCGCGCCGCTGATCCGCGGACGCCGGCGCGCTGGCGTTGCGGCGGACCGATCACCGCCTGGGTCTGACCGACTGGCTGGACAGGCATTTGACCGACCCGCGGAACCTGGACCTCATTGCGCACCCGCAGGTCGAATGGCTCCGCGCGCGGCTGTACCGGATCGCCCGGGACGTCGCGACGGCGACGACGCCTACCGGCTGGGGCTCGACCCGGCCTGTCGCCTGGCCGTCTCGCAACACCGCGGGACCGCGCTGCTGAGCGAGCCGAACGCCGAGCACCCCGACGGCCGGCCGCACGCCCCGGACAGCCAGCCCACGCTCTCGCGGCTGCTGGCCACGCGGGCCAAGGACGGCAAGCCGCGCCACCGGCGGACCCACGTCCTGCGCGGCGTGCTGAGTCACTATTGCACGACGAGCGCTCGCGCCGAGCCCCGCGCGTAAGCAAGGGGTCCGTAATTCGGCGCCGCACTTCCGTGCGGGGTTCGGATTGAGCGCTCGCTCGCGCTCGCGGTTCTGATCGAAACGGCGCGCCGGCGTCCCGCCTGTGCTCGTGGGTGGCACAGGCGGCTCGACTGGCAACGTGGCCGCGCCAGCGTGACGGGGTGCACACTGCGAGCACGCGCATGCAGCCGCAGGCGGACCCTTCCCGGCGGCGATTTCCGCGTCGCCTTGATTTCCCACCTTGGACGGGCAAAGCTGATTCCGGACCTGCCCGACGGGAGGAGTTTGCGCGCCGGGCGTCGATTGTGACGCACGGCCCGGATAGAATGGAGGGGGCGGGAAGCGCTTCTCGCGCAAGCGTCCTGCGGCTCGTCGGTCGGGTTCGATTCTCGGCGGCGTTCCGGCGCTCGGCCCGGCAGGTCCAGCGATTATAAGGCGAAGTCGGCAACGAATTTATGCTGTCTTTCGGCGGTTTCGGCGACTAAACTCGGAGCTAGGATCGGCGGCCCGGCGGGGTGCCGCCGGGTTATCCGTCATTCAAGTTACCTCACACAACCATCGTGCGTGCAGCTACAGGAGCACGAGGCATGACATCCCTCAGCAGTCCGGTTCGTCCCGCTTATCTTCGCCTGGCACTGATCGCCGCCCTGGCCGGTTCGTTCGTCGGCGGCGCCGCCGCGGAAGAGCGGAAGTTCCTCGTCATGCTGGCCGTGCCGACCAAGTCGGTCGAGGGCGGACTGGGCACGCTGGAGCTTCCGAACCCGAACAACGTCTACGACGAGTATTTCGATCGTTACAAGAACAACGTGCACTCGTTTGCGGAATACTGGCGCGAGATTTCGTACGGCAACGTGAACGTGAGCGGCGACACGTACGGCTGGGTGGAGCTGCCGTGGCCGGCGCTGCCGCAGGATGGGTCAGTCCCGGACAATCCGGACAGTCTGGCGGGGCTGACGATTCCGTTCACGGACCTCAATCAGAACGGCGTGTTCGATCAGTTCGAAGGTGAGGACTTCGTCCAATCCGAGCAGATGATACTGATCGACTACAACGGCGACGCCGATGGGACCGCGACGCCAAACTACCCGCCGAACGTGGATGTGCCGACCCGCGGACTAGTCGACTACGACATCTATGGCAACCCGGTCTGGACTCCGGGCGAGCGCTTCCGCGATTTGAACAACAACGGGCGCTATGACGCCTTGCTCGAGCCCACCCGTGATGGTTGGGGCGGTGAGACGGACGGCGCGGTGGATTGCGAGGTCAACCACGACGGCGAGATCACGACCGATGAGTTTTGCGACCTCGATGGGGACGGGCAGTGGGATTATCCCGAGCCATTTGAAGATTTCATGCGCGTTTATGACCCGCTCGTCGGCACGTGGGTCAAGCTGGACCCGAGCGCGAGTAACACCGACGCCGCAGGACGTGCATGGTCCGAGGCGTACATCCGCGCCAACTACGCAGGTGTTTATACGCTCTTCGGCGACGACGCGGCGCAGGAATTGATTGACCGCTGCGGTGATGGCGTTTACCAGGGTCCGGACAGGTGGACGGAGTCGGGGAACGGCTCGAAGCTCCAGCAGGGTGGCCAGGACGGGATGTGGCTCACGACTGCCATCACACCGCCGCCGGAAAGCGATCCATTCCCGTGGCTTGAGGATCCGGACACCGGCGAGCCGGGCTACGAGCGCTGGTGGCGCGCGTACTGGAACGAGCGGCGCGAGCAGGCCGGCATGTCGGAAGCGGACTTTCCGACGCCGGTGCCGCCGGTGTGGAACGAGCTGATTCCGAACCTCCAGGACTTCGACCCCGCGAACCCGATCCCCGGGAGCACAGATCCGATTGCGTTCGAGGCTAATCGCGGCGGCTGGCTGGCGCGCGTTTCCGAAGAGGATCAGCTTGCGTGCGTGCCGACACCCGCGGAGGAGAACACCTGCGGCTGGGGCGATCCGAATTCGCCGCCGCCGCCCGGCGACCCGCCTCCGGGGCCTGAACCCGATCCAGAGAGCGACGGCGACGGTTCGCTTCCGAACCCCTCCGCGTCGCCGATTCTGCCCGACATGCTGGATACCGACAGCGACGGAACGCCCGACCGGTACGACGGTCCGGCCGAGTGGCACGACCTGCCTTCGTCGATATACCACGCCCGCACGCTCCACGGCTTGGACTACGGCGGCGAAGGGCGTCTGGGTGAGGTCACCAGCGTCAGTGGAACGAATCCGTGGGGCAGGGACGTGGGCAGCGGCTCGCCGGGCGGCGCCGGCGGACCGGACGGGCGCATTCCCGCCGCGGGTCCGCTCGCCGTTGGCGTACACGGCTCGAACGGCTATGACGGCGGCAACGTCCTGAACCTCGAGTTCCTGACGTGGCACAACGTACCCGCCTCGCCCGTCGCGGCCATCGCCCACAAGGGCACGCAGCTCTACGGCGTCGACGACAACTTGCAGCGCCTGGTCAGGATCGAGAAGACCAACGCGACCGTTACGGGCGTCGGGCCGACGGGGATGGATGGGATCAGCGCGATCTCCAACCACCCGACCGGCGGCCGGCTCTACGGCGCGCGTTCCGACGTCATTTTCGAGACCTTCGTCGACAACCAGCAGTTGGTCGAGATTCGCACCAACACCGGGAACGCGACGGTGCTGGGTTCGATCGTTGACGAACTCGGCGAACCGCTGTTCCTGAAGGTCTCGGACATGACCTGGGATTTCGATGCCGCCCTGCTCTGGCTGCTCGTGCAATCGCCCGACGGCAGCTCGTACCTGTACGCAATCGACCTGAATGAGCCGCAGGCGCCGGGTACTTACACCGCGCACTTCGCGACCTCGCTCGGCTTCCCCGGGCTTGGCGTCCGTGGTCTGGCCTATGACAGCGACCTGCTGTACACGATCGACTACGCGTTCGAGAACCTCTTCACGCTGGATCTCGTCACCGGCGACTACGCCGTCGTCGGTCAGCCCATCCAGGGCGTCGGCTTCGACATGACCTCGCTGACGTTCGTCGGCGGCACCGAGCCGAAGATCTACGGCGCCGACACGGCCGACCACCTTGTGTCGGTCCAGTCGACCGACGGCACCGCCGCCAATGTCGGCCTGCTCGGCTTCTCGCGCTCGTATTCGACGTTCCTCAGGAGAGACTTCAACCTTGACGGCCTCGTCGACCTGGGTGAGGTTCGCGCCCCCGGCACCGAAAACTACGTCGTCGACGAGGATCCGACCACGCCGAACGACGGCGGCCCGTACAGTGGCGTCTACCCGTTCAACCGCCGCCGGCTGGTGGAAGACGTCGTCGCCGCGCTGGATCGGACCGTGGACTGGGACAACTTCGTCATGCCGGCCGGCGGCAACAACTTCCTGCATTCGACGGTTCTGCTGCCCGCCGGCGTCATACCGGAGGGTCTGGCGGCCGGCGGCCGGCCGCTGTTCGTGCTGCCCGCGCCCGGCATGGACCTGCCGATCCAGGTGATCGAATCGCCCACCCAGCCGCTCTCGCCCATCATGTTCTCCGACTTCGCCATGCCGCTCGACGGCGGCGGCGAAAGCGGGCAGGACGATCTCAGCGGCTACGGCAAGGGCACCATGGCCCACGAGTGGCTGCACGTCTGGGAGGGCTACCCCGACCTGTACGACTACGACGAGTACATCGGCGGCATCGTGAACTTCCCGGTCGGTGCCTGGGACATCATGTCCGGCGCCATGGTCCACCCCTGCCCGCCGCTGAAGGACGACTTCCTCGGCGTTGCGGCGCTCGGCACCGACCACGACCCGTGGCTGGAGGTCCGCGATCTCACGACCATCCTGAACCCGTGGGAGCCGACCGAGGTCGTGATCAAGGACTACGCGTTCCGTCCGTCGCAGTCAGCGTTTTATTTCGAGAATCCCAACTACGTCGGCGAGCGGTTCTACTTCTACCGCTTCACCAGCGTCGATCCGCCGGATCTGCCCGGCAACGCGCAGATCAACTTCAACCGCTTCGGCCCTGGCCAGGGTCTGCTGATCATGCACACGGACTACGGCGGAAACGATGAGGCAATCCCGGCCCAGCAGCGCATCGGCACGCACTTTACGTACAACATCGTGCAGGCCGACGGGCTCCAGAACCTCGACAACGGCGAGAACGGCGGCGATTCCGGCGACCCGTTCCCCGGAACTTCCGGCAATTTCGAGGCCCAGGGCGGCTGGAACGAGAACACCGACCCGTCCTCGCGCTGGTGGGGTCAGTTGCGCAGCGGCTTCGAGATCACGCAGATCGTGGAGGAGCCGGACCAGTCTCGCGTGACGTTCGTGTGGAAACCGCGCGTCGTCCCCACGCTGACCTTCAAGCGCCCGCCGGGAAGCGACATTGTCAACGGCCGCTTCCTGCTCAACTACGAGGCGTTCGACTTCTGGGGCGGCACCAAGATTCAGTTCTACCTCGACCCCGACGGCCAGGGTTATGACGGCCTGCCGATCAACCCGCAGGCGACCAAGCCGCCGGGACCGGTCGAGCAGACGTACGGCGTGCCGCTCAGCGCGGTGCCGGGCGACGGCGTGTATTACTTCTACGCCAAGATGATCCCCGGCGTCGGCCAGGACGGGAACGTCGACCCGCTGTTCTCGACGCCGCGGGCCATCATCGGCAACGTCGGCCGCGGGACTGTGGCGTCGGTCAACGTCGATTCGTCCGTCAGCAAGATCGAGCAGTGGAGCCTGGTCTGCATCGACGACAGCACGCCCGGCGCCGAGCGGTGGCAGGTCTCCGGCAGTGTTTCGGGGACGCACCCGGTGGCCACCACCGGCGTGCCGTACGTTTCCGCCAACGGCGAAGTGAGCTTTACGATCCAGTCCGAGGCGATCGTGCAGTCGGGCAACGGCGCGAACATCGTCAACAACGTCGGGCGGATTGAGCTGGTCGATCCCGGCGCGAACTTTGTGGCGAACACGTTCAACTCGACCGACATGGTGCGTATCGTGAGCGGCCCGGGCGTCACGCCGGGCTTCTACCGCGTGGTCGCCGTGCCGTCGCCGACGACGATCCAGCTCGACGGAAACCCGGGCGTGACCAACGGCGCGGGCAACGTCGTATACCGCGTGCACAGCTTCATCGGCGGCACGGACGGGAAGTTCGACCGCTTCACGTTCTTCACCACCGGCCTGAGCGACTACAGCCTGCCGGTCGAGTTCCTCAACGGCGGCGTGGTGAACCGCGTGATCGTCGACGTCAACGTGACGTACCCGAACGACGCCACGAACCCCGATCACGAGGTCCCGCTCCGGGTGCGGTTCGACGCGTCGGGCTCGCTGGATGAGTTCGGCAACGCCAATCCGGACCTGGTCTACACGTGGGACTTCGGCGACGGCGGCACGGCCAACGGCGCCATCGTCGAGCACGTGTATCAGACTGCGTTCCCGCTCGGCGTGACGGTGTTCCTGAAGGTCGAGAACCCGGCGTCCGGCGCGCAGGGCGACGCTACGATCGTCATCTTCGTCTATGACCAGTTCATCGACGTGGACGGCGACAATGTCGACGACCGCAGCGACAACTGCCCGGCACTGTACAATCCCAACCAGGCCAATGCCGACGGCGACGCGTTCGGCGACGCCTGCGACAACTGCGACGGCTCGCCGAACAACGACCAGGCGGACACCGACGGCGACGGCCTGGGGAACGCCTGCGACAACTGCGACACCGTGCGCAACCTCGACCAGGTCGATTCGGACGGCGACGGCGTGGGCGACGCCTGCGACAACTGCCTCAATCGAGCTAACGCCGACCAGAAGGACAGCGACTTTGACGGCATCGGCGACGCCTGCGACAACTGCCCGAACCGCGCCAACTTCGACCAGCGCGACGGCGACGGCGACAGCCTGGGCGATGTGTGCGACGCCTGCCCGACGCTGGTCGGAGTCACCGAGAACGACGCCGACAACGACGGCGTCGGCGACCGCTGCGACAACTGCGTCAACTTCCCGAACGCCGATCAGGGCGACGTGGACGGCGACGGTATCGGTAACGTGTGCGACAACTGCCTGAACGCCTCCAACGCGGAACAGGACGATTCGGACGGCGACGGCGTGGGCGACGCCTGCGACAACTGTCCGAACCTGTCGAACCCGTTCCAGGAGGACTCGGACGGCGACGGCATCGGCAACGCCTGCGAGTCGCCGACCAAGCCGATCGACGACGGCGGGACCTCCGGCGGCGGCACGCCCACCGACGGTGGAACGACCGACGGCGGCGACGGCGGCCAGCAGGCCGAGCCGAACCAGCCGGAGCAGGATCAGCCGTCGGCCGCCGGGCCCTGCGGCACGCCGGTGCTCATCACCGGCCTGATTGGATACGTCGGACTTCTGGCTGCCCGGCGCCGGCGCACGCGGTAGCGCGCGTCCGCGGGGCCGGGGCAGAGTTGGGACGCGGGGAGCGTGGGTTGATCGCCCGCGCTCCCCGTGCTTGTTCGGTTGCAGCGACGCCGCGCACGTCGTTCCGAGCGAAGCGCGGCGAAGCGAAGAGCCGCTGAGTTTACGCGCTCGTTGTCAGTGCGCCGTACCGCGGTCCCTGTTGCTATCGCACGACGAGCAGCAGTTGCTCCAGCATGTCGGACGAGGTGCTGATCACGCGGCTGGCGGCCTGGAAGCCGGAACTCGACGTAATCAGTCCGATGAACTCGCGCGATAGGTCCACGTTCGACAGCTCCAGCGCGCCGCTGAGCACGGTGCCGGCGCCGAACAGACCCGGCGTGGTTACCGTCGGCGTGCCGGAGTTCGGCCCCTGCACGTACAGGTTGTCGGCCTGCGCCACGAGGCCCTCGGGGTTCGGGAACGACGCGATCGCCACCTGTCCCAGCGAGCGCGTCAGCCCGTTGCTGAACGTGCCCGTGATGACGCCGTCGGTGCCCACGCTGTAATCGCTCAACGTACCCGGCGGGAAGCCGTCCTGCTCGGCCATGATGACGTTGGAGGCGGCCGTGGAGAGGCCGTTGATCTGCGAGAAGTCGATGGTGAACGTAAGCGGATCGACCGCGCCCGTGCCGGCGCGGCCGAGATTGAACTGCGTCCCGCTCGCGCTGACGTAGTTCCCGTTCGTGTCGAACGAGATCGTACCCGTCCCGAGATAGCGTGAGGATCCGCCGGCGTTGTCGGCCGACTCGGCGTACAAGCGCCACACCGGCCCCGTGTCGGCCATCTGCTCCAGCACGAATGTGAGCGAGACGATCGCCGGGTTGCCGAGCGAATCGTAAACCGTGTACGAGGTCGTCACGCTCGACCCGTTGGCGTCCTGCGACTGAGTGAACGCGAAGGGGACCGCCGAGCCTGCGTTGTCGGTCGTGATGTCCGAGTTGCTGATCGTGAACGCGTTCTGCTCGCCTGGATCGCTGCGGATCACCAGCGCCCCGTTCTCGATCGCCACGCTGCCGGCGCCGGTGATCTCCGTCGCCGCGCTGATTCCCGTCAGGCCCTGAAGCCATGCGGCGAAGTCTCCATAGGTCGAACCACTTTCGCCGACCACGAACGTCTGGGTCGGCAGCGTGCGGTCGCCCTTCTCGATCCCGGAGACGCTGATCGTCGTGCCGTCGAGGAACAGCGGCGTGGCGGCGTCGGTCGACGAGCGCAGGTCGGTGAGCGCGGTGGCCGCAGTCGCCGGCGCGCCGCCGCCGTCGACCATGACCTGCGACGTGTGGATCGAGCCTTGCGTCGCGATCGTTCCGGCGGCGCTGAGGTCGCCGTCCATCACGACATTCTGCGTGGGGCGCGAGAGCGTGAGCGTGCCGAGCGGAAGCACCAGGTCGCTGAGCACGCCGGAAACGACGTTGAACGACTCGTCGACGGCGAAGCCGCGCACGGCGTTCCCGTCGATCGTGACCAGCCGGTTCTGCGAATCCAGCGAGAACGACCCGTCGCGGGTGTACGCCTGCTGCCCGTCCGGTTTGCGAACGATGAACAGGCCGTTGCCCTGAATTGCAAGGTCGCTGGCGATCCCGGTGGTCTCGATCGAGCCGGGCGTGAAGTTGCGCTGCGTCGCGCCGACCACGGCGCCGAGCCCGATCTGCGTAGGGTTCACGCCGCCGCTGCTCTCCGTCGGCCCGTTCCCCGCGGAGATCAGGTGCGAGAACTGCGTCTGGAACAGCGTTCGCGAACCCTTGAACGCGGTCGTGTTCACGTTCGCGATGTTGTTGCCGATCGTGTCGATCCGCGCCTGGTTGACGTTCAGCCCGCTCAGGCCGGTGTACATTGCCGTCGTCAGCCCCATGCTCGGCTCCATTCGCGGGCGCCGGATGCCGGCGTCCACAAGACCCAGTAGCGTCGGCCCCGCGTGGCCGACGCTACTGGGTC
>JABRWC010000011.1:0-18641 GCA_039961675.1 Phycisphaerae bacterium
CGGCCGCTCCGCGGCGCGAAACTTGTACAGCCCGCGCAGGATGCCCTCCTCGGAACCGTCGACCAGCGCGGGTTGTGCGTACTGCTCGTTGTACGCCGTGATGTAATAGAGCACATCCTCCTGCTCTTCGTACATGCGGCGGATGCCGTCGCGGATGATGACCGCCAGCTCGCAGGCGAACGCGGGGTCGTAGCTGACGCAGTTCGGGACGGTGCTGGCCAGCAGGTGGCTGTGGCCGTCCTGGTGCTGCAAGCCTTCGCCGTTGAGCGTGGTGCGGCCGGCGGTGGCGCCCACGAGGAAGCCCTTGCAGCGCATGTCGCCGGCGGCCCAGATCAGGTCGCCGATGCGCTGGAAGCCGAACATCGAGTAGAAGGTGAAGAACGGGATCGTGTTCAGGCCGTGCGTGGCGTAAGCGTTTCCCGCCGCGATGAACGAGCACATCGCGCCCGCTTCGCTGATGCCCTCTTCAAGCAACTGTCCGTTCTGGCGCTCCTCGTATTTCATCAGCAGGTGCGCATCGACCGGCTCGTACTTCTGGCCGGCGTGGGCGTAGATGCCGTAGGTGCGAAACAGCGCCTCCATGCCGAACGTGCGGGCCTCGTCCGGGACGATCGGCACGATCAGTTTTCCGATCTCCTTTTCACGCATCAGCCGGCCGAGCATCCGCATGTAAGCCATCGTGGTCGAGGCCTTGCGGTCGCCGCTGCCGGCGAGGAACTCCTCGAAGACGTCACGCTCCGGCGCGCGGAGCGGCTGGGCGCGCACGATGCGCTGCGGAACCGGTCCGCCCATCGCCGCGCGGCGCTCCATCAGGTACTCGTGCTCGGGGCTTCCGTGCTCGAAGCGGCAGAAGGGCGCGTTCTTGATGTCCCTGTCGCTGACCGGGATGTCGAAGCGGTCGCGGAAACGCTTCAACTCTTCTTCGTTCAGCTTCTTCTGCTGGTGTGTGATGTTCCGGCCTTCGCCGGCTTCGCCGAGGCCGTATCCCTTGATCGTGCGAGCGAGGATCACCGTCGGGCGGTCGCGGCTCTCGGTCGCCGCACGGTATGCAGCGTAGACCTTGAGCGGGTCGTGACCGCCCAGGCGCAGGGCCTGAATCTGCTCGTCGGTGTAGTCCCGCACCAGCTCCGCGACCACGGGGTCTTGCCCAAAGAAATTCTCGCGCGCGTAAGAACCGGGCTCGACGGAATAGCGCTGCCACATGCCGTCGACGGTGTTGTTCATGATCGCCATCAGGCGACCATCGACATCCGCGTCGAACAGCGGGTCCCAATCCGACCCGAAGATCACCTTGATGACGCTCCACCCGGCGCCGCGGAAGGCGGCTTCCAGTTCCTGGATGATGCTGCCGTTGCCGCGCACCGGGCCGTCGAGGCGCTGGAGGTTGCAATTCACGACCCAGGTGAGGTTGCCCAAGTGCTCGCGGGCCGCCAGCGTGATCGCTCCCAACGATTCCGGCTCGTCCATCTCGCCATCGCCCAGGAATGCCCAGACGCGCGAAGCCGAGGTGTCAGCCAGCCCGCGGTCCGCCAGGTACTCGTTGTACCGCGCCTGATAGATCGACGTGATCGGCCCGAGGCCCATCGAAACCGTCGGAAACTGCCAGAACTTTGGCATCAGCCACGGATGCGGATACGACGAAAGTCCGCCGCCGGGCGCCATCTCGCGGCGGAAGTTCATCAGGTGCTGCTCGTCGATGCGGCCTTCGAGATACGCCCGGGCGTAGATGCCGGGCGAAGCGTGGCCCTGGAAGTAGATGTGGTCGCCGGGACGCTCCGCGTCCCCGCCGCGGAAAAAGTGGTTGAACGCCACCTCGTACAGCGTCGCGGCCGAGGCGTACGTGGAAATGTGGCCGCCGATGCCCTCGGACGCCTTGTTCGCCCGCACGACCATGGCCATCGCGTTCCAGCGCACGAAGCTCTTGATCCGCCGCTCGATGCGGCGGTCGCCGGGGTAGGCGGGCTGTTCGCTGTGGTGAATCGTGTTTCGGTACGGGGTGTTGGCGCTGATCGGCACTTCGACATAGTGCCGCTGCGCCCAGTCGCGCAGGCGGTCGAGCAGATACTCGGCGCGCGGCCGGCCGCTACACCGAACAACCGAGTCGATCGACTCGATCCACTCGTACGTTTCGAGTACATCGGCGTCGCTTACGTCAACTTGATCGTCATTGTGTCGGAGCATGCATTGCGCCTGTAAAGTTGTGAATCCGGCAGCGTGCGCGCCGCGGGGTGCGGCCCCGGCCGGTCATGTTCTTCGTGTTTCCCGGGCCGGGAGGCGTTGGAGGGCCGTCGGCTCCGCCGTCCGGGCGCCCGCGTGCTTCGGTCGGTCGAATGCGGCGCACGGATGCGTCCGCGTGTTGCATCGGCCCGTAAAGGGGGCTATTATACGCGGCTCGGTGGATTTGCAAGCAGCGACTCTCGACGCGAGGTGACGGGCGTGTACGCGATCTTCGAGGACGGCGGCAAGCAGTACAAGGTCAGCGTGGGCGACGCGCTCCTCATCGAACGCCGCGAGCTGGCAGACGGCCAGAGTGAGTTGACGTTCGACAAGGTGCTGATGGTCGGCGAAGGGCAGGCCGCGCGAATCGGCGCCCCGCACGTCGCGGGCGCAAGCGTCAGCGCCCGTGTCGAGGAAGAGCTCAAGACCCCCAAGGTCGTCGGCGTCCTCTTCCGCCGGCGCAAAGGTCTGAAGAAGAAGTTCGGCCACCGGCAGTCGATGCTCAAGGTCCGCATTGAGAAGATCAACGTGTAGCTCCACGACGCACAGCCGAAGCGCGCGTTCCGCTTGCGTGCTGGCTTGCGGCGTCGCCTTCCTGTCGGTCCTTGCGATCGGTGACCAGGCACCCGCTTCCGCGCCGGTTGCGAGCAGCACACCCGCGGCCAGCCGGCCGGTCGAGACCGTCTCGCAGCAGCTCGCCCGCCTGTCCACAACCGCACCCGCCGACGCGTCCAAGCACGATCTGGCGCTTCGGGCCGGGCTCCAATTCTGCCTCGCGGTCGCGGCCGCGGATGCGCGCCGCGCGCTCGAATGCCTCGACGCCACCGGATACCAGCCGCTGCCGCTTCGCGGGCCGCTCCTCGACGAGCCGGGCAAGCCGATCGGCGCTGCCGCGATGCGCATCCGCATCGAGCAGCAGCCCCACGCGGCGCTGGGCGCTGAGCCGGCGGGGCGCTTCGCGGCGCTTCAGCGCCGCGCCGCGGCGGAGCTGTTTCCGGGCGTGGCGCGCTGGATGCTCGACGACGACTGGGCGATCGTGTTCACGCCGGGCGGCGCGCTGCCGAACTGGTCCCAGGACTCGTGCTGCGTAGTCGTCCGCGTACGGGCGACGCGGGCGACCGTGATCGGCGGCAACCTGTTCGCGGCGCTGGAGGCGGCGCCGTAGGAGCACGCTCCGACCGCAATCGGAACCGCGAGCGCCAGCGAGCGCCAATCCGAACCCCGCACGGCAGTGCGGGGCGCGTTGCGGGCTCGTCTCTTCCGCCGCAGAATCCCGCCTATGCGCAGCGACAATCGCGCCCCCGACCAGCTCCGACCGATCGAGATCATTCGAGGCTTCACGCGGACCGCGCCCGGCTCGGTGCTGGTGCGCGCCGGACAGACGATCATCTTCTGCACCGCGATGATCGAGGAAGGCGTGCCGGAGTGGCGCGTCTCCAGCGGAAAAGGCTGGCTCACCGCCGAATACGAGATGCTCCCGGCCTCGACCCCGCAGCGCCGCCCCCGATCGCGCGCCAGGATCGACGGCCGCGCGCAGGAGATTCAGCGGCTCATCGGCCGGTCGCTGCGCGTCGCGGTGGACCTGGCGCGGCTCGGCCCGCGGACGATCTACCTCGACTGCGACGTGCTCCAAGCCGACGGCGGCACGCGCACCGCGGCCGTCACCGGGGCATTCGTCGCCCTGTGCGACGCGCTTGCGGAGGGTCGGCGCCGCGGCCTGTGGGGCGACGACGTGCTGCTACAGTCCGTCGCCGCGGTGAGCGCCGGCGTCGTGGACGGTCGGACGCTGCTGGACCTGGACTACCGCGAGGACGTCGCGGCGGCCGTAGACTGCAACCTGGTGATGACCGACGGCGGCGAATGGGTGGAAATCCAGGCCACCGGCGAGCGCTCGACGCTGACGGACGCGCAGCTCGCGGAAATGCTGTCGATCGGCCGGCGGGGCATCGAGCGCTTGTTCGCGCTTCAGCGCGAGGCGCTGGCTCGCCCGGTCGGATCCTGAGACTTCGTCGTGCGGGCGCCCCCGCCGTTGGTCGACTCGGTGCCCCCTCGATCCGGTCCCACGGCGTCGGTTTCATCAGCACCGGGCGAGACATCCCGGACCTGCTGCCCGTGCGTTCCGATCTTCGAGCCGTTGGCTTTGAATGTTCGTTTCTTTTCTCGCGCCGCTTTGTAAAATCCGGCCGTGTTACTTTCAAAGAGTCGGGCGCTTCAAAAAAAACGCATGACGTGAACTAAATCTTGGACTCGAAATAGTTTACAAGCGAAGCTGCCGGGCGGCTGGCAAGATCGCCCGCCGGTTATTGGGCGTTCGTCCCTGCCCCGCTCCCGCCGCCGATCAGCTACGACGCCGAAACCGCCTTGCTCCTGTCGCAGGCCGACGCCGCCCTCAGCGAGCTTTCCGGCCTGGGCCGCTACCTGCCGAATCCCGACCTGCTCATCGCCCCGTACGTCAAGCGCGAGGCCGTCGCTTCCAGCCGCATCGAGGGCACGCAGGCCGACCTGTCCGACCTGCTTCTGGACGAGATCGAGCCGAAGCGCACGCCGCCCGGCTCAGACGTGCTGGAGGTCCGCAACTACGTCGCCGCCCTGCACCGCGGCATTCGCGACCTGGAGAAACTCCCGCTGTCGTGCCGCCTGGTGCGCGAACTCCACGCCGTGCTGATGCAGGACGTACGCGGCCACGACCAGACGCCCGGCCGGTTCCGCCGCAGCCAGAACTGGATCGGTCCGCCCGGCTGCACCCTGGCGGACGCCACCTACGTCCCGCCGCCCGAGCCGGAGATGCACGAGTGCCTGAAGCACTGGGAGCAGTTCCTGCACCAGCGCGGCCAGATGCCGGAACTGATCCAATGCGCCCGGATTCACGAGCACTTCGAGGCCATCCATCCGTTCCTGGACGGCAACGGGCGCATCGGCCGGCTGCTGATCACGCTGTTCCTGATCGAGCGCGGCCGGCTCAGCAAGCCGCTGCGTACCTGTCGAGTTACATCGAGCAGCACCGCAGCGACCATTACGAGCTGCTCCAGCGCATCCGCACGCACGGCGACTGGCCGGCCTGGATTCGCTACTTCCTGATCGCCGTGCGCGATACGGCCCGTAGCGCCATCGACCAGAGCCAGGCGATCCTCAACCTGCGCGACGCATTCCGGCAGAAGCTCGCTAAGCATCACCGCGCGCTCACGCTCGTGGACGACTTGTTCGTCAACCCGTACACGACGGTGGCGCGCGCGGCAGGCAGCCTGGGCGTCACCGCGCCGACCGCCAGCAAGACGATCCGCGAGCTGGAGCGCGCCGGCATCCTCAAGGAAGTGACCGGCCGCGAGTGGGGCCGGTGCTGGCTTGCAAAGCCCATCCTGGAAGCGGTGGAGGCTCCTCCCGAGCGCCGTCCCGGGGGCGGCGGCACGTGATCCGCGACGCGGACACCCGCCAACGCCGGTGCAGCAAACTCCGACCGTTTCCGCGCTCTTCCAGCCCGGCACGGATGAACCGCGGCGTCCGGCGCCGATTCCGGCACGCGCCGCCACCGACCCCCTAGTCAAAATCACGCCACTCGTACGACAAGCTTCCCGAAATGTTCGCCGCGCTCCATCGCCCGCAGCGCCGCCGGCAGCTCCGTGAACCCGAACGTCCGGTCGATCACCGGGCGGATGCCGTGCCGCGCGAGAAACGTGTTCATCTCCTCGAACGCGCGGCGGGAGTCCACCATGATTCCCAACACGCGCAGACGCTTCATGAGGATCAGGCCGACGTTCAACTCGCCCTTGATCCCCTGCAATGCGCCGAGAAGCGCCACGATCCCGCCGGGGCGCGTGCAGAGCAGCGACTTCTCCAGCGTCGCCGCGCCGACCGTCTCGACCGTCAGGTCCACGCCCCGGCCGCCGGTCCGCTCCAGCACGGCTGCGGGCCAGTCTTCCGTCGTGCGGTAGTTGATGCCGTGGTCCGCCCCCAGCGCCCGCGCGCGAGAGAGCTTCTCGTCGCTGCTCGACGTGACGATCACCGTCGCTCCCAGCGCTTTGGCGATCTGCACCGCGAAGATCGACACGCCGCCCGTGCCGAGCGTCAGCACCGTCTGCCCGGGCTGCACGCGACCCTCGGTCACCAGCGCGCTCCAGGCCGTCAGCGCGGCGATCGGCAGCGTCGCCGCCTGCGCCGCGTCATACCCCGCCGGCGGGCGCACGCACGCCGCCTCCGGCAGCACGACGCGCTCCGCGGCCAGTCCGGGGCCGGGCAGGCCGAGCGTGGTCTTGGGATGTTCGGCGCTGAACGGCCCGTCGGTCCAGCCGGTGATGAACTGGCCCATGACCAGCTCGCCGACGCGCACGCGCGCCACGCCCGTGCCGACCGCGGCGACCTTGCCCGCACCGTCGCTGATCGGCACGGCCGGCAGCCGCAGCTTGGGGTTGTACTGACCGCGAACGACAAGCAGGTCGCGGTAGTTCAGGCTCAGCGCCTGCACCTCGAGCAGGACTTCGCCGGGACCAGGCGTCGGCGCCGGGTGGTCTTCCAGGCGCAGGTTCTCAAGCCCGAACGCGGAAAGCCGCCAGACGCGCATGGTTTGGTCTCCAGGTCGGCGGCGAACTCAGCGGGTGCGGCGTTCGCAACGCACAGCGGACGCGTACATCGCTACTTGCCCTCCGACTTCAGCGACCGAAGCATGGCCAGAAACGCGTCGCGGTGCGCGGCCATCGTCGCGTCCGGGCCGGTGCCGCGGAAGTACCACGGGCCGCCTTCGCCCTCGACAATCGCCGCCAGCATGCGGTGGCTTTCCTTCATTCCAAGCACCGGGGCGCCTGGCGCCATGCGGTTCTCGAAGCTGCCCGCGACTTCGAGGTAATGCACCTTCAGGCCGTTTGCGTCGAAGGTCTCGTACCGCACAGCTTCGTCGGGTACCGGCTGGCCGTCGGCCGTCTTGAACATGCCGCGCCAGCGGTCGATGTTCATCTGTACGCCGCCGCCGCCGCCCACGCCGAAGAAGAACAGCACCATGTCGCCCTCCTCCGCGCCTTCGGCCTTCGGCAGCGTCCACTGCGCCAGCCGCATCACGTTGCTGGCGGGGCTGGCGGTCCAGTTCGCCGGCGCCTCGTATTTCAGCGTCGACGCGGGCGCCTCCGCGGCGGCCGCGCCGCCGTCCATCGGCGGGTGGCCGGGCGGCAACGCGCTTTGCGCGGGAGCGGCCGGGCGTGCGTCGCCGTCGATCGGCGGGTGCCCCGGCGGCATCGCCGGCCGCTGCGGCCGCGCGGGCTGGTTGCCGCGAAGGAACTCCGCCGCCGCGGCCGCGTCGCCCGCCGGGGCGCTGGCGGCGTTCGCGGCGGTGGGTCTCGGCGATGCGGCGGGCGTCGCCGTCGCAGCGGCCTTGGGGGCGTCGGCCTCGTCCTCGTACTCGCGCTCGCAGCCGGCAAGCAGCAGCGTCGCGAGGGCTATCGATACGTACGGGCACGAGAGGGTCCGGGGCATGGACAGGCTCCTGTCACGTTCGTTCAGCATCGGATCGCGGTCGGGAGTATATCGCGCGCGGCTCGCGAACCGCGCATGCGCCGATTGCCGCGCGGGGTCCGGGCGCCGGAACGGAAGTTTCGTGGCGATCAGGCGTAGCTGTGCAGTCCAACGATGAAGAAGTTCACGAAGCACCAGTTGAACGCCATCATCAGGCAGCCCAGCACGCTGAGCCAGGCGGTCCACAGGCCCTTGTTCTTCACGATGAAGCGCGTGTGGATCAGGATCGCGTAGATGATCCAGGTGTTGAGCGCGAAGACCTCCTTGGGATCCCAGCCCCACGGGCGGCCCCAGGAATAGTCCGCCCAGATCGCGCCCAGGATGATGCCCACGAACAGCATCACGAACACGAGGTTCAGAATGATCAGATGCGCCCAGTCGAAGTCGTTCATCCACGCCGGCAGACGCCCCGATTTCTCGTCACCGGGCATCGCGCCGGCCATCAGCGGCCGGGCGCGCGACAGTTCCGGCATCGGCAGCGAGCCGCCACCCGCCAGCGCCAGCCCGGGAGCCGTGGCCAGCGCCGGGGCGTTTCGCCGCAGGAGCAGCGCCAGTCCGTTGCCGCCGGCCCATACCAGTCCGCCGCCGATCATGGTCAGCGCCAGCCCGGAGGTGAACCCGTAGTTGCCGATCGCCAATGCGCCGCAGGCGATCCCCCCGATCAACACGCCGATGGTCTCCAGCGACCCGATGCTCGCCAGCCGCAGCACAGGCACCAGCAGCAGCAACGCCACTGCGGCGTACGCGGCGACGGGCGTCACCAGGGCGCTCTTGACCAGCCCCGACGCCTGTTCTGCGCCGCCCGTGCGGAACGCCATCCCCGCGGCCAACAGCAGCGCCGCGCCGGCGCCGGCGGACATCAGCCCGACGGTCGCGGAACGCGTCGGCTGCGTGTGCACGTAGTACGCGAACAGGTACATCAGCGCGATCACGGCCGCGAGGAAGATCAACGCGTACGAGGCGATGATCAACGTGGTGTGGATGCGAAGCATCACGTCGTCGAGGATGCCCATGATGGATGTGATCGTCCCGCCGCCGGGGATCACGAAACTGCCGAGCATGAGGGAGACGAACCCGGTCGCGTGCGAGGCGACGAGGAAAATCGCGCTGCGGAAGTATAGTTCGGCCAGCAGGCCCACGCCGATCCCGACCAGCGCCGCGCCGACGACCGCCTCGAACATGTTGGCCACGGGGATGCGGTCCAGGATGTACCAGCGCAGCGCGACGCCGTACCCGTGAAACCCGATTCCAGCCAGCAGCAGCACCATCGACGTCCACCACGCCCAGCGCCACGAGGCGGCCAGCGCGACGACGCCGAACAGCGCGCCGATGAAGTACAGCGTCCAACCCCAGGTGAACTTGCCCATGCGGTAGTAGCGCGCTTCGGCCGCTCGCTGCGAGTGGCTCGGATAGATTCCCGGCTGGGCCAGCGCCGGCAGCGTCGTCGAGAGCTTTCGCAGCGCCTCCTGCACACCCGCTGCGTCGCCGCGCAGCCACGCGCCCTGAAGCGAGGCCCACGGACCGATCACCCCGAGCGCCTGCTCGGCGCTGACGTCGGGGACCGGTCCGCCGAATTGGCGGATCATCTGTTCGCGCGTGGTTCCCGCGCTGGCGTAGATTTCGTCCGGCAGGTTGGCCCGCAATTCGTTGGGCGTGTACCAGGCGTAGTCCGGCTCCGGATGCGCCGGCGTG
Organism: Phycisphaerae bacterium; assembly: GCA_039961675.1. GTDB lineage: Bacteria > Planctomycetota > Phycisphaerae > UBA1845 > Fen-1342 > JABRWC01. The sequence goes on from JABRWC010000011.1 coordinate 9,406, forward strand.
ATCTTCTCGCTCGGGTCGGGCACGATGCGGAACATGCGGTCCATCATCAGCGCCACGGCCTCGGCGTTCCGCACGCGGCGCATGGCGGTGACCATGATCGCGCGCGGCTCGAGCTCGTCCATCCGCTGCCGCACGACCGGGTCGCGCAGCTCGTTGGGCGTCATGTAGCCGGTGTTGAGAATCCGTTGCCGCGCCGCCTCGGGCATGTGGGCGGTGAAGTGGATCTGGATGCCCTTGTCCTTCACGCGCACGACCGGCGCGTCGGCGTACGCGTCGCGGTTGAAGAGCCATTCCATCAGCGAAGCGACGGGGGTCAGGCCGGGCAGGTGCTCCTTGCCATACATGGCGCTGAACGACTCGCGCGCGAACGAGTCCAGCGTCTTGTAGCGCCCGCCGTCCTGTACGGCGATGAGCCGCGCGGCCGACCAGTCGATCTGCTTGTCCAGGCCGATCGCCCGCTCCGACGCCGCGAACGGCTGCACGGAAGCGAGCGACGGAAAGGCGAGCCCGGCGCCAGTCATCAGCGCGAACGCTGCGCCGATCACGCGCCCCCTGCAAACGGATGAATCTCGCATCGTTACGACCCCATCTCCGCAAGTTCCGGCGACCGCCGCCGGTGGTTCCCCGCGCGGCCCGGAGGCGCGCCGCCGTCGCCGTGCCCCGCCGCCTGCCTTGCCCGTTTGCGCCGCGCCAGAAGCAGCGGCTTGACGTAGAAGGCGTACAGGCAGCCGATCGTGACCATGATCCAACCCACATTCATGAGCGTGATGCCGTTCCGGTTGCCGACGCCCAGGATCGTGTAGCTCCAGTGGTCGGTCGAGGCGCCGCTCTGGAACAGCGTCCAGCGGCCGATTGACGCCGTCTGGTTCGTGTACACGGCCGCGGGCCGAAGCTCCTTGCTGCCGGGCTGCTGGACGAAGAAGTCGCTGCGCCACGACTCGACGTTCGTCCGACCGGGGAAGAAGTTCACGCTCAGCTTCCCGGGATGGAGCGTCGCGCCCAGCTCGCGCTGCGCGCGGGTGAATACCAGTTCCCACGTGTCCACGCTGCCAGGCAGGCGGACTTGCAGCGGCCGCGCGTCGGTGTCCGGGTACATGCTGAACATCACCCAGCGCGAATCGCTCCAGCCGGAGTGCTCGCCGCGGCCGGCCAGCTTCAGCCGCACCGCCGCCGCGCTCCGCCCGAGATTGGGCCGGCGCGTGTCCAGCGGCTCGATCACCGGACGGGTGATCTCACGCCCGTCACGCCACAGACCGTTCAGCGTCAGGTGCACGGCCACGCCGCGCAGCGAGAGGTGCGCTGGCTTGCCGACCGTCAACGCAGTGCGCGTCGCGGCGCCGCTCGGCTCGAAGACGACGACCTCCGGTCCGGCGTCCGGCCCGGCCACGATCGTCACCCAGCCGCTGGCCGACGTTCGATAGCGCAGCATGAGATTCGAGTCGTACGGCCCTTCGCGGTGGCGCTTGCCGGTCTCGTCGATGTCCTGCGAAAGCTGCGGAAAACGCTGAATCACGGTGCGGTTGTAGCTCTTCTCGCCGTTGGTCACGTCCACCGACGCCATGGGCGAGCTCGCGCCCTCGAAGCCGGGGGACATCATCGGCCAGTTCGGAGAAAGCTGCTTGATCGTCAGCACGTACGGCGTGCCCTCGACCGCGATCTGTTGTCCCTCGGCGATCGCGACCGTCTGGCGAGCCGGTGGATCGAGCACTTCGATGGTCAGCTCGTGCGGGCCGACGAGTGGGGCGGCGATCGCCTCCCGCTCCGCGCCGGACTGCGCCCAGCGGAATTCCACCGGCGCGGCGGTGTCGATGATCGAGCCGGTCGGCGACGACGCGAACAGCGACTCGCGGAGGCTGGAGCGGCCGTCGCTGAGCGACACGTCGATTGCTGGGTTTTCCTTGCCCCCGCCGCCGGCTGCGACGGTCTCCATGCCCGACACGTACGGCAGGTAGCCCGTCACTTCGACGTCGAACGGCAGCTCGGGCGCGTCCACGCGCACCGGGAGCCGCCAGTGTTCGAACCAGCCGGTGGGGATCGCCAGCGGGCCCCACGAGACGGCGGGCGCGGTGCGCTTGGACGGCACCTCACGCCCCTGCGTGTCTCGGAGCGTGTAGCCTTCGTCGAGGTAGCGCTCGCGGTGCAGCGGCAGCCCGTGGATTTCGGCGAAGCGCCGCGGCTCATCGTCACGCGGGCCGAGCTTCCGGTACGCGATCGCCGTGGTCTCGTCATCGTAGAAGTAGCGTTGGGGCGGCGGCGGCGTGAAACGCACGGAGAGCTTGTCGCTGACCGGTCGCACGGCGCCGCTGACCAGCTCGACATCGACAGGGTCCTGCGTGCCGACCTGCACGCGGACGGTCGCGGCGCTCGCGGGCTGGGCGCGGCTGGCGTCGGAGCGGACGACGGCCATCTTCACCGTTCCGCCGAGAGCCGGCATGGTGCCGTCCCAGGTCTGCCCGGCTTCGGGCAGCATCTGCGCGCCGCGCACCGGGCGGCCGCTTGCGAGCAATTCAATCCGCGGCGAAAGCAGCAGCACGTCGCCCTCGACTTTGCTCCAGAAATACCAGATGCAGCCCGCGGCGAGAACGAGCAGGCCGGTGTGGACGGTGAGCACGCCGAGGTTGATCACGTTGAAGCGGATGCGGCGGAGCGTGGCGACGACCAGTGTGACGACGAACAGCCCGATCATCAGGCCGAAGACCCAGTGCCGGAAGACCTCCATCTCGGTCATTTCGATCGCGCCGCGAACCTGCGGAAGCGCAGACATGACGGAGGCGTAGACGAGGATCGCGGCCATCAGGCCGACGCCGAAGTAGACGCTCGAGAACAGGCGGACGATCGGGTTGGGTCTGCGCCGCGTGGTCGTAGCCGCCGTGTTGACGATCATTTCTTGCAACCCGCCCCCGCGCGTGACCCGCGCGTCCTTCTCGCCCGAGGTGCGCGATTCTGCCGGGACCGCTTTGCGGAGCGCACCGCGTCCGCGCCGGCCGCGAGCCGGGGCCCGGTGGCCGTTCGAACTGTTTGGATTCTACACAAACTCCTGATTCCCGGCCATTCCCGGATAATGCTCGCGGCGCTGCAAATCGGACCGGCCGATTCCTGTATCTCATTGAGGACGGCGTGTTTGCAGCGGGATTCCGCGGCGCCCGACGAGGCGACGCAGCGCACTCGACGCGCGCCGGGACCGGGTACAATCCGGGTTGTGCTTACCCGTCGGCGGATTGAACCATGAATGACCTGACGCGCGCCTCGCTGTTGATCCGCATCCGCGACCCGCGCGACGCGGACGCGTGGCGCGAATTTGACACCATCTACCGACCGATGCTGATGCGTTTCGCCTTGGCGCGGAAGCTCGGCGCGCCCGAGGCGGAAGACGTCGCGCAGCACGTCATGGCCGCCGTCCACGAGCACATCGGGAGCTTCGACTACGACCCGGGGAAGGGGCGCTTCAAGGGCTGGCTGCGGACAATCGTGAACAACCGCGTCCGGGCGCTGCTGGGGCGGCGGCGGGAGGCACTGGCGGACAGCGGCGAATTCCAGGTGGAGCAGGAGAGAGAGCCGTCGCCGGACGAGGAATTCGACCGCATCTGGTTGGAGGAGCACCTACGGCACGCGGTGGAGCGCGTCCGCAGAGAAGTGGAGGAATCGACCTACCAGGCGTTCCGGGCCCATGTACTGGACGGGCGGAGCGTGGAGCAGACCTGCGCCGAGTTCGGCATGAACCCGAACCAGGTTTACCGCATCAAGTTCCGCGTGATGCAGAAGCTCCGCGAGCAGCTACGCATGCTCGACGAGTCCATCGACTGAACCACGAGCCGCGAGCCCGCGTCGGCAACTATGGCTCGCGCAACAACGACGGCGTGAGGCCATAGACGTCCGCGGAAGGCGCCGAAGCCGGTTGCAGCGGCGCCGGCGAAAGCGGCACGTCCTCGAACTCCAGCGCGCCGCCCCAGATTTCCGCCAGGTCGATCGTCCCGTGGGCCGCCTCGGCGCTGGAACGCAGCCGGATCATCAGCGCGGCCGGCGGCTCCGGCAGCGCCCACTCCAGGACCACGTCGCGCCCGAAGCGCGGCCGCGCTGCCGAAGACGCGAACCCGATGCGCTCTTCCCGGCCGTCGCGGACGACGTGCACGTCGAACGCGACTGCGGCCGGCAGCTCCGGCTCGAAGCGGATCGTGAGCGAGAGCACAGGCGCGGTGCCCGGTTCCTTCGGCGCCACGATGTCGGCCCGCGCGAGCCGTACCGCGTCCGTCATCAGCTCTCCCAGCTCGGGCTGCCGCATGAAACGCACGTAGTCCGTGGGCATCTCCGCCAGGACCGTGAACGGCGCACGGAGCGTCAGCGCCCGACGATACAGCAGCTCCGGCTCGGGCCGGTGCGACGTCGGCAGCGAACGAATCTCAACCTCCGCGCCGTATTCGATCTGGTACGAGCCCGCGCTCGCGACGCGCACATACGCGACTTCCGCGCCGGGCTCCGTGCTGCGCCGAATCCGCGGCGCCGGCGTGTCCCCGGCCGCCGCGTCCGCGCGGACCACGCGCAGATCGACCGCGCGTACCGTTACGTCGGCGACCCGGCCGGGAAAACGGAGCTGACTCGCCGCTACGACCGGAAACTCCCAGCCGGAGATAACGGTGGGACGGACGCGCAGCTCGGCGAACTGCACCGCGTTCTCAAACATGCGCTGCGTCTGCTCGGGCGTGAGCAGCCGCCGCGTGTAGAAGGCGCCGAGCAACCCGATCAGCGGCCGGCTGACGCCTGGGCGCTCGGCCGGCGCGGCCTGGATCGCCAGCGCGATCTCGGCGATTCGTGAGACTTGCTCCGCGGAAAGATCGCCGCGGAAGAACCGATTGTGGAGCTGTACCAGCGCGCGCGAGAACGTGGGCGAGTCCGGGTCGCGCAAATCATAGATCATCACGCTGACCGGCAGCAGGCCGTACAGGTCCACGCGGTAGAACAGCGCCGCGACCGAGCCGCTGAGCGGCGCCGCGCCCACCAGGAACAACGCCGCGCCCCACGCCAAAGGCCGCCTCCGTCGCGCGCGGCGGCCGATGCGCACTGTCCGCGGACCGGCGAGTCCGCCGCCGCACTCGGGGCAGCGGGCGTCCGGCGCCGCGCGGTCCAGCCCGGTGAGGTTGTAGCCGCAGCGGCGGCAGTGCGGGTCGCGCCCCTCGCGTCGCCCGCGCAGCCCGATCACCAGCAGCACGGCCCCCGTGAGCACAAGGGCGAGCAAGGCGGCGTCAATCCAGTTCGGAAACCACACGCGGTCGCCCGCCGGGCTGAACCGGCCGCGTCCCGGGCGCGCGGCCCGCGCTGATGATAGCGGCTGCCGCGGCGCGGCTCAGGGCCGCGCACGCACGTCCAGCGCGTCACGCAGGCCGTCTCCCACGAAGTTCAGCGCCAGCAGCGTGAGCGCCAGCGGCACGCACGGCACGATCACCAGCCACCAGGCGAATTGCACCGGGTTCAGCAGCCGGATGCCGTCCGCTGCGAGCGAGCCCCACGTCGCCTGCGGCGGCTGCACGCCGACGCCCAGGAAGCTCAGAAACGACTCCTGCAGGATCGCCTGCGGGACGGTCAGCGTGGCGAACACGGCCACGTGTCCGGCCAGGTTCGGCAGAACATGGCGCAGCAGGATGCGGTGCGTCGGCAGGCCCAGGCTGCGCGCCGCCTCGATGAACGGACGCTCACGCAGGCTCAACACCTGGCCGCGGACGACGCGCGCCACGGTGAGCCAGCTCACGCCGCCGATCGCCAGCGCCAGCACGATGAAGCGCGACCACTCGGCCCCCGCCAGGCCCCACTGTTCGAGGCGCGCCCCGATCGACACGGCGAGCAGCATCACGAGCAGCATGTAGGGCAGAGCGTACAGTACGTCCACCGCGCGCATCATGAGCGCGTCCACGCGCCCGCCGACGTAACCGGCGGCGGCCCCGTAGGCCGTGCCGAAGATGACCGCCACGCTCGCCGCCAGGAGGCCCAGGCTGAGCGAGATTGCGCCTCCGTACAGCGTGCGCGCCAGCATGCTGCGGCCGAGTTCGTCCGTCCCCAGCGGCGCCCGCCAGGACGGCGACTGGCGCGCCTCCGACAAACGGGTCGCGCGCATCTCGCGCACGGACCAGCCCAGCGACGCGAAGCACGCCGACGCCAGCAGGGCCAGGAGCGCCAGGCCGGCCGTGGCGCCGCGCCGGCGTCGAAGCTTGCGCCAGACGCTCTCGTCGCGCGCGCTCACTGGGTCTTCGCTCCGACGCGGATGCGCGGGTCCACGAGACCGTAAAGCAGGTCCACGATCAGGTTGAAGCTCGCCAGGAAAACGCCGTAAACCAGTACCGTGGCCAGGATCAGGCTGTGATCGCGGTTGTTGATCGATTCGACGACGTGCGTGCCCATGCCGGGAATCGTAAAGACGCGCTCGACCACGAACGAGCCGGTGAAGATCGACGCGGCCGCGGGCCCGAGGTACGAGAGCACCGGCAGCAGCGCGTTGCGCAGCGCGTGATCGAACAGCACCTGCCAGGGCGGCAGGCCCTTGGCCCGCGCAGTGCGGATGTAGTCCTCGCCGAACACGTCCAGCAGCGCGTTGCGCGTCAGGCGCGCGATGTACGCCGCGTACGGCAGCGCCAGCGTGACCGCCGGCAGGAGCGTCTGCTCGGGGCGGCCCCACCCCCCCACCGGCACGGCGCCAAGCCACACCGCGAAGACGATCAGCAGCAGCGCGCCGATGACGAACGTCGGCAGCGAAATGCCGACCAGACACAGCGAGGTCGCCAGAAAGTCCGGCCAGCGGTTGCGGTGCGTGGCGGCCAGCACGCCGACGCCGACGCCCCCGGCCACGGCGATCCCCAGCGCCAGCACGCCCAGTTGCAGCGAGACCGGCAGCGCCGCGCGGATGATCTCGACCACCGTCCAGTCTTCGTAGCGCATCGCCGGCAAATCGCCGTCCCACAGCAGCCGTTTGGGCCAGGTCCAGAAGTAGCGCTGCGGCCAGGGCTGATCGAAGTTGAACGCGGCTCGCTTCTGCGCCAGGACTTCGGGCGGGAGGTCCTTTTCGCCGGTCTCCAGCCCCTCTCCCGGCGCGGCGACGACCAGCAGCACGGCGCCGGCGTAGACGACCAGCAGCAGCAGAGGGAAAGCGAGCAATCGGCGCAGGACGTACGAACCCACCGCGCGTCCCCGATCCGGCTTGTGCGGGTTACTTCGCTTCGCGGAACGGCTGGCGCTTCTCGTACAGCGCCTGCCGCTCCGCAAGCTCCGTGGCGAAATCCTCCTGGCCCTGCGCCCGGGCCAGCTCGATCGCCCGTCGCACCGCCGCCGCGGCCTTTTCGAACTCTCCAGCCTCGGCCAGCGCCGCGGCGTACGTGTCGAGCACGGACGGGTTCGACCCTCCGGGGCCGCTGCGGGCGACATCAGCCAGCCGTACCGCTTCCGCCCCGTCGCGGAGCCGGTCGTCGCGCGCCGTAGCGAGAATCCAGGCCAGCTCGTTGGCGATCGAGGGATTGTCGGGCTTGAGCGCCAGACCCTTGCGAAACGCGTCCACGGCTTCGGCGACATCGCCCCGCGAGTGCAGCGTGACGCCCAGGAAGTCCCAGGCGCGGATCAGGCTCGGGTCGGCTTCAACAGCGCGGCGGAGACTGGCGACTGCGGCGTCCAGGTCGCCGAGCGACCCTTGCGCCTCGCCCAGCAGCGCCAGCGCGACCGCGTCGCTCGGATGGTCCGCGAGCCAGGACTCATACAGCATCCGGGCGGCTGCGGGCACGCCCAAGTCCGCGGCCAGCACGGCCAGGTCGCGGCGTCGATCAACGTCGGCCGGCGCGGAGGCGGTGTCGGCTGGTCCGGTCGACGGCGCGCTGGTCAGCGCGAAGGTGCGCGCCTCGCGCTCGAAGAGGCGGGCGAGCCGCGGCTCGAGTGTGACGGCGCGGTCGAGCTGCGCCAACGCTTCCGGTACGCGGCCCCTGGCGCTCAGCGCTACGGCCAAAGCTTCGTGCGTGATCGGCTGCACGGGTTCGAGTCGCAGCGCCTTGCCCAGCTCCTCGATCGCTTCGTCGACGCGCTCCAGCCGCAGCAGCGCGATGCCGTAGTTCGTCTGCATCTGTCCGTCGCGCGCGTTGGCCGCCAGGCATGCCTGGAAAAGCGGCAGCGCCTCCTCGTAGCGGCCGGTCTGAGCCAGCAACCCGGCCAGGTTCCCGTTCGCCCACGCGAACGACGGCGCGCCCGACGGAGCGCGCTTCAGCAGCGAGCGCAGCGCCTGCTCGGCCTGCGCCGACGGACCGAGCGCGACCAGCGCCATGGCCCGCGACGTGAGTTCCAGCTCTTCGGCGTGGTCCATCGGGCTTTCGCCGCTCGGCTCGAACAGCTCCATCTCCGCCGGCTCATCGCTTTCCGCCGCGGCCGCGCCGAGATACCCCAGCGCTTGCAGCCGCTGGAGGTCCTGCGCGTCCAGCGCTCGGCGGGCATCGCCGGCGACGACCGCCGGCGCGGACTCGATGTATCGGCGCAACGCGTCGCGCATGGCAGCGGCGCGTTCGGGCTGCTGCGGGGCGAGATTGGCGGATTCCGCGCGGTCTTGCGCGACGTTGTACAGTTCCGGCTTGGGGCCGTGGATGTACTTCCAGCCGGCCTCGCGCCAGGCGCGCAGGTGCGAGTACCCCAGGTTGTAGCGCGGATAGAAGTTCTCGGAGTACGCGGGCAGCTTCGGGTCCGCCGCGGCGTCGGCGAGCAACGACTGGAGGCTCACGCCTTGCGCCTGCGGCAGCGGCGGCGCGCCGACCAGGGCGAGGATCGTGGGCGCGACGTCGATGAGCCGGACCTGCGCCGGCACGCGCCGGCCCGCGGGGATCGCGCCGGGGGACCACAGGATGAGCGGGACGCGCAGCGTCGTGTCGTACGCGAACGAGCCGTGCGTCAACTCGCGGTGCTCGCCCAGCCCCTCGCCGTGGTCGGAAGTTACGACAACCAGCGTATCACGCTCGCGGCGGGCGTCGCGCAGCTCGTCCAGCACGCGCCCGATCTGCTCGTCGGCGTAGGCGATCTCCGCCGAGTATGGGTCCATGCCGGGCTGCCGGAAGCGCGCCGGAGGCAGGTACGGCAGGTGCGGGTCGAAATAGTGCAGGAAGAGGAAGAACCGGCTGCCCGCGTTGGCTCGCAACCAGGCGATCGCCCCGTCCGACACGCTTTCAGCCGGTCGCTCCTCCATGCCGGAAGACTCCGAGCGCACGGCGCTGGACCGAACATCATTGTAC
>JABRWC010000012.1:0-9406 GCA_039961675.1 Phycisphaerae bacterium
GAGACGACGACCATGTTCGGCGGACACAAGATCAAAATCGAGCCGGCGCTGTACGAACGGCTCAAGGCCATCGCCGAGAAAGGCGGTTACTCATCCGTGGACGAGTTCGTCAAGAACATCCTGGAGAAGGAAGCCGCGAAATTCGACGATGTGGACGACGACGAGGCGCTTCAGGAGCGCCTGCGCGGGTTGGGGTACATCGAGTAACGCCCGCCCGCCGCCGGTTCCAACCGCGAAAGGTCTGCCGCGAATGAACGCGCTGCACGGGTTTCTCAACGGCGTCACCGCCACGGTCATGCGGCCCTTCACCGCGCTTCCGGCGTGGGTCGGCCTCGTCGCGGCGTCGCTGGTGTTCGGGGTGATCGCCGCGGTCGCGTTCCGCTACACGTCGCCGCAGGCGTCCCTGCGGCGCGTGGCCGACCAGATTCGCGCCAACCTGCTGTCGATGCGGCTGTTCAAGGACGATATGTGGATCACGTTCAAGGCGCAGGGGGCGCTGCTGCGCGCCGCGGCGTTGCGGCTGTTGTACTCGCTGCCGCCGCTGGCGGTGATGCTGGCCCCATTCGTGTTTCTCGCGGCGCAGCTCGCGATGTACTACGAATTTCGCCCACTCGCGCCCGGAGAAACGGCCCGCGTCGACATGCAAGCGTTGCCGCAGCATTGGAACGATGTCAGCGCCGCCGAGCTGACCGCGCCGGACGGAATCAAGGTCGAAGCCGTCGTGCGTGATCCGGCCGCGCACACCATCACCTGGCGCTTCCGCGCCGAGCGCGAGACCGGGCCGCAACGGCTCGTGTGGCGCTTGGGCTCCGGCGCGGCCGTCGACAAGGCCGTCGTCGTCCGTGGGGACGCCGGGCGGATCGAATTCGTCAGTCCGGTCCGCGCCGGCCCGAGCTTCTGGGATCGTCTCCTCTACCCCGGCGAGCCGGCGTTCGACCGTGACTCCCCCGTGCAGCGGATCGCCGTCGCGTACGCCAGCCGGACCACGCCGATTTTCGGCCTGAACGTCCATTGGATCATCACGCTGGTGGTCGTGTCGATCCTGGGCGCGTTTCTCGTCAAGCCGTTCATGAAAGTGCAATTCTGAGCGCCGCGGGTACGAAGCGCGCCCTTGCCGCCGAGGGCGCGCCACGCGGTTTCAATCGTCGTCGTGGTCATCGTCCGCCTCATGCTGGCGCGAAACACTGCGCTCGTGTTCGACCTCGCCCAATTGCAGCGGCGTGCTGAGCAGCGGCAGCCTTGTCGTGCGCGATGCCGCGTCGTAGGTTGCGAGCAGTCCGTACGCCGCGGCCCCGAGCACGAAGAGCATGACGATCGCGGCGATGGGGCGGCTCGACGGGATCGCGTCGCCGGGCTCGGCCTGCTTGGTCCCATCGATCATGCTTCGGATGATGTTTTCGCGGTGGCGAAGGCTGTGCAATAGGACACCCAGCACGTGCACGCCGATCACCGCCAGCATCGTGTACGCGAGCACCTCGTGAACCTCTTTGAAATCCTCGTATCCGATGGCCACCAGCACGCCCGTTGCCCCCTGCCCCAGCAGCAGCGCCAACATGGCGAAGATCGCGTACGCCGAGCCTGGATTGTGGCCGATGCAGCGCCGACCGCCGCCGCCCAACGCATCCTTGAGATAGCCGGCCACAGCGACCGGACCGTACGCGAACGAAACAAAGCGCGCGTACCGCGAGCCGAGAAATCCCCAGGCAACGCGGAGCACGACCATCAGCGTGAGCACCAACCCGATGATTGCGTGATACGGAAACAGCGGGCTGTCATCATCGCCGAACAGGGCGATCGCCGCCGCCGCACCGAAGCCCGCCACCAGAAGCCAATGAAAGATGCGAACGGGGAGATCCCAGACAAGCACCCGGTCCATCGCCAAGCCCCCGAGCGCCGCCGCGCCGGCCCCCCCGGCCCGCGCGGGCGCCCCGCGCGTACTATACCATCCGGTGCCGCAAGCGAATTGTCGCTCCTGCCGGATGTGGGAGTCGCGGCGATCTCTGCCCTCGCTTTGAAGTCGGCGTCGTAGCTGGTTTGGGCCGATAGCGTGCGCCTCCAAGAACGACGCCGCGACGCGTGCGGCGCCGGAACCCGCTGTGAAATCAGGAGTTCAGAAGATCGGTTGGGCCGGGCGTCGGTCGATCCGCGGCATCGCGAACGCGCCGCCCGCGCGACTCGGACCGCTTCATCGCAACGACTTGAGTTTCGAGATTGCCAGCCCCCCTGTGCAGATTCTGCACGTCCCGCAGCCGTCGCCCCCGGGGACACATCGACCGCGAGCATATCGAACGATGTCTGATGGCCCGGTTGTCCTCGCGTTCGGCGCGGGCTTCTCGCGGCCGTGATCTCGGCCGCCGCAACCCATAACACTTCCCCGCCCGATGCCGCCGTCTACACTCCCTCCCATGAACCGCGAAACGCCGGATTCGCTCGCCGCGACAGGCCATGCCAGCGCCGTACCGACCGCGTCCGAGGGCGGCGGCGCGCCCGACGCGCCCGCAACTCCCGGCGGCGGCCACGCGCTGGCGTTTATCTTCGTTACGCTGCTCATCGACACGATCGGCCTGGGCATCATCATCCCGGTGCTGCCGCGGCTTATCCAGCAGCTCACGGACAAAGGTCTCGACCAGGCCGCGGTATACGGCGGCGCGCTGGCGTTTGCCTATTCGCTGACGCAGTTCCTCTGCGGGCCGGTCATCGGGAACCTCAGCGATCACTTCGGCCGCCGGCCGGTGCTGTTCGCCTCGCTGGCCGCGTTCGGCCTCGACTACATCGTCATGGGGCTGGCGCCGCACCTGTGGTGGTTGTTCGTCGGCCGCGTGGTGGCCGGCGTCGCGGGCGCGTCGTACACGACCGGAATGGCCTTCATCGCCGACGTGAGCCCCCCGGCCCGGCGCGCTCAGAATTTCGGCCTGGTGGGCATGGCGTTCGGCGTGGGGTTCATCATCGGCCCGGCGCTGGGCGGCCTGCTCGGGAGCTTCGGCCCGCGCGTGCCATTCTTCGCCTCGGCCGCGCTGGCGCTGGTGAACCTGCTCTACGGCGTACTCGTGCTGCCGGAGTCGCTTCCGACGCAGCGTCGGCGGGCGTTCTCGTGGCGCCGCGCGCACGTGCTGGGCACGTTCGCGAGCCTCCGCCCGCACGCCGGCGTGCTGGCGCTGCTGGCGGCGCTGTCGCTGTGGGCGCTCGCGCACCAGGCGTTCCAGAACACCTGGAGCTACTACACGATGCTGAAGTTCGGCTGGACCGAGACGGCCGTGGGCGCGTCGCTGGCCGCGATCGGCGTCGTCGTGGCGATTACACAGGGCGGACTGACGCGCGTGCTGATCCCGCGCTGGGGCGAATGGAACGCGGCGACGGTGGGCATGGTTTGCGTCGCGGTCGCGTACGCGGTCTACGCCACGGCGCCGTACGGCTGGGTGATGTACGTCGGCACGCTGGCGTTCTCGCTGGGCGGTCTGGTGATGCCTTCGCTCCAGGCCGTCATGTCGCGCGCGGTCCCCGCCGACGCGCAAGGCGGGTTGCAGGGCGCGGTCGCCAGCACGGTGGGACTGGCGGCGATCGTCGGCCCGCCGCTGGCCACCGGTGTTTTCAGTCTTTTCGCAAAGCCGGGGGCGCAATTTTTTTTCCCCGGCGCCTCGTTCGCGTGCGCCGCGGTGCTGACGCTGGCAAGCTTGGCGGTGCTGCGGGCGGTTCGGCGGCGTTCGTGAGCCGCTTCTGGCGACACTCTGCCATCAGCAGCGAACAGGCGCGAAATGGTAAGAGAAATCGGGCAGCTCGCTGCGATTATTGGATGGTCACGGCGTTGTAAAAAAGCTTGAACGAGCGCGGACGAATCGCTAGGCTGCAGAATTGGCAAATCCCGCGCGGCCTCTCGGCGTGTCAGGGGCGACGCCGCGCGGACCATTCGCACCTACAGGAGGCGAGAACATGAGGTCCCATCGGTCAACTCCCGTTCGAGGCTGCGCGGGCATTCTGCTGCGCGCGGCCGTGGTCTGCTGCGCGCTTGCCGGAGTCGGGCTGGCCCAGGCGCAGGAGTACATCATGATGCCCGACTCGACCAACAACCGGCTGGTCTTTTTTGACCCGTTCGACGGCTCGCTGGTGAACCCCAACGTGTTCGGTCTGGCGGGCGGAACGCCGCTGCACGCGCTCCAGGTCGGAAACGAAATCTGGGTGTCGGAGCAGATCGGCGACCGCATCTCGCGCTGGGACTTCTCGGGCAACTCACTGGGGGCCATCAGCGGCGGGCTCGACAACGTCCGCGGGATGGGCCTGATCAACAACGTCGTGTACCTCTGCAACGACGGCACGGGCAACGGCGCGCCGGGAAACTCGCTGCACATGTTCGACACCACGGGCGCCAGCCTGGGTTTCTTCATGACGCCGGCGACGACGGGTCCATTCGGCGTGCTGGAGTACCCCGGCGGCCTGCTGGCCTCGTCTGATTCGGCCAATGACGACATCCACAAGTACACGCTGGCCGGCGGGTCGCTGGGCACGTTCCACAACAGCACGTCGCTCAACTTCGTTGAGCAGATGGACTATGCCGCGAACGGCGACGTGCTCGCGGCGGCCTTCTCGTCCAACGTCGTCGCGCGGCTGGACGCCGTCACCGGCTCGATCCTGAGCACGTTCACGGCTTCTGGCGCGCGCGGAGTTCGGCAGTTGGGCGACGGCAACATCATGTGGTCGAATTCGTCGGGTGCGCACGTTTACGACGTAGACACCGGCATCAGCACGCAGGTCTACGCCGGCGGCGGGCGCTACCTGGATTCGCTGATCATCCCCGAGCCGGCGAGCGTGGCGCTCTTCGGCATCATGGGGCTGCTGCTGATTCCGCGCCGGCGCGGCTAAGCGCGCGGCTTCGAACAACAGAGTCGCCGGGCCATCGCCGCCCGGCAGTCGGACGACCCACGGTCGCGGACGCGGAAAACCGCGTCTCGACCGTGGTTCGCTTTTGGCTTCGCTGCGGCGGAGCGCCTTGGCTCGCGGAAGCACGAAGGGCTGGAGGCGGTGCGAAATTCGAGTTACAAGTCTCGGGTTGCGAGCCGGACGGAACCGGGTCCGTGTTGGCGAGCTTGATCGGCCCTTGGCCGCTCCCACACGGCTTCCCGAACACAGGGTCGCCCCGAAGGTGCGCTGATTGGGTTAGCGCAAACGGGCGCGCGCCGTGGAAACCCGAACCTCGCGAAACTCAGCTTCGTGGGGGCGAAAGGACATGGCCACGGCGTCAGCCGTGGGCAACGAGCTTTCGCCCTTCCAGGGCTGGAAAGACCGCGGACGTGATTCGGTTTGTCAATCGCCGTTCGCCTCGGCGGGCGCGGCCGCGGCGAGTTCAAGGCTCTCGGGTGCCCGCAATCCGGCTGCGCGCCAGGGCAAGCTCCTGTTCGGCGAGGCTGCGCTGCGATTCGAGCGTGAGGCCCGACAGGCTTTGTTGCAGGTGCTGGTCGGCGCGGGCGTAGTCGTGCAGGTAGCGGTTGCACATCAGCCCCACCAGCAAATTCACCTGCGATGCTTCCGCCGCGCCGGGGTACGCCCGCAGGAAGTCCGCGTACGCCTCGACCGCCTCGCCGTGGCGCTGCCCCTGCGCGAGCTGATTGGCCACCTCGAGCTGCTGGTCGCGCGGCAGCACGTGCCCGGGATCGGCGGCGCGCAGCTCGTCGTACAGCCGCACGGCCTCGCGGTAGTCGTGCTCGCTCAGCCGGTCCAGGATGTCTTCGCGCAGGCGCTCGATCGGCGTCAGCTCCAGCGTCTCGATCGGGCGCGAGCCGAGCTCCTGCACCTCGATCTGGCGCGGCGCGCGCAGATCGCCCAGCGCCGCCCCGCCGGCGAACCCGCTGCGCCGCAGCGAGCGGCCCCACAGCGCCAGCAGATCGAACTGGTTGCGCGGCAGGGCGCGCACCAGCAGCAGCAGCAGCGCCAGCAGGAAGCCGAACGCGTATCCGCCCAGGTGCGCCGAGTAGGCCACGTTCGACATCGCGGCGTTCTGGTCCAGGGACGGCGCGATCACATTGTCCCAGAGAATCACCTTGAAGACGATCAGCAGCATCGCCGGGAGCTGGAACGTCCCCACAAAGAACATCCACAGCAGCAGCGTGATGTGCGAGCGCGGATATAGCACCAGGTACGCCGTCGTCACGCCGGCGATCGCCCCGGACGCGCCGACGAGCTGGTTCTCGCTGCTGGAGGCGAACACCACCCCCGCCACCACGCCCGCCGCCAGGTAGAACAGCACGTAGTTCAGCGAGCCCATGCGGTCGCAGACGGCGTGCCCGAAGATCCACAGGAACAGCATGTTCCCGGCCAGGTGCGCCAAGTCGCCGTGGCGGAACTGGTAGGTGAGGTAACCGGCCAGCGAGGGGATGGCCGCGTCCAGCGGCGGCAGCCAATTCGTAACCCAGGGGACTTCGAGCCCGTTGACGAGTACGAACACGGCGACATTCAGCCCGATCAGCACCCAGTTGCCGATCGGCGGCCGGCGCAGCTCAACGTCCGTCCCGATCGGGATCAGCGGCATATGCCGTCCGTCCGGGGAAACGACACAGGGGATCGGTGCACGGCTTCGCGGCGCTCCACGCGGCTTTCTACCTCCGACGGTCGATGATCTTCTGCGCCTCGCGCAGCAGTCGCTCGCGAACCGGGCCAGGCAGGCCGGGGGAGCGCAGCTCGCGCAGGCTCTCCTGCATCCGCGGACCGCCGGCCGCGACGACGCGGCCCCAGTGCTCCCAACTTGGGCCGGGGTCGGCGTCGAACGCGGAGCGCTCGATCCGTTTCAACCAGTCCGCGGCCGAGCCGTGCGTCCGGCACACAACGGCCGCGCCGGACGCCGCGGACAACCCGCGCACCCACGCCGGCTGCTCTGCCGCGAGCGTCCACAGCTCCAGCATCTCCAGGTCGTCATTGTCGCCGTACTCGCCGGTGAGCACCAGCGCCGCCGCCAGCGCGGGCAGATTGGGCTGCCGCTGGCGGGGGTCGGCCAGCGGCGCCAGCCTTGGCGTGCAGCCGAGGCCGGCGAGCTCCCAACGCTCCAGTGCCGCCTGGGCCTGCGGCCAGCCGGCGCGGAACTCCTCCACCAGGCGCCGTTCAAGCTGGCGAATCGGCGTGACGACGCGGTGGGCGAGTTGGGGCGCGGACGCCAAACGCAGGTTGGGGCGCGACGCGTCGTTGACGATCCCCTGCTCGCGACACCACGACCAGAGGCGCTCGACGGCCTCGGGCTTGACGGCGATCGGCGCGGCGTATTCTGGTCCTTCCTCAAACTCGCGGCGTACCAGCCGAAACATCGCCCACGCAGCGCGCTGCGCGTGCGTGCCGTTCGCCGAGCCGAGGTCGCCGGCGAGCTGCGCGATAACCCGCCGCCGGGCGCTCTCGTACTGCGGCGCGCACTGGAGCAGCACCATGCCCGCCGCCGCCCGAGTCGAGGGGTCGCCGCGCTGCGCGGCGTCCTCCAGCGAGCGGCGAGCGGCGCGCACGCGCTCCGGCACGGACTCGTCGGGACCGGAGGGTTTGGCCAGATCGAAGAGCGCGTCCGCGATTCGGTCCTGCTGTTCCTGGCCCAGCCAGCCCACGCTCTCCCAGTACGTGTCCAGCACCGCCGGCGGGAGCGCGCCGTCCGCCGACCGCATCAGCCCGCGCAACCCCCGCGTCCAGCGGGCGAGATCGGTTTCTGCCGCGCGGCGCGCCGCGTCCGCGGATGGCCTGCCATCCGGCGCCGACAGCGCGGCGACTGTTTGAACGAACAGCGTACGCCGCAGCGCCGAGCGCCAGCCGTCGATCACCGCCGCGTGAACCTCGGCGTCGCCGAGCGCAGCGCGTGTGGCGATCACCCGGGAGGCGGGAACGACCGATTCGCTCAGGCGCCGGAGCGCGGGCGCCAGGCTGGCGTCGCCGCTCTGGGCGATGAGCTCCAGCGCAGCGTCGATGTTTCGCGCCGCTTGCACAGTCCGGGGTCCGTCGCGTTTCTCGGCGAGCGCTTCCGTGAGCCGCCGCAGCGCGTCCGGGCCGACCTGCCGGATGGCGGCAATGGCCGATTCGCGCTCGGATCGGCTGTTGGCCCGCATCAAGCGCTGCGCGACGGCGGGCTCGGCGGCGGGCACCGACGCCGCGAGCACGGCGCGGGATTGCGTCGGTCTCGTATGCGCCAACTGCCGCAACCTGTACAGGTGAACGCCGACTGACGCACCGATCAGGGCCGTCGCGGCGCCGGCGGAAAGGAGCACCCAGGTGCGCCGCGAGACCATCGTCAGCCGTCGCCGCAGCGGCAGGCGCTTGCCGGTTTGGTGGTCGGTAAAGCAATGTTTGCAGAACGTGGTTCCGGGGGCGATCTCGCCGCCGCACCTTCCGCAGTGCATCGCGATTTCGACGCGCGGGGTGTCGCCCGCATCGACGATCCGGCTGGGCAAGGGGACGGTGAAGCCCTTGCCACATGCGGGACACAGTTTCGGCTCGCCGGCCGTCCAGTCTTCGGCCAGCAAGACGCGCTGACAGTGCGGGCAGCGAATCTTGAGCGCCATGACGCCGTGATTCTACACGCTTCGCACGCCGTGGGTCGCAATGTGCCCAACGACCCGAGACGTTGCCGCGGACGTGCCTGGACGCAGAATCGCGATTGCGCCCTGATCCGAGCCGTAGAGTCCCGTCCGAACCGCGACTGTCAGGGAGCGGGGACTTGCGATTCGTGGTCGCGCAACGGAATCGGGCCATCGCGGCGTGTTCGGCATGCTCCGCCTGCCTGCGCGCGCGGCGCGCATGGCAGGAACGCGCAGAGCCAGAAGCCCTCGAACAGCGCAACCGGCTCGCCACGACCACCGACGAATTGGCGCGGCGAGCCGGGTTCGGCTACCATCGCCGTCGGGCGTGTATCGGCCGGCCCGGCCCCCTGAAACCCCCCAGCCAGCGTGAGGAGCGCGACGTGCATACGCAGCAGGACACCGTTCACGACGTGACGGCCCCGGACTTCTACAACGTCGCGGCGCTGCTGAGCGAGGAGGAGCGCGCCGTCCGCGACACCGTGGCGCGGTTCGTGGACGAGCGCGTGCTGCCGATCATCGGCGAGTGCTTCGAGCACGAACGCTTCCCGCGCGAGCTGGTGCCCGAGATGGCCGAGATGGGCCTCTTCGGGCCGACGTTCCAGGACTACGGCTGCGCTGGGCTGAGCAACGTCGCCTACGGCCTCATCATGCAGGAGCTGGAGCGCGGCGACAGCGGCCTGCGCAGCTTCGCCAGCGTGCAGAGCTCGCTGTGCATGTACCCGATCCACCGCTACGGCTCGGACGAACAGAAGCAGCGCTGGCTGCCGGCGATGGCGAAGGCGGAGCGGATCGGCTGCTTCGGCCTCACCGAGCCCGACGGCGGCTCCGACCCCGGCGCGATGAAGACCCACGCGACGAAGTCCGGCGGCGACTGG
>JABRWC010000013.1:0-32292 GCA_039961675.1 Phycisphaerae bacterium
GGCTCCAGCCATGTGAGCACGTAGCTCATGGCTCCAGCCATGAGAGCACGTAGCTCATGGCTCCAGCCATGAGAAATTGTCTGCAACGCGCGCCAGCCCCAGCGGGGCGCCAACGACCACGCCGCGCGCCCGTAAACGCTCTTTCGCCCCTCCGGGGCTTGGGCCGGGCGGCGCGAACCTCCGCGCGCCGCGTCGCGGCCTCGTCCGCTGCCCTTGCCCCGAGCCAGGTCCGCCGCGATGCTCGCGCGTCCGCGGCGCCACCCAGCGTTTACGTGCATTTACACGCGCGCGGCCCGGCGTATAGAATGCCGCGGTCATTTCCGGCGGCGCACGCCCGCCAGACGCACAGAGGTTCACCGCGGGTCGCGGCGCGCGGCGGTCGCGGGTGCTCGGAAAGGAGTCGAGTCATGGGGCAGCGAGGGGCGGGGCACCTCCGCGGCGGATTCACGCTCATCGAGCTGCTGGTTGTCGTTGCGATCATTGCGATGCTGATCTCGATCCTGCTGCCGAGCCTCGGTCAGGCCAAGGAGCAGGCCAAGACGTCAGTCTGCGGCGTGAACCAGCGCAGCATCGGCCAGGCGGTTGTGGCCTGCATGGAGGAAAACCGCGGCTATGGTCCGGCGTGGGATGACGGGGAGGTCGTCGGCACCGTCAGCGGCAGCCCCGCGGGCAAGCCGATGTACGTATGGACGGACGTGCTCTTCGACTTGGAGTACCTGGGAGACACGCGAGCCGCGATGTGCCCAACGGATCAGCGACCGGACTTTGCAACGGAAATCCGGGCCATCAACTGGGGTGGACCCTACATCTTTTCTGACCAGCCGGGGACCGGCACGCGAAAGTACGGCGTGCGCACGAGCTACGCGCTCAGTGCCATCATGCACTTTAATTTCAAGCAGGACCGGTGGGAGCAGTCGCCGGCTCGGCAGATTCATTCGATGGACGGCTGGTGGTGCTGGTTCAACTCGCAGAACGCCGCGTATGTATGGAGCGTGACGATCTACGGACAGGGCGACGACTCCGTGCTGTCACCGAACGAGTTCAACAACATGGCCGCCTGGCGACACAATGGCGGGCGGTACAACTCGAACGCGCTGCACATGGATGGGCACGTCTCGCTCGTTACGCCGAAACCGCCGGTTGATCGGACCGATGCCAGCCGCGGGAAGGACGAGACGGATACCACGACTCGCTTCACCTGGCTTCCGGGAGAAACGAGTAATCGGACTTTGTACGGCACTTACAAGGGTTCGATGGAAGAGTGGAACGATCTTTCGGACAACGACAAGAACAAGCCCCAGCCCGGCGCCGGCCGCGTGAAGGACAACGCTGCCGGCCGTTTGGTCTATCCGTACAAGTGGGTCGGCCCGCAAGGCGGGAACAACTTCCACCCCGTTGACTTCCCGGTGGAGTTGAGCCCGGTTTATCGCACGAGCACCAACCGATGGCGCCGCCTGCCGAACGCCCCAGAGGAGCGGTTGTAAACACATGACCTCCGGAACAAAGAACGGCCTGCTCGCCGTCGTGGCGGTCGCACTTCTGAGTTACGCGGTGTACCGCCTGTTCTTCGTGAGCGTCGAGCCGTTCCAGCCGCCACGAACCAAGAGCGGTTTCGCCGTATGTTTGCACTGCAAGCAGGACACGACATTCAAAGTCGACGCCCGGGAGCAGGCGCCGTATGTCTGTCAAGCATGCGGCGAGCGCGCGGTCTATCCGTGGATGTACTGTCTCCAGTGCAATCGCCGCTTCGTACCCGAGCTCGAACGCACGAGCAACGGCCCGCCGCGGATCGGAACGTTTCTCTCGTGTCCCGCGTGCGGCTGCTACGAGATGATGGCGTTCAACCCGGCCGACGAGTCCATCACGCCCGTCGGCGACGCCCCCCTGCCGAGTTGGCCTTAACCGCGCCAGTGGATGCGCCTCACCCTTGCTTGCGGACTGAGTGTCGCGCGCGGCGCTAACTCCACGCGTTTGTTGCGCGCAATTCACGCGTACCGCGTCACGACTGTCCGAGCGCAACAGAAAAGAGAATGATCGTTGATGTCCGTCGCGATTGCGTATAAACTTCGCGTGCATTGGGGGGGACCGTAGACCAAGGAGGACGAAATGCAATCACGGCGAAGTGTGTGTGTGTGTGTGACGTATTCGTCCTACTATCTATGACCGCGCCGGCGCTTGCCCAGAGCGGGGGCTTCAGATTCGAGCCGAACGAGCCGAACGTGGCCGTCTGGCCTACAGGGGGTGACCATCCGTCAATCGGGTGGGGTGCGATCGCAACCTGCTGCGAAGACCGCTCGGAGCTTGACCTCCACGACGAATGGTTTCCCGAAGACGGCACGACCAATCGATTTCTCACGGCGCGCGGTTTCGGCGCGGAGTGTCACTCGACCCAGGTGTGCCCGCCGCTCATGACGAACCAGGACGCCGACCTTCAGGGAGGACTGGCGTACGCCGGAATGTGCAACTGGAACACCATTCACTTCGGAGCAAAGCTCACCGCGACGGCGGGAATGGCCACGGATCCCGACATTTGGGTCGATTGCGAACCGAACTACCCGTACTGCTGCTTCATCTCGGGCGGGTCGGCCAGCGTTTACGCGTACTCAGCCCTCTCGACCAGCCTCGCATTCTTCGTTTCGCAGCCGGGCTATCTGATCGTGCAGGGCGCGCGCACCGCGAACGCCTCCCTTGGAACCGACGATGACCTTGACGGCGTTGGCGCGGAGGTCGGCGTCTATGCGTGGCAAACACTCATCGTCGGAGATAGTCTCGGTGCTTTTGACTACCCCGGAAGCTATGACACCTGGCACGAATCGCGCGTCTTTGGCGTCACAGCCGGCTGGCACTCGTTCCAAGCCAACGTCTACTACAGCATGGCTGAGAGTGTCGGCGACGGCGAGTCCGTTTCAGACGACGGCTGGGGCTTGTTTATTCTCACACTCCGGTTTGCGGCCAGCGCGGCGCCGCTGTTCGACTGCGGTGATGTGGACGGCGATGATCACGTGAACATCACGGACCTTGGGGCAGTCTTGGACGCTTACGGAACGAGCGCAGTTGTCGACCAAGCGTACGACCCACGGTGTGACTTCGACTCCGACGGCACCGTGGACATCGCCGACCTCAACCGCGTGCTGGAAAACTACGGGACATGACGACATTGCATCGCCGGCTTGGTTGAGACCGCACGCGGCGCTCACGTACTGCCCGCGCTGCGGCTGCGAAACGGTCGAGCCGTTCCGCCCGGAATCGCCAGAGCAGACGCCCGTCGGCGACGCCCCGCTGCCAAAGTGGCCGTAGTCACGCGCGGATCGGAGCACAGAAGCGTGCACCCGGCTGCGCACGCCGATCCGAACCCCGCACGGAAGCGCGGGGCCAGCGCCTCGCTCCCGCGAGGGGTGCGGATTGCAGGCGAAACGCCCGCACCACACATCGGCATTGCAGGCGAAACGCCCCCACCACCCGGCAGCATTGCC
Source organism: Phycisphaerae bacterium (assembly GCA_039961675.1). Taxonomy (GTDB): domain Bacteria; phylum Planctomycetota; class Phycisphaerae; order UBA1845; family Fen-1342; genus JABRWC01. The sequence continues at coordinate 3,474 of JABRWC010000013.1, forward strand.
GGCGGAACGCCGGCGGTCCTCACTGTCGCGCGGCGGAAATTGGAGAATCGCGCCGGCCATGAAAGCAACACGGCGCCGCTCGCGATGAGCTGCGCCGCTTGCCCTGGGCTCCCCCCACCGGTCTGAATCCCCGCAACCGTCTGGATGCTCACGACGGTCGGGTTCGCCTCCAGCTAGTCTGGATCGCCGCCGCCGCGCTTCGCGCCTCGCTTCCTCTGTGCTTCACGTCTCCACGCGCCGCTGTTGGAACTGCTGATACGCCGGGCACTGCTGGGGATCGCCGCAACACACGTCGCGGATGTGCTCGTAGAACACTTCCGGCTTCTGTCCGATGTCGCGTCGCAGGCTGCACCGCAGCGCGATCCGGGGCGGCGTGGTCCCGTTCGGCGTCAACAGCGAGCGGATGAACACCTGGTTCTTGCCCGCCGGGCACTTCATGGCCGCATTAAAGCGGCGCTCGATGTCGGACAGGTTCCCGGTGGCTTCTTCGGCGGTCAGCGGCGGCCCGTTCGCCTCGGGGTTCTGTGCGGGCTTGTGAGTTCGGGGCTTTGCGGTCGGCTTCGGCTTGCGGAAAAACGATGAAATCATGATTGCTCTACCCATTGGCAGTCCGGAGAAAAACGGAAATACGGAATGAGGCCAGGAACGTCGCGACTGCGAACGGGGCCGCGCAAACACCCTCCCGTGCAGGCTCGATCGAGCGATGCGGCGGCGGCACGAGCGCGGCTCGATGACGCGCCTGCGCCGGCCGGTGCGCCTTCGCACCGACTGCTGTCGTTCGCGCTGGCTGGCGGTGGATTGAGCTGGCGAGGCGGGAAAAAACAACGAAGCCGGTTACACCCGTATGATCTTGCCCCACCGCCGCGACCGCTGCCGCGCGCCTACAACGAATACATTAGCGCGGCACAACTGTCCCGGCAACTCCGGCGGCGCCGAATCACGGTTCGGCGAACCCGCGCGGATGCGCGCTGTGCCAGCGCCAGGCGGACGCGACGATCTGCGTCAGGCTGTCCTGCTCCGGACGCCAGCCCGTCGCGCGGCGCAGCTTATCGGAATCGGCGTAAAGCTGCGGCGGATCGCCGGAGCGGCGCGGCGCGTGCCGCGCGGGGATCGGGTGGCCCGTGATGCGGCGTGCCTCGGCAATGACCTCCTGAACCGAGTGGCCCCGCCCGGTGCCGACGTTGAACGCCGCGAACAATCCCGGCGTCAGACGTTCGAGCGCCAGCACGTGCGCCGCGGCCAGGTCTTCAACGTGGATGTAGTCGCGGACACAGGTTCCGTCCGGCGTCGGATAGTCGTCGCCGAAGATCTGCACGCAGTCGCGCTGGCCGAGCGCGACCTGGAGCACGATCGGGATCAGGTGCAGTTCCGGAACGTGGTCTTCGCCGATCGATCCGTCGCTGGCCGCGCCGGCGGCGTTGAAGTAGCGCAGCGCGACGGCGCCCAGTCCCCAGGCGGCCGCGCAGTCTTCGAGCATGCGCTCGACGGCGAGCTTGGTGTTGCCGTAGGGGTTGATCGGTTCGCGCGGCAGGTCCTCCGTGATCGGCACGCGTGCCGGGTTGCCGTACACGGCGCAGGTGCTGCTGAAGACCATGCGGCGGACGCCGGTCTGCTCCATGACTTCGAGCAGTTGGAGCGTGTTCAGCACGTTGTTGCGGTAGTACTTGAGCGGCTGTTGTACCGATTCGCCGACGTTCAGGAAGGCCGCAAAGTGCAGGACGGCGTCGAAGCGCCGGCGGGAAAGTACGGCTTCGACGGCGTCGCGATCGGCCAGGTCTCCGTGCGCGAACTCAGCTTCGGCGGGCACCGCGAGGCGATGTCCGGCGCTGAGGTTGTCGAAGACCGTGACCTGGTGTCCGCGGGCGAGCAGGGCGCGCACGCAGTGACTGCCCACGTACCCCGCGCCGCCGGTGACGAACGTGTTCATGGACGCTCCTGTTGGCCGCCAGGCGCAGCCCGGGAGGGAGGATCGTATTGGGTCGGGGCGTGGTCAAGTGCTGGGCCCTTCCACCGGGTATTCCACAAGCGGAGCCACGCCGGAACGCGGGGCGAACGTGACTGGCGCGGCCTTCGGTCGCGCGTCGGCATCCGCTTGTGCCGACGTTACGGGCGCGGGGCGGGTCCACTATACGGGCGCAGGCTGATACGGCATGAGCATCGCGGCGGTTTCTTCGTCCGCGCTGGCGCGCTTGATCGGCCGAGCGGGAACGCCGACGACCGTCGCCATCGGCGGAACGTCCTCAATCACGACGCTGCCGGCGCCGACCACGGCCTCGTATCCGATCGTGACCTTCGGGACGATGGTCGCCCCGATGCCGATGAACACGCCCGGCTCGATCTTCACGCGGCCGGCGATTCGCACGCCCGGACAAACGTGCACGCCTTCACCGATCATCGTTTGATGATCGATGATGCAGCCGGTGTTGAGGATGACGGAGTCGCCGATCTGGCAGTTGGCACACACGACCGCGCCGGCGGCGACCACGACGTTGCGGCCCAGCGTGACGTTTCGGGCGATCGTGGCGGAAGGGTGTACGGCGTTAATCAGCTCCAAGCCGCTCCGCTCGACTTCTCGCGCGAAGCCGCGTCGGACGCCGTTGTCGCCGATGGCGATGATGACGCCCCAGACGCCGAGCTCGGTCCGCAGCGCGGCCAGGCGGTCGATGCCCCCGCGGACCGGCAAGCCGTCGATCCGGCGGCCGTGAATCTCGGAGTTATTGTCCACAAAACCGATCGGCTCGTAGCGTCCGGCCTGGTGAATGATGTCGAGCACGACGCGTCCGTGTCCGCCTGCGCCGGCGATCAGGATGCGCTTCGGATCGGGTCGCGCGTCTGCGCTCATGCGCTGCCTATCGGCCGCGCAGGCGTTGTGCGCCGGCACAATCCACGCGCGGCGTCGCTGTGGGAAGAAAACGCGCCCGTCGTGCGCGGTTTCCGCGCCGGCGAACGTGCAAGAACTTGCGCGGAATCGGCCGATAAACCTGTGCTGCGACAGAGCTAGAAAGCCGAGTGCGGCGAACCGGCCACGAGCGCGGACGTACGAGCACACGGGGGAAGCGCATACCGTCGGCGCTCATCAGGGCCGGTTTGACATGCGACAGATCCGCGGGGTAGAGTTGCCGCGCTTCGCCGCGGAAGTTTATTGGAGGACGGCGCTTGCGGCGCGCGGGGCGGCGAAAGGGCGGCCATCACGGCGCGCTCGCCAACCCTTCCCAAGGAACCGAGCAACTGCGGATGGTGCATTTGTACGTGCGATCCACGTGGCGCGCCGGGTGGCTGACGGCGCTTGCCTGCCTCGCGCCCGGCTGCGCGTTGCTGCCGCCTAACAGCTTTCTTGATCCGACCAAGGTCGGCCGGTTTCCACTGGAATACCAGGAAAGCGGCATTCGGCGGGTGCTGACGCCGCGCGAAGGGCCGGTGGGGCTGGCCGCAAACGCGACCGAGCCGACGCCGGAAGACCTCGTGCCGCACTTCGAGGAATACCGGATCGGCCCTACGGACACGGTGGCGCTGAGCATCGAAGACCTGCTCCAACAGGGGTTCCCGTACCAGGCGCAGCTCGAGGTCAGCCCCACGGGCTACATCCGCATTCCCTTGCTGGGCGCGGTCCGCGTCACGGGCCTGACCGAGGTCGAGCTGGAGCAGGAGCTCAAAGACCGCCTGCGCGAGGCTGGGCTGCTCCCAAATCCGATCGTGCAGACGATCGTCGCGGTTCGGCGTAACCGGCTCTACTACATCACCGGCGCGGTGCAGGCTTCCGGTCCGTACGCCATTTCGCAGCCCGATCTGCGCCTTCTCGACGCGATCGGGATCGCGCGCGATATCGGACCCGACGTGAAGAAGCTCTACGTGATCCGCCGCGCGGAGTCTGAGCCCGGCGCCCGCGAGACGACGCCAGCGGCCCAGCCGGAGCGCGAGCTGATAATTCCGCCGCCGAGCGAGGAGAACGAGTCCGCGTTCGACAGCGCGTTTTTCGCACAGTCCGGAAGCGGCGGCGCCACGACGCAGCCGAGCGCGCCGTCCCGTCGCGAGCTGGAGGACGTGCTGGCGCCGAAGCCGGCTGGCGGCCGCGACGAGGCGAAGACCGAGCCGGGACAGCGGCCGTTCGCGCCGCTGGTGTTCGACCCGGAGAGCGGGACGCTTCGCGAAGCGCCGGCGGCCGCGCCGCCCGCGGAGGAGCCGCCGCGTGCCAGCGAAAGCGCCACGAGGCCGTCGGCCCCGGGCGAGTTCAACTGGGAGGCGGACGAGGACTACGAGCTGACGCAGCGCGTGATCGAGATCGACGTGCGCGCGCTCAAGGCCGGCGACCCGCGGTACAACATCGTGGTGCGCGACCGGGACTACATCAACGTTCCGGTGGACACGGGCGTGTTCTACGTGATGGGTGAGGTCAACCGGCCCGGCGTGTACACCTTCAACAGCCGCGAGATCACGATCAAGCAGGCGATCGGGGGGATCGCGGGCGGGCTGGGACCGCTGGCCTGGCCGCAGCGCTGCGAGATCATCCGCCGCGAGCAGGGAACGGACCGCCAGATCACGATCCCGGTGGACGTGGACGCGGTGTTCGCCGGTCTCCAGGACGACATCCTGCTGAAAGACGACGATGTGGTGAACGTGGGCACGCACGTGGTGGCCCCGTTCCTGTTCATCATCCGCAACTCGTTCCGCTTCACGTACGGTTTCGGGTTCGTCTACGACCGGAACTTCGCCGACAAGGACGCATACGGCAGCAAGATCAATCCGCAGACGCTCGAGATTCAGCGACGGCAGAATCAGGGATTGCCGTTCTAGCACGGTCCGGCAAGGTGCCAAGGGAAATGGCGACAGAGCCGCTTTCGAGCTCGGGCTGGAGCATCCGTTTCGATCGCACGTCGCAGATTCAGGCGGCGATCGTGGCCGGGGCGTTCGTCGCCGTGTTCTTCGGCGTGTTCGAGTACCTGTGGTTCTACTGGACGACTTCGCCGGACTGGTCTCACGGGCCGATCATTCCGCTGTTCAGCGCGTACCTGGTGTACTCGCGCTGGGACCGGATCCGCGCGTGTCCCATCCGGCACACGTGGGTCGGGCTGGTACTGATGGTGCTGGCGATCCTGCTCTACAACTATTCGTTGTGGGGATTGGTGATCGGGTACATCCGGCCCATGGCCATGATGTTGTGTCTGGCGGGGATCGTGATTTACTTGTGCGGGCTGCCGGTGATGCGCTATGCGTGGGTCCCGCTCGTGTACCTGTTTTTCGCGATCCCGCTGCCGAAGGGCATTTACTTCGCGATCACCGACCCCATGCGGCAGATGGCGGCCACGGTCTCGACGGCGCTCCTGGCGCTGCACCCGGAACTGGACATTCAGCGCGTCGGCTCGACGATCGAGTATTTCTACGGCAGCAGCAGCGGCACGCTCGGCGTGGCCGACGCGTGCAGCGGCATGCGCAGCACGATGACGCTGTGCGCGCTGGGCGTGGCGGTGGCGTTCGTCTCGGAGCGGCCGTGGTGGCACCGGCTGCTGATGGTCGCCTCCTGCGTGCCGATCGCGATCTTCTCGAACTTCGTGCGCGTCACGACCACCTGCATGCTGCACATTTTCGTCGACCCCCGGTACGCGACGGGAACGTATCACACGGCGCTCGGGCTGATCACGCTCCTGCTCGCATTCGCGATGTTCAGCGCGCTGGGCTGGGTGTTGAACGCGCTGTTCGTCGAATCGAGCGGCGACGACGAACCCGAGCCGGACGAATCCGACAATCCGCGACCTGAGGCGGCGATCGAGACCGCGTGGGACCGCTCGTCGTCTCCTTCGAGCCTGAGCTGACGGGACCGCATGGCAGACCGAGCCACAATCCAGCAGGCGGCGGCCCGCTCGGCCGAGGCGGCGCACCGCTCCGTGCTCGCGGGGATCAGTCCGCGCTACTACGTGTGCGTCGCGATCCTGATCGCCTCGGCTCTGGCGATGCGCAGCACCGCCGCGGCGCTGGGCCGCCACTTCAGCAAGCAGCCTCTGCCGCTCAAGAAGTCGCTGTATCTGCTGGACAAGTCGCGGTTGGCGCCGCGGTACGAGCTGGCGCCGATCCAGCCGCCGCCGCTGACGGACGAAATTGTGCAAAACCTCGGCACCACGGAGTACCTGGACTGGCACATCGTCGACAAATCCGTCGACCGGAGCAGCGCGCTGTACCGGGCGCGCCTCTTCGTAACCTATTACACGGGGCAGCCTGATCTTGTGCCGCACAACCCCAAGGAGTGCCTGTCCGCCGCGGGCTACACGCTGGCGCGCGAGACCCTGGCCAACGTCGAGGTGCCGCTGCCCGGGCGCGCGGCGGCTCACATTCCGGTCAGCGTGCTGGAATTCGAGACGCCGCAGCGGTCGCGGTTCGTCGCCGGCGACGGATCGGGCGCGGCCCCGCGGCTGACGGTGGCGTACTTCTTCCTTGCGAACGGCACGTACGTGACCACGCGTGACGAGGTCCGCGTGCGCACCTCGAGTCTGTTCGACCGCTACGCCTACTACTCGAAGATCGAGTTGTCGTTCACGGACGCGGCCGGCGCGAAGCTGGCCACACGCGACCAGACGATCGAGGCGATCCGTCCGCTGCTGGGCAAGCTGATGCCGGTCCTGCTGAGCGAGCACTACCAGGAGTGGGAGGCGATCCGGACGGGGCAGCCGCCGGCATCGCCCAATCCCTGATACAGGGGAGCACGAACATGGCCAAGCGACAGGTGAACAAGAACCTCGTCGGCGTCCTGACCATCGTCGGGGTGCTGCTGGCGGTGGGGGTCGTGACCATCGCGGCGGCGAACGCGGCCCGGCGCGACCCGGAGGTCCTGGCGCGGAAAGCCGCGGAGGCGGAGAAATCGGGCAATGCCCGCCGGGCGATGGAGCTGTACGGCCGGGCCTACCGCGTGAACCAGGAGGTCAAGTACCTGATCGAGGTCTCGCGGCTCGCGTGGGGCATGGGCGAGATCAGCCAAGCGGTGGGGCAGTTGGTTCAGGCCAACGCCCAGGCCCCGCAGGACGCAAGCGTGCTCACGGTGCTGTTGGAGCGCTTCTGGGAGCTGAAGCGCGCCGGCGTCGATCAGCGCACGAACTTCCGCGACTACTCGGCGCGGCTGCTGGAGATCGAGCCCAAGAACCTGCTGGGGCTGGTCTCTCGGGCCGAAGCCCTGGAAGGACTGCGCGATCAGGACCCGGCCAATGCTCAACTTGCCGACGAGGCGCTTCAGAAGGCGCTCGAGATCGACCCCACCAACCCGCGCGTGGCCATGCTGCGCGTGCAACGCGAGATCAACCGCGCAATCGAGGCGGCCCGCACCTCCCGCGGCCGCGAAAACCCGATGGCCGCCGTGCGCGAGAATGCGACGAAGGTCCTTTCCGAGGCGCTCGCCGCCCATCCCGGCGAGTCCGAACTGGTGAATTCGCTGGCGGCGCTGTACTGGGACGCCGGCGACCTGGCCGCGGCGCGGGAAGTGCTCACCAAGGCTCTCGCCGAAAAGCCGGACGATCCCGACTTGCACTTCGGGCTGGCTCGGACGCTCACGCGGATGGTGCGGAAACGGCGCGAGGACAATGGCGACGCGGCGCAGGCGGCGACGCTGCTCCAGGAGGCCCGCGAGCACGTGGACCGCGCGCTCCAGCTCGAGCCGGGCCTCTACGACGCGTACAGCACGCGCGCCGACATCAAGCGGCTCGAACTGGAGGGAAGTGAGCGCTGGCAGCAGGACCTGTTGGGGTGCCAGAACGAAGTCATGCAGGTGTACGCCGACGCGCTGCGCGACACGGTCGGACTGCGGACGATTCGCTCGGTCCTCGGGCGCGTGGCCCTGGTACGGCTGCTGGTCGCCGCGTTCGACGACGCGGTCAGCTTCTACAACACCCAGCCCAACGCGGAGGGCAAGACGGCGCTGCTGGCCCACGCGCGGCGCTTCCACGAGGACGCTGCTACGCGCTTCCCGGACTCGGTCATCGTTCCGCTGATGGCGGGGCAGCTCGCGGTCTTCGACAACAAGGCCCGCGACGCGATCGACGCCTACCGCCAGGCGGAGGAGCGCGCCGGGGACCTGTCCCCGGCGTTCGCGCGCATGGCGCGCGAGAACCTGGCGATGCTCTACCGCCAGACCAATGAGCTGGGCTCGTCGCTGAAGTACACGGACCTGGCCATGCAGTCCTTCGTGCGCGACGGGCTCGAGCCGCCGCTGCGGATGTGGCTGAACCGCGCCCAGGTGCTCACGGTGCTGGAGCGGCCGCAGGAGGCCCTGGACACGGCGGACTCCGCGCTGCGGAAGTTCCCGGAGGATCGCGAGCTGCGCCGCGTGCGTGCGACGGCCCTGGCGATGCTGGGCCGCACCGAGGACGCGCAGCAGGCCCTCGGCGACGACGCCGGCGACGTTCAGACGGTCATGACCAAGGCGCGTTTCTTGGCGCACGAGAACAAGTTCGAGGAAGCCGAGGCGCTTCTGCGTCCGGCGATCGAGGCCGACCCGGCGAACCTCCCCGGCGTGACGCTCTTGCTGCAAGTGATGCTTCGCTCCGGGCGGCAGGTGCAGGCCGGCGAGCTGATCAACACGCTGCTCGCCAAACAGCCGCCGGCGGACATTCAGCGCATTCTCCAGGCCTACCAGATCGTCGTGACCAGCAAGGACCCGGAGGAGCGCGACCGCAAGCTGCTCGAGATCATCGAGCAGATCGCGGACCCGGTGGAGCGGCTCTCGGAGCTGTTCAATTTCCACGTCACGCGCGGCAACCCGAAGAAGGCGGTCGAGTACCTGGACGAGGTCGAGAAGCTCAAGCCGGACGACGAGCAGATCGCCCAGTTGCAATTCCTCACGTCGTTGACGCTGATGCAGTTCGACAAGGCCGAGAAGTACCTCGCCGTACTCACGGCCAAGGACGTTGACCGCGTGGGCGGTGCGCTGTACCGCGGCCTGCTCAAGGGAGCGCAGGGAGACCCGGAGGGCGCGCTGAAGGAGTACCGCGCCGCCGAGGCCAAGAACCCCAACGACGTGGACCTCAAGCTGCGGATCGCGCAGTCGCTGCTCCAGATCAAGCCGCCCAAGCCGGAAGAGGCCGTCGAGTCGCTCCAGCAGGCGCTCGAAGCCGACCCGCGCAACTTCGCCGCGAACAAGCTCATGTACATCTGCATGGAGCAGACCAACCAGCGGCAGGAGGGGTTCACGTATCTTCAGACGGCCGCGAAGGTCAATCCCAACGATCCGTTCATCCGCGAGCGGCAGCGGCTGATCGAGGAGGAGGCCGACCCGGCCAAGGGCATCGCGTGGCGCGAGCCGCTGCGTGAGAAGGAGCCGCAGAACATCGAGAACCTGCTGCGCCTGGCCGAGCTCTACGCCCGGACGGAACAGAACGATAAGGCCGAACAGTGCATCAAGGACGCGGCCGCAGTCGCGCCCGACAACCGCCAGATGGCGCAGACGGCGGCGCTGTTCTACGCCTCGCGGCAGCGCAAGGAGGACGGCGAGAAGTTCCTGCGCGACTTCATCTCCGCGTCCAAGGGCTACGAGGCGATCCGGGCGTACACGCTGCTGGCCCGCTTCTACGAGGCGCTGGGCGACAACGAGGCGACAGCCAGCGCCCTGGATGAGGGCCGGCGTCGAACCGACGAGCTCACGTACGACAAAGAGGATGACCAGCGTGCGGCGAAGGTGATGATCCTCGCCGAGCTGGCCGAGTTCTACAGCCGCCGGCAGCAAATCCCGGAGCGCATCCAGACGCTCAAGGCCGTGCTGGCGCTGCTCAAGCCCGAGGAAACCGCGGCGCGTCAGAGTGCGCTGCTCAAGATCATGAAGTCGCTGATGTTGATCCGCCAGTTCGGCGAGGCCGAGAAGGAGGTCGCCGCCTATCGCGCCGAGTTTCCGACCGATCCGCGCGGCGGCATGGCGCAGGCCGAACTGCTGACGACGTACAACGTGTCGCAGGAGCGGCTCGAGCTGGCGCGGGAGATCATGACCAAGATCCTTCAGGAGGTCCCTACGCACCGCTGGTGCCTGTTCACACGCGGCAAGGTGAATCTCGCGCTGCGCCGCTTCGACGAGGCCAAGGCCGACCTGCTGCGGATCAAGACCCTGATGCCGACCGGCTACGGGCTCGAACACCGCTTCGCCCTGGCGAAGCTCTACGAACTTCAGAACGCGCTCGAACAGGCGGAAGCCGAACTGCGCGAACTGGTCGCGCTCTACGACCCCCCCAACCAGCAGATCGCGTTGCAGTTGCTCGGGTTCCTGCGGCGGACGAACCAGGTCGGCAAGGCCCAGGAGTTCGTCAACCAGATGGCCGCACGCTATCCGAAGGAGCCCTTCTGGCCGTTTCAATTGGGCATGCTGCTGAAGGAGCGGAGCGAGCACTCGGCCGCGGTCGCTTCGCTGGAGCGCGCTCTGGAGCTGACCGAGGGCCGGAACGCGCTGGTGATCTCCGAGGTGATCGACTGCCTGGTGAGCACCAACCGCGCCAAGGAGGCCGTGGCGGCGTTCGAGAAGGTCGCTCCGGAGGTCGTGACGCCCGTGGTGCGTGCGAACGCGGCGGCGGCGTATCTGAAGCTCGATAACCGCGACGCCGCGGCGCAGCAACTCAGCACGGCGGTTCGCGAGGCGATTGAGAAGCGCCCAGGCGACATCGGCTCGGTGGTGGAGAAGCTGTCGGCGCTGCTGAAGGCGCCGGACGCCGAAACGGTGATCCACACCGCGATCGCAGGACTGGAGGGCGAGACGGCGCTGCGCGCGTCGTGCGTCCTGGCGCGGTTCCTGGTCGGGACCGGGGTGCCGCAGAAGCTGGAGGAAGTCGAGCGGCTGGTGCAGACGGTGCGCAGCGAGGCGCCGCCGAACTCGCCGCTGCAAGTCGAGGCGCTGCTGATCGCCGCCCTGGTCGCGGAACGGCGCGACCGGAACGAGGAGTCCGTGCGCACCTACGAGGAGATCCTCAAACTCGACGACGGCAATGTGGCCGCAATGAACAACCTGGCGTTCCTGATGGTCGAGAAGTTGAACCAGGCGGCCGAGGCGATCCCGTACGCCGAACGGGCGGCGGAACTGGTGCCGAACAACGGCAACATTATCGACACGCTGGGCTGGGCGTACTTCAAGAACGGCGACTTGAACCGCGCGGAGAGCACGCTGCTGGAGGCGCTGCGGCTGGAGCCGGAGAACCCGACCGTGCTGGAGCACGTAGGAGAGTTGCACATCAAGCTCGGGAACCGCGCCGAGGCCCGCAAGGTCTACGGGCAGTTGCTGGAACTTGGCCGCAAGCGGCAGAACGCGGCGCTGATACAGAAGGCCGAACAGGCGCTGCGGCAAGCGCCGTGAGACCCGCAGGCGCCGGGCCCGCATCACGCCGGGCCCGCGGAGGACCCTCATGAGCATGGCAGGCTCGACACACGCGATCGCAGCGTCTCGCCCCCCGGAGCTGCTGGCGCCCGCGGCCCAGGCCGGGGTGCCCACGGAGCCGGAAGGCCTGGGGCTGGCGGATTTCATCCGCATTCTCAAGCAGCGGCGGCTGACGATCATCATCACTTCGGTGATCACGTACCTGCTCGTCGTCGCGGGCACGTTCGTGACGCTGAAGTACTTTCCGGCCTACACGAGCGAGGCGATCTTCCAGCTCGAGCCGCCGACGCGCGGGGCGCTGCGCGTAGAGGATGAGCAGGTCAGTCCGCAGATCATGGAGCAGATGCTCTCGACGGAGGCCCGCAAGCTGCGCCAACTCGACCTGTTGCTGGACGTGGTGAAGCTGCCCGAGATCAAGAACACACAGTACTACCGCTGGTACGAGAGCGATGTGACCCAGGCAGCCAACGGCCTGAAGGACGACCTGATCGCCGCGCCGATCATGGACTCGCAGCTCATCCGCGTGGCGCTCTCCTGCCGCAGCAAGCAGGAAGCGCGGCTGATCGTGAACGCGGTCGTGCAACGCTACGAGGAAAAGTACCGCATCACCACGCGCGACGACCAGGGCAAGCAGGTCGAGACGCTCAAGACCACGCGCGACTCTCTGACCGTCGAGCTCAAGAACTTGCGCACGGAGCTGGCCCGCTTCCGGTCGCAGAGCGACGTGCCGACCATGGAGTCGTCGCGCGTCTCGGCCAAAGAATACACCATGCGGCTGATGACGCAGCTCAGCGCGCTGGATTCCTGGGTCGCCAACCTCCAGGCCCAGCTCGACAGTCTCCAGGGGCTTGACCCCAAGACGCTGGCGCTGAACGCGGAGCAGCAGATGCTGATCGAGGCTGACCCGGTGCTGCGCTACTGGCGCTCGCAGGTCGAAGCGCTCGACGTGGAGATCGAGGCGCTCGGCAAGCTCGTCGGTCCCAACCATCGCCAGGTCCAGATTCTGCTCCAGCGCCAGCGCGGATTCGAAGAGAAGGAGGCCTCCAAGCGCGAGGAGTTGATCTCTCAGGTCCGGCGCCGCCAGTACGAGCAGTTGCAGCAGGAGCTCGCCTCCACGAAACGCCAGCAGATCGCGGTCCGCGAACAGATTGAAGAGGCCGAGGCCAAAGAACGCGACCTCGACTCCAACGCGCAGAAGTACATGCAGATGCTCGATGACGAGAAGGGCATCCAGCAGCGGCTGAACGACGTGGCCGGCGAGCTGATGAACGCCGAGCACGCGATGCGCGACACGAACCGCGTCCGCCTGCGCCTGGTGCAGACCGCCCAGGAGGCCATCAAGCCCAGCCGGCCCAACCTGCCCGCGTACCTGGGCGGCGGGTTCGTGCTGGCCATCGCGGCGGGAATCGGCCTGGCGTTCCTGCGCGAGATGACCGACACCGCGGTGCGCACGCCGATCGACGTGGCACGCTTCGGACGGCTCTCGGTGTTGGGCACGATCCCGATGCTCGACGACGAGGAGGCCGACGTCGAGGAGATCGAGCACGCGGCGCGCGTAGCGCCCCACTCGCTCGTCGCCGAGGCGTTCCGCAAGGTGCGGACCACGATCCAGTTCAGCGGGCCCGCGGACTCCCAGCGCACCCTGCTGGTCACCAGCGCCGGGCCCGAGGACGGAAAGACCTCCGTCGCCACCAACCTGGCCGTGACCATGGCCCAGAGCAACCAGCGCGTGCTGCTGATCGACTGCAATTTCCGGCGGCCGGCGCTGCGGCGGATTTTCCCCGCCGCCCGCACGCGCGGGCTGAGCAACGTGCTCGTCGGACAGGGCGCGCTCGACGAACTGGTGAGCGAAACCGACGTTCCCAACCTGTTCGTGCTGAGCAGCGGGCCGATGCCGCCGACGCCGGCGGAACTGCTGGGATCGGAGGCGATGCGGAAGCTCCTGGCCGAGGCGCGCGAGAAGTACCAGCGCGTGATCCTCGACGGACCCCCGGCGCTGCTGATCAGCGACGCAGTCGTGCTGGCGATGCAGGTGGACGGCGTGATCGTCGTCGCGCGGGCCGAGACCAACCGCAAGGGCGCGCTGAAGCGCGTCCGCGAGCAGCTTGAGAGCATCAACGCCCGCATCGTCGGCGCCGTGCTCAACGGCATCAAGGCCAAGGCCGGCGGCTACTTCCGCAAGCACTATCGCGACTTCTACGAGTACACCAGCGACGAGACCGTGCCGGCCGGCGAACTGCCGCCGCCGGATGAGCCGCCGGCGCTGCCGTCCGCCGAAAACGACGAACGCCGGAACTGAATCGTTGCGGCCGGCTCGAACCTGCCCGCGCGCCCCCGGGGGCGAGAGCGGCACGCGCATACCGTCGCCATGCAGCGCACGATCAAGCTTACGATCGCCTATCACGGCGCCGGCTTTCACGGCTGGCAGCGGCAGCCGGGTTTTCGCACGGTTCAGTCCCATTTTGAGGACGTGGTCCGCCGCGTGCTGGGCGAGCCGGTCGTCGTGTTCGGCGCCAGCCGGACCGACGCGGGCGTGCATGCGCTCGGGCAGGTCGCGCACGTGTGCACCTCCGCGACGATTCCGTTGGAGAGCCTGGGCCGGGCCGTGGCCCACCGCCTGGACGCCGACGCGGCGCTGGTCTCGGCGCAGGAAGTTCCACCCGGATTCCACGCCTCGCGCGACGCGCTGGAGAAGCTGTACCGCTATCGCATTCACAATGACTCGCACCGGCCGGTCGAAGCGCAGAGGGCCGGGCTGGTCTGGCACGTCTGGCACCGCTTGGACGACGACCGCATGCGCGCCGCTGCCGACGCCCTCTGCGGGACACACGACTTCAAGGGGTTCGCCAGCTCCGGCTGCGCGCGGGAGAGCACCGTCCGCACGATCCGCCACGTGGAGGTCCGGCGGCGGTTCAACCAGGTGTTGATCGACGTGCTCGGCGACGGCTTCCTCTACAATCAGGTGCGGAACATGGTGGGCACGCTGATCGAGATCGGGCGCGGACACTGGCCGGCGGAGCGTATCCGCGAAATCCTGGCCGCCCGCGACCGGTGCCTGGCCGGGCCGACCGCCCCCGCGTGCGGCCTGTGTTTGCAGTGGATTCGTTACCCGCGCCACCGGATGGACGACCATGCAGCTTGAGGGGCGCGTCGCGCTGGTGACCGGGGCCGCGCGGCGTGTCGGCCGGGCGATCGCCGTGATGCTCGCGGCCGAGAAATGCCGGGTCGCGATCCATCACCGCGGCTCGGCGGCGGACGCGGAAGAGGCGGCGGCGGCGTGCCGGCAGGCGGGCGCCGAAGCCGCCATCTTTCAGGCCGATTTCGTCCACGAGCCACAGACGCGACAACTCGCTCGCGACGTGCTTTCGCGGTTCGGGCGCGTCGATATCCTCGTCAACAACGCGGCCGTGTTCGAGCCGGATTCGATCGACTCGTTCGAACCCGGGCGATGGGAGCGCACGCTGCGCGTGAACCTGACCGCGCCGCTGCTGCTGGCGTGGGAGCTGCGCGAGGTGCTCCGCGCCGCACGCGGCCGAATCGTGAACCTGTGCGACGCGGCGGCCGACCGGACCTGGACCGATTACCTGTCGTACTGTGTCTCTAAGGGTGCGCTCGACAGTCTGACACGTGCCCTGGCCCGCGCGCTGGCGCCGGAGGTGAACGTGGTCGGCGTCGCGCCCGGCGTCGCCGCCTGGCCAGAGTCGTTCGACGCCGCGCTTCGCAAGAAAATCACAGCCCGCATCCCGCTGGCCCGCGCGGGAACACCGCAGGACGTGGCGTCCGCCGTGCGCTATCTGCTGAAGCACGGCGATTATGTAACGGGCGTCGTGCTGCCGGTGGACGGGGGCCGGCGTCTTGTCTGAGCAACCTCGCGCGCGTGTGATTCCATTCCCCGCGCCGGTTCCCGCTTGCTGGGGGGCGGCTCGGAGGGTTTCAAGCCTTGGCGGCACCGTCGGCCCCGGAGGCGTTGTTTCGCACACGCGCGCCCGATCGCGTAGAATTATTGTTTTGTGCCTGCGGCCAGTGCGCCACAACACGGACCCGCGCGAGACCTGTCCGGAAGCGACGGGGCGGGAACGGTCGGGAGCGGAGCGATGGCGTACATCGAGTTGAGCGGCGTCCACAAGGTCTACCGCAAGAAGAATCTCGACATTCCCGTGCTGAGCGGGCTGAGCATCACGCTCGAAGCCGGCGAGTTCGTGGCCCTGATGGGACCCAGCGGCTCGGGCAAGTCCACGCTGCTGAACCTCATCGGCGGACTCGATACCCCGACGCGCGGCGAAATCCGCGTGGGCGACGCCGCCTTGCACACGATGTCGGAGCGCGAGCTGACCGCCTGGCGCTCGCGGCACGTCGGCTTCATCTTCCAGATGTACCACCTGCTTCCGGTGCTGACCGCCGCGCAGAACGTGGAGCTGCCGCTGATGCTGTTCCGCATGGGCGCCAAGGAGCGTCGCGAGCGCGTCCGGCTGGCGCTCTCGATCGTCGGGCTGGAGGACCGCGCTGACCACAAGCCGGGCCAGCTCTCCGGCGGCCAGGAGCAGCGCGTCGCGATCGCGCGGGCGTTGGTCACCGACCCCGAACTGCTGCTGGCGGACGAGCCTACGGGCGATCTGGACGCGGCCAGCGCGGCGTCCGTGCTGCAACTGGTCAATCGGCTGAACGACGAGTTCAAGAAGACCATCATCATGGTGACGCACGATCCGAAGGCGGCGTCGCACGCCTCGCGGCAGTTGCACCTTGAGAAGGGCGAGCTGTTCGCGGACAAGCCGCGCGAGCCGGCGCTCGTGGCGTATTGACGACCGGCGACGCACGAGGATGCGGCGGGAAAGGCTCGCGACGATGACGAAAGCCACCGTATTGCTGAAGAACCTCGGCCGCAACAAGCTGCGGACGACGTTGACGGTGGTCGCCATTGCGCTGCCGATGCTGGTCTTCACCGTGTCGCGCTCGTTCGTCGACGCAATCGACGAATTCTTCGCCGAGTCGGATCGCAACCTGCGCGTGGCCGTGCACCAGAAGGTCACCTACACCGCACCGATGCCGCAGCGAATCAAGGACGAGATTCTCCAGCTCGCTCCGCCGGGATACGTGACGGCGATCTGCCGCACATCGTGGTTCGGCGGGCACGTCGAGGGCAAGCAGGCGACGTTTCCCAGCATGGGCGTGGACCGCGACACGTTCCCGGTCGTGTACAGCGAATTCCGCATGTCGCCGGAGGATGTCGCCGCGTTTCAAAAGGAGCGCCGCGGCGCCGTCATCGGGAGCATGCTCGCCAACCAGCAGAACTGGAAGGTGGGCGACCGCGTCACGCTCAAGGGGCAGCTGCCGCCGTATCCGGTGATCGAGTTTGTGATCGTCGCGATCCCGCCGGGGCTCGATTCACCCTGGTTCTATTTCGCGCTCGATTATTACGACGAGAAATACCGCGAGGCGACGGGCAACCCGGTCAGCGTGAACAACTTCTGGCTCAAGTGCGCCTCGCCGGAGGCGCGCGAGTGGGCGTTGGCGGAGATCGACAAGCATTTCGCCAATACCGAGTACGAGACGCGGACGGAGATGGAATCGACGTTCGTCGAGTCGTTCGTCAAGAGCCAGGGCGACTGGGTCGGGATGATCTGGAACATCGGCAGGCTGATCGTGCTGGTGGCGATCGCCGTGGCGTTCAACACGATGAGCATGTCCTTCCGCGAGCGCACGCGCGAGATCGCCGTGCTGCGCGCTCTGGGTTTTTCCGCCGGCCGGATCGTCCGCATGGTGCTGGCAGAGGGCGTGGTGCTCGGGCTGCTCGGCGGCCTGATCGCGGTGGCGCCGATCTACGCGCTGACCACGGCACAGGACGTCATCGTTCCGGGTACCGGGCGCCCGATCAAGATCGCCGAGACTACGGCCGCCGGAGCGCTGCTCGTGGCGCTGACCTGCGGCTTTTTGGCGGCGCTGGTCCCGGCCGTGCTCGCGGGTCGGCTGAAGGTCGCCGCGGCCCTGCGAAAGGTGGCCTGACGTGGCGCTGCCGCTGCGATACAACGTGCTCAGCCTCGCGGCCCGGCCGACGAGTTCGCTCTCATCCATCGGCCTGATCGCGCTGGTCATCGCCACTTTCGCGTATCTCCAGGCCGTCACGGACAGCGCGTTCAACACCATGGCGGCGACCGGTGATCCGAACACCATCCTCGTTCTGAGCCAGGCAGCCACGTCCGAGAGCGTCTCACGGCTTGGCAAGGACGAGCTCAACAAGCTCGCCATGACGCCCGACGTCGTCCACGACGGCGCCGGCCCGATCGTCAGCCCCGAGATCGTGGCCATCAGCAGCGCGTTCACAAAGGGAGACGATCGAGTCGCCGTGAACGCCGCGGTCCGCGGCGTCGACTTCGAGGCGGCGTCCAAGGTCCGGCACGGCCGGGTGCGCATCGTCGAGGGCCGGGCATACCAGCCGGGGACGTACGAGGTGATCGTCGGCCAGGCCGCGCATCGCCTCTATCGCGGCCACAACGTCGGCGACCAGGTGCAGCTCGGAACGCGCGGCCCGCGTCTGTTCACCATCGTCGGCGTCTTCACGACCGACGGCACCGCGGCCGACAGCGAGCTTTGGGCCTACGTCGAAACGGTCCGCGACGTGTTCGCGCGTACGGGCTACTCATCGGCGCGCATGATCGTGCCGGACGAGCAGGCCGCGCGCCGCGCCGTGGACTTCATCCGCAGCGCCGCAATCGGGCTGGGCGCCAGCGACGAGCGCACCTACTTCCGCGAGCTGAACACGAACCAGGCCGCCACGCAGTACCTCAGCGTGGCGATGATCGTCATCATGGGAATCGCGGCGGCGTTCGCCGTGGCGAACACGATGTACGCCGCCGTCGCCGGGCGCATCCGCGAGATCGGAATGCTGCGCGCGGTCGGCTTTGCGCGCGTGAGCATCCTGACCGCGTTCGTGCTGGAGGGGCTGATCCTGGCCGCTGCGGGGGGGGCTCTGGGTTGCGCGCTGAGTCTGGTCTCGCACGGCTTGCAGCGCAACGTGCTGCCGGCGACGTTCACCACGGTCAGCTACTCGCTGGCGATCACGCCCAAGATCGTCGGCACCTCGCTGGCCGTGGCCGTTGCGATCGGGCTGCTCGGCTCGATCCTGCCAGCCTGGCGGGCGGCGAAAATGAGCGTCACGGCGGCACTGCGCGAAGCGTGAGCGGGCAGGACGCGCGGGAGGGCGCGTGAGCGACACGATGACACAGAAACCGGCCGAGCTGTCCCGCTTGCGGATTCACCGCGAGCAGCGCCCGACGGCGGGCGGCCGCGCGTGGCTGTTGCTGGCGTCGCTGCTGGTCGTGGTCGGCGGTGGCGCGATCGCCGCCGGCTGGTGGTACTACCGGACGACCGGCGTCAACATCGTCGCCTCGCTCTCGACGCGGCCGGTCGATGTGAACCTGCTGATCGTGCCCACCGCCGATCAGCGCGCCGAACCAGTCGTGCTGGTCGCCACGGGCAAGATCGTCAGCGACGTGCGCGTAAACGTCTCGACCAAGGTCTCCGGCCAGATCACCGAGCTGTTCGTGGAACAGGGCGACTCCGTCCAGAAGGGCCAGGTGCTGGCGCGCATCGAGGACGTGATCTACCTCGCCCAGCGCGACGAGGCCGCGGCGAACGTGGCCGAGCGCCGGCATGCGATCGAGCGCGCCCGGGCGGAGTTCGCCCGCGCCCAGGCGGCGATCGTGCAGGCCCGCGCCGAGTTGGCGCTCCGCCAGCGCGACCACGACCGGCTCGAACAACTGTTCAAGAAGGGCCAGGCCAGCGAGCTCGAATACCTCAACGCCAAGAACCTCTACGAGGCCGCGGCAGCCGCCGTGGACGTCGCCGTCGCCGCGGCGCAATCGGCGGAGACCGCGATCGCCGTCTCGCAATCCGAGCTGACCGCGGCCGAGTCGATCCTCCGCGTCTGGGAAAAGCGCCTGGCGGACTGCGCGATCGTCGCCCCGATCTCCGGCGTCGTACTGGAGCGCAACGCACAGGTAGGCGACTTCCTGGCGGCGGAGGGCGGGCGCGGCGCGAACGCGAACGCCCAGCTCGTCTCCATCGCCGACATGACGCTGCTTCGGGTGGAGATCGACGTCAGCGAACGCGACGTGCACCGCGTCCGCGCCGGGCAGCGCGCCCGCATCACGCCGGACGCGGTCCAGGGCGCGACGTACGACGGGCAGGTGATGTGGGTCGACCCGCTGGGCGATTATGCCCGCGCCACCGTGCAGGTGAAGGTGCGGATTCTCAGCCCGGGCCCCGACCTGCGCGTCGAGGGCTCGGCGAGAGTCGAGTTCCTCGGCCCCGCGGCCGGCAGCGCGCCGGCGACGGCCGCCGCGACGCTCTGGCTGCCGAAGGCCGCCGTGAAACTCACGCCGGGCAGCGATGAAGCGCAGGTCTTCACGGTCACTGGCGAGCGAGCCGTGGCGCATGCGATCCGCATCGGGGCGCGCACCGACAAGATGGTGGAGGTGCGCTCCGGCGTGCAACCCGGGATGCAGATCGTCTGCGAGAACGTGGACAACGTGGTGGACGGCTCGCCGGTGCGCGTGGTGCACACGGTCCGTCTGAGCGACCTTTGATCGCGTACGCCCGGCACAGCCCGGGCACACGCGACGCTCGAAGTGCGAACTGCGAAGAACGCGTTGCGCGCAACCGTTGCCCGGCCCCGGTTCGTTCTTCGCAATTCGCAATTCGGCGGCTACTTCAGCCGCCCGCGCAAGCGTTCCGCCGCCAGCCGGTCGCAGTCCTCGACGCTCTTGGGCGCGACGCGCTGGAAATCCGCGTGCTGGTTGTTCTGAAAATCGACCAGCACCCATTCGCCGGACTTGTCGCACACGACGACATGCACGGCGCCCGCCGGACCGCCTTTGGGGTTGATGTAGTACTCGGCCAGGACCGCGTAGTCTGTCGGGGCCGGCGCGGCCCGCAGGCGCTCGCGCAGCGCGCGAGCCAGGTCCCACAAGCGCTTCGGCTCGTTACTCGACGGCGCAAGCTGGATCGAGAGCGGCTCGCTCGCCGCGGCCGCCTGGCAGCCCAGCTCCTGCGCCACGAGCTTCGCCAGGCGCTGCGCGCTCTCGGCGCTGAATTCGCCGCCGATCAGCGTGGGGTACACACTGAAGCGCGCTGACTTGAGGTCGGCCTTCAGTGCCGCGGAACGCTGCTCCATCGCGGCACGCTCCGCCTTATCCGGCGTGCCGGACTTTTGCTCCCACAATTTGGCGAACTTTCCCGCGGGCTCGCCGCCGCGGCGATGTTTCCAATCCAGGAGTGAGAACAGCCGCTTCCCGACGAGCACCGAGCAGCCCATCGGGTCCGGGTCGCGCGCCGCGGTGCGCTTGAAGTCCGCGTCGGCCGGCGTCTGCCGATCCGAAAGCACCAGGTTTCCCGCGGCATCCGTGACGAGAAAGCGGACTTCCGTCGGTCCGCCGCGCGGCTCGCCGAGGTACTCCGCATACAGCGCGTAGCCGGTCGCCGGCGGGTTCGTTTTCAGATATTCCGCGAACTGGGCGGGCGCCTGATCCCACGGCACGTCCATCGGCCGGGCGAACGCGGCGTCGGTCGCGTCCAGGTTGTCCATGCCCATGGACTCCAGGACGAGGCCGAGCACGTCGGCGACATTTCGGTCGGCGGCGCCGAGAACGTGTACTGGGTAGATCGTGAGCGCGGCGTTCGTGCCCGCGGCAGACAGGGCGTCCCGGCGACTTGCCTGTGCTGGATCGACCTGGGGTCTGCCTTGCGCCTGGGCGGTGCTGGTGCGGCAGCCGGCGATGCCCAAGACTGCACCGAGCACGACGGCCGCCCCGATGACCACTCCTCGATTCCATTTCATGGTTGGCTCCTTTGTTTCGTGGCTTCACGAGGATTCAGAGTTCCAAGCAGGTCGGCGGCCGGCCGGCGATCCGAGCCTGAAGCGCCAGCGAGAGCAGCGCGGCGCCGACCCGATCACCACGTGCCAGCGAGGGCCTTTCTCTACGGCGCGTCAATTTCCTCGCTTGCGCTTCGCGCACCGACAAGACCGCCGCATCTCGGACCGCGCGCGGCGGCCTCGTCGCAGCGGCCGTTTCGTAAGCATTCACATACAACATCGAACGCGGTTGAACCGCGGTCGAGCCACGCTGCCTGGCACGCCGTTGTCGCTGGCTTTTCGCGCCGTGCTCACGACGCCTCCCCTTCCAACAGCACCCGCCCGATCGTGCTCATCAGCCGGCGGCGCTCCGCGTCGCCCAGCAGCCCGAGTTCGCGGCCGATGTTCGCCGCCGTGCCGAGGCCGATCGCCGCCCACGCCGTCAACTCAGGCGGCGCCAAGGCGCGCCGTGATCGGCGCGACCGTGCCGCGATCTGCGCCCGCAGGAAGCGGTGGAAGCGACCGAAGATCCGCCGTGCGGCCTCGCGGATTTCGGCGTCGTCGGTCTCGCCGAGCGCGGTGAAAAGGATGCGGTAGTGGCCGAATTCGCCGTGATGCCGCGACTCAAATTCCAGTATTCGCCGCGCCGGGTCCCCGTCCCCGCCGCTCTCCAGCACGCTCAGCCACGTGGACTCGGAGAACTCGTACACGAACTCGATCGCCGCCAGAAACATGGCCTTCTTGTCCGGCCAGACGCGGTAGAGAATGTTCTCCTGCACGCCGCAGCGCCGCGCGAGCTCGGCCGTCGTGGCCCCGCGGTAGCCAAGCTCGGTGAACGCGCGGGCAATCACCGGGATCAGTTCGCGGCGTTTCTGCTCTTGCTGGCTGGGCCGTCCCACGCGCGCACGCTCCACAACGACCTTCCCGCGGCACGTCCGCGGCGCCACGGCTGGTCCTGTTTCGTAAGTACTCACATACATTATGAATCGTGATACGCCCCCCGTCAAGTGAAAAGCTCGCAAAAAACTGCTCGGGAAGCGGACCCGAGCGCTCCGCGGTGCTATTCAGCCCCGCACAGCGTCACGTCTCGGAACCGGACCAGGCGGTAGGCGAAGTCCGCGCCCGGCCAGCTCCGAACGCCCAGCGCCGCCTCGATCGGGCGCGGCACGTCCGCCAGCTCGGCCACCACCGTTTCCTGTGAACCGAGTTGGACCGAGAGCGCCAGTGCCCGGCGCTGATAGCGGGCCACCAGCCGGTAGCGACTGCGCTCGACCGTCGTCGTCTTTGTCGCGTGCTCACCGGTGCGCTGCGCGGCGACCCTCCGGGGGTGCTCCCAGGCGCCGAACGAGATCCAGTCCCGCTCGCCCAGGACCAGGAAAAGCCCCGCCATCGAACCGGCCGGAACATAGCGCGCGTCAAGCTCCGCGGACAGGACGAACGCGTCACCGGCGATCGCACGCGCAATTCGCGGCGGACTGCCGCCCGAGGTCCAGTGATCCCACAGGCCGCGCTCCGCCTCGAAGGCGACGGCATCACCCACACCGTAAACTTGCGCGCCCGGGTGCGCGATGATCCGCCATCCCGTGTGACGGAGCCGTTGCAGCGGCGCATCGTCGCGCTTGGGCGGAGCGTGAACCATGGCCTCGACGCCGGCCCGCGCGCGGCCGTACAAGAGCCGCACCGTAGCCACGTCGCCGGGCGAGAGGCCGTTGCGCTGGTAGTAGTTGACCGTCGGCAGCGGCTCGCCTGGCTCGGGGCTGACGAAGCTGAAGCTCCCGTTCCGGTCGCCGTCGGTCCAGGCGTACATCATCACGGACGCGAAGTCGAACGGCGTGCCGGCGGGGTCGCCGGTCTGGCCGGCCAGGTGCGGCATGCGCGATTCATCGGGGTCCACGCGCAGGTGCGCCGGCCGATCCGGCCGCTGGAACTCGTGCCAGAGTCCCAGCGCGTGCCCGAGCTCGTGGACCGTGACCCAGACCCACGGGTCCGCGCGCCATTCGGCCGCGTCCGGCGCGTCGCCCGTGAAACCGACGAAGACCTCGCTTTGCAGGAGCTTCCCGGCGGCGTCACGCCGCGGCGGCCAGCCGCTCCCGCCGCCGTGGTAGACCGGGCCGCCCCGGCCGTCATGGCTCAAATGCGCGCGGATGCGCGCCGATCGCGGATCGTCGACGATCCGGAAGCGCACGTCCGCCGCGCTTTCCCAGACCTCCATCGCGCGCCGCAGCGTCAGCGTCAGCCGCTCGCGCAGCTCGGCCGGGCACTTCAGCTCGATCGCGCACGTCAGGTCTCGCGCGACGTCCGGCGGCCAGACCGCCCACGATTCTCGGCCGGCGGCCGCGGCTTGCGCGGCGTGAAATTCCGGGCTGGTCTGAGACCAAAGCGCGATGTTGGCTGCGGGGGCCGCAGTCGCGATCGCACCCACGACCAGGGCCGGCCAGCGAGCGAGTTCCGACCGGATGAATTGCAATCGTCGCATGAACGACCGCGGCCCCGGCTGCGATGGGGCAGGTCACGTGTGCAGTTCGACGATGTCCCTGTCGTGGAGCACGTGATCCAGGTGCACGTTCTGCCCGTCGGCGACGCCCGTGCCCCAGACGCGCGCCGCCCGAATCTGGTGCTCCAGTCCGCGATACACGTGCCGCGCGAGTTGATGAACGTCGCTGCCCTCGGGCAGGACGAACGGCTCATCGAGGTCCGGCTTGCGGCCGGGCGGCTTGGCGTACACGCGGATGACGTGGATCAGCCGGAACAGCAGCGCCGGGAGCCGCGCCATCATTTCCGGTTGGCGCGTCGAGAGCGGCTCAATCGGCACGCGGGCGTCGAGCAACTCGCGCAGCAACCGGAGGTTCTCGGCCGCGCCGCTGGCGTCGAGCTTGTTCGCCAGCACCATTCCTGGCACGCGCAGCGGGTCGTCCATGCCCTCCGGCCTCCGCCGCGCACCGTCCGTAAGCTGGATGCGGCGCTCCGCAAGATGGCGCAGGCACGTGTCCGCGTCTTCCAGCAACGACTCGCTCGAGAGATCCACGACCACGATCAGCGCGTCCGTCGCGTGCCACAGCCCCGGGAAACCCGCCGGCACGTGCCCCGCCGTGACGGCCGGAGTGTCGACGAGCTGAATCTGCACGTCCTCGAACGGGACCATCCCGGGAATCGGGAGCGCGGTCGAAAACGGGTAATCGGCGATCGTCACGTGCGCGTGGGTCAGCCCGCCGACGATCGACGACTTGCCGACGTTTGGGGCGCCGACCAGCACGACTTGCCCGGCGCCGGTTCTGGGAATACAGAACGGATCGGCCTTCGTCGCGCCTCTGCGCCCGGCGTGCTGCACGTCCCTGCGCGCCGCGGAAAGCTTCTTTTTCAGCTCGGCCTGGATTTTCTCGGAGGACTTGTGCTTGGGCAGCTCGCGCCACATTTCCTCGAGCGCGGCCACCTTCTCTTCCGGCGTGCGCGCCGCCCGGTAGCGCGCTTCCGCTTCGTGATACTGCGGTGTGAGGTTCGCAGCCATCCGCGCGGCTCCGCAACCAGTATAGCCGAGGCCGCTCGTCTATCGCCGAGCCGCACGCCCGGCCGAGCCGCGACCGTACGCGAGGCGTCGGCGTCCCAGCCGAGCCGTGACCGATGGGCAAAGCGAGGACGCCTCGCCCGCGATGCCCGGGAAGCGCAGGCATCGAATTGCGGTCGCTTGCCCGCAACCGGGGCGCGCCTGGAATTCGGTCGGTGCGCAGACCCGCCGCATTACGGCTCGGCGCGAGCGGGCTGCGAAGCAGCAGCCGCCCCACGCGGCAGCGACGCCACCCACGCTTCGATCTGCTCGATCTCCTCCGACGTAAGCTGCGGCTTCTCCTCCGGCGGCATGTGGTCCACGTCGTCCAGCGGCAGCCGGATGCGCCGCACAAGCTCGCTTTCTTCCGGCCGCCCGGGAGCGATGACCGGTCCATCCTCGCCGCCGTGCAGCAGCGACGCGAGCGACAGAAGCGAGAGATCGCCCTTGCGCTTGTCCGTCCCGTGGCACGACACGCAGCGGCCAGCGAGGATCGGGGCGATTTTGATCTCAAACACGCGATCGGCGTCCGCGAAAGCCGGGTCGGAAAGGATGCGCTCGGCCTCGGTAGGCTCGGCGATCGGGCGCCCAATAGCATCAGCCTTCCGTGGCCGACGGCTTTCGCTGGCGTCCGCCTCACGGCCGGCGGAACCCGGATCGGCCGCTCGTGCGTGCGAGCGCGCCAGCGGCGCGAACAGGAAGTTCTCACCGTGCGTCATCGACGCGCCCAGATGTCCCGTCGGCAACATGAGCAGCAGCGTCAGCGCCAGCAAGCCGAGGTAACCCGTCCGCGGCCGCGCGCCGCCATGCAGGAGCGCCACGAACACGCTGCAAATCGCCAGCGACACGCCCAGCGCCAAATGCCACGTCAGCCCAGGGCCGCCGTAGCCCGGCTCGTAGCTCAGCACCAGTCCGCTCGCGGCGGCCAGCAGCGCCGTGGCGGCGGCGGCCCAGGCGAGCGCGCCCGTGGCGGCGCGCGAAGCGGGCACCGTGCGCAGCAGGCGTTGGGCCGCCTCGACCAGCGCCAGCCCGACGAGCAGGCCGATCGGAAGGTGCAGCACCAGCGGGTGCAGGCGACCGAAGACCTCGAACCAAGGCGACACGCAGACTCCTCGTGCATGCCATCGGCAACGAACAGTAACACGAGCGGAGCCAATGCGGAACAAAAGCAAGCCTCGTTGGCGGCTGCAATCGAGTCATGCCCGCCGGCGGCGCGAGGATGCAACTTCCAAAGTCGCCCGCAGTTGCGTCAGAATGCCCCCTGCCAACGCCGCGACCCGCCGCCGAATTCGAACGTGCGTGTGGAAATCCCCCGATTATGAGTCCTACGATTCAACGAGCGCCAGTCGTCCGCAAACGCGCCGACAAGTTGGGGAGGCGCTTCCCGCTGGCCGTTCATCCAGGCGGCGCTTCGGATTCAACTCGATCTCTGCGAAGCGGAGAGAGACATGCGTATGATCGTCACCGTACCGATCGCCGCCGCGCTGGCCGCGACGGCGCTGGCGGGCTTCGACGCGCAGCTCGCGGCGGTCGACAACACCAGCGTGCCCGCGGGCGATGCCGCCGATCCGAGCTTCCGCGGCGGGACCACGCACTTCACGTACGACCTGTTGGTCACGACGTTCAACAACGACGACTGGACCGAGGGCGACGCGATCATCCGCACGTTCAACAACGCCACGATCTACGAACATCCGGACGCCGAGGGGATGCTCGGGCCGACGCCGGGCGCGACCGGCTCGCTGCTGTTCAACAGCTACTACACCTCGCCCGGCGACCCGAACGGCATTCCGAACTTCCTGGCCGGCCCGACGGTGAACACGGAGCAGACGTTCTCGAGCGCGATCTGGGATGACGACGTGGACCTGGCCGACGGCACGTACAACGTGCTGCGTCTTTCGATCGTCGTCCCGGAGGGAATCATCCCGGTGATCAACGGCCCCGGCGCGATCCTCGCCGACGTGGACGTGGACCTGTACTTCCAGAGCACCGGCGGCGCGTTCAACCATTACGACTTCACCGTTAACGTCCCGGAGCCGGGCGCGGCCGCGGGAATCGCGGCAATCGCCCTGCTTGCGCTGCGCCGCCGGACGCGTTTCGTGTAATCGCCGCCGCGCCGGACTGCCGCGCGGCTGCTCCGCCGTTCACGCGATCCCGGGAATCCAGCGCCAGCGGACGCGGGAGAGGTACGCGGCGTATTGCCGGTCCGGGGCGAGGAACCGCTCCTCCACGATGCCGTTGATCGCGAACAGCGTGCAACCGATCGTAAGCAGCGCTACGTTCAGCGGCGAGTATGCGGCCAGCGCGAACGCCAGGTAAGCGACAAAAGCGCCGGTGTAGATCGGGTGTCGAACGAGGCGGTACGCGCCACGCGTGATGATCGCGCGCTGCGCGGGCACCAGCCCGATGCTGCGGCCGAGGCTGAATCTCGCGTACACTTGCCACGCCAGTGAGAGCATCGAGATGGCGTCCGTCACCCATGCCGGCGCCAACGGCACGCCGCGTTGTCCGAATCCGGCCACGCACAGCCCCCAGTACGGCGCCAACACCGCCAGCGCCCAGTACGCCGGAATCGTCGTCACGCGCACCGGCGGTCTTCGCAGCACCAACGTGCCGATCAGCAGCAGGTTGTGAATCGCGGCGGCGGCGCGCGGCAAATCGAGCGCGCCCGCCCGCAGATCGCCGTAGATGGCCCACGCACACGGAACCGCGGTCGCAATCGCAGCAGATTTGTCCGCCCATTGCGTCCGGAAGATGCGCACCCATTCGTCGCGAAACATGCCGGGCTCCTCTCAGCTAACCGGGCCGAGTCGGTGTGCGGCCGACCCGGCCCGATCGTGCACGTAACCTGCGGACGCGCTCAGATGATAATCATCCTGCTCAGGAGCTCGGATTTCCCGGCTGCCTCCGCCTGGCCGCTGACCGGCGCGGCGGACTGCGAGGTGAGCGCGGCGGCCTGCTCGGACGTCAGTTTCTCGCAACCGGTGGCGCCCGAGATCGTCAAGGCGAGGGCGCTCACGACCAGGCTCGCCCACAGGGTCTTGATCGTCGCCATGTGATTCTTCGCGTTCATGTCCAGCTCCTTATTTCGGTTGTCGGTTCCTTCGCCGACCGTTCCTGCCGATCGCCGCGGCCCATCACCGCGGTGTTCACCCGTGTTGCGATGGGAGGGTCGCGGATTCACGGGAATCCGAGAAAGAGGGCGAATCGCTGGCGTCCACGCGCAGTTCGGCGATTGGCAGTGGGACCCTGTGAGCGGCATGCGGGGCGAACGAGCGTGGACGGCCCCGGCGGCTGGGAACCGGGGCCGTCCATGGGTGCGCGAACACAGCGGCGCCGGAAGGCGCCCGCGCCAGAGCTTTTCCTACTGAAGGACTCGCGCCCCGGCCGAGCCGCGATCGTGAGGAAGCGGCTGATTTCGGCGGCGGCGCTATTCGTTCGGTCGGGCGGCAAGCTGCGCTTCGAGCCGCTCCAGCCGGGCGCGCAACTCGGCGTTTTCCGATCGCAGTGTCTGGACGTCGTGCTCGAGCGCCGCGCTGCGCTCGGCGGCCTGATGCTCCAGCGCCGCGATCTGCTCGTCCTTCTCGCTGCGCAGCTCGCGCAGCGCTTCCACGACAATGCCTTCGAAGCCGATGACGGTGAGCGTTTTGTAGCCGCGCGAATCGACTCCGACCCACTCGGGGAACACCGGCTCGACCTCCTGCGCGATCAGCCCCGGATATGTGCCGGCCATGTTGCCCTGGGACGCCGGGTCGATCCACTGGTAGCTGGCGCCCCGAAGCCGCAGGAGCTTTTCAAGGCAGTCTCTCAGCGTTTGCACGTTCGTCTTCAGGCGCGCATCCGAAGACACCGTCCAAGTGTTGCTGGTCGGCTTCGCGGCACTGTTCTGGCTGAGTTGGAGCTGGAACCGCGACGAATCGGAGCCGGCGCCGATTCCGAAGCGCTCGTTGACGAAGACTCGGCCGTTGTCGAAGTATCCGGAGTAGCCGTTGGCCGAGCTGCTCGTCCCGTAGATCGCGACATGCCCGAGCCCGGCGACGCCCGGCGCGAGATTGCCGAGGCTGTCGGCCAACCCCTCGCCGTAGACGCCGGCCCCCTCGCCCCGCGC
>JABRWC010000014.1:0-17302 GCA_039961675.1 Phycisphaerae bacterium
GCTCTGAGTAATATGAAAACCCGCTCGATCTGGACTATCCCACGCGGCACAACTGACTCGACTGCCGGCGAAACCGCGGCGGCCGCTCGGTGCGGATCGAGGTCGAGGTCATGACACGCGCGTCCCCGGCTGCGCGGGCCGGTCGGTCGTCAGCAGCGACAGTTGGGTGCGGTCCGGGCTGACGGCGGCCAGCAGCATGCCGCGGCTTTCGACGCCCCGCATGGCTCGCGCCGCGAGGTTGGCGACCACGATCACTTGCCGACCGACGAGCGCCGCCGGCTCATAGTAGGTTCGGATGCCGGCGATGAGCTGCCGCTGCTCGCCGCCGAGGTCGACCTGGAGCACGAGCAGCCTGTCGGCATTGGGGTGCGGCTCGGCCTTCAGCACGGTGGCGACGCGCAGGTCGACCTTCGCGAACTCCTCGTAGGAGATCGTCGCGGGTGCATCGGACATGGTGCTCTCTCCTGGGGCTGTTGGATGAACGTGCTCCGCAGTCCGCTCAGGACGCAGATTCGGGCGGCGGCCGCGCCGTGAATTACGCGTAATCTCCTGCATCGTTCGTCGGACTCGGAGGTCCGACGCACTGGATTTTGGGGGACCGGTCTACCGACCGATCTTCCTGATTCCGTAATCCCTGCCACATTCCTTGATCCCTGCCGCCGGGTCCCTGCGTCCTCACGGCCGCGGCTGGAATCACCGTCGGACTCGGAGGTCCTACGCTACGGACCTCGTCGGCCACAATGGGCCGATGGCACCGCCCGAACGAACGATTCGGCCCGCGCGCGGCGCCAGGCCACGGGTGCCGCGGGTGGCGTCACGGCGGCGCGCTCCGACCGCCGGGGTCAGCGCTGCCCGAGTATTTTCTCCCTCATGAACCGCGAGTACTCGGCATCGACGGCCTCGATCTCCGGCGAGATGAAGGCCATGAACAGACCGGTGCCCATGTCGTATTCCGGCCGGTCGGACGTCACGAACGCGGCCCGGGCGCGGGCCTCGAGCTGCTCGTCCGGGAGCGCGGCCATCAATTGCCGGAAGCCCTCGGCGTACTTGCCCTGCTCGCCCTCGCGCAGGAACAGCAGCAGCGCCCAGACCTGCGCATAGTAAGTGGCGATGCCGCGCGTCGGTCCACCGACGACGTGGCCGGCGTTGATCCGCAGCAGCTCGTCAAGGGGGTAGAGGTCGTCGCGCAGCAGCGCCTCGGCCAGGGCGTTGCGGCGGGCCGGGTTGAACCAGGGATCGAAGCCGCGCAGCCCGTCGGCATCCCAGCGCTGACCCTCGCACAGCACGGCCAGGCCCTCGTTGAGCCAGGCCGGCACGCGCTGGCGGACGCAATGGTGCAGGTACTGGTGCATGCCCTCGTGGGCCATCACCGTGACCGTCACCTGGTGCGCGACGTACTCGATCACCGCCGTGCTGCCCTCGGTGTAGCCGCCGTTGCGTACCTTGGTGAGCAGGGCCGCCTTCTGCGGGAAATTGCGGCGCGTGAAAAAAGTCCAGTCGTCGCGGTCGGCGAAGAGGTACACCGGCATCCGCTCCCGCGGCGGGTCGGGCACCGGCGCCAGGTGCTGGAACCACGCGTACGTGGTCTCCATCGCCTGCGGCAGCGAGTCGATCAGCCGCTGGTCGCGCAGCGTAGTGAAGATATCGTAGTGTTCCGTGACGAGCTTGCGGCCTTCGCGCCCGCCGTAACCCCACGCCGCGGACTCCGCCGGCACGTTGCGGAGCGCGACGAACTCGTCGCGCTCGCGGGTCGCGCAGCCAGCCAGCAGCGCCAGCAGGCAAGCGGGCCACCATCGCGATGATGTCCGACGGCAGGGATCGGTCTGCGTGATGCGCATGTCAGCGGAACTCCACTTTTCCGGCGCCCCGGCGGACGCGACCCACGACGCACGCCTCCTGCCCCGCGCGGTGCAAAGCCCTCACGACCGCCGCGGTCGAGCGCGGACGCACGGCAAGCACCAGCCCCAGGCCCATGTTAAACACGCGGTACATCTCCTCCTCCTCCACGCCGCCGCGCTCCAGCAGGCCAAAGATCGGCGGCACCGGCCAGGAACCGCGACGAAGGACCGCGTCGCATTCGGGGGGGAGCATGCGCGGCACGTTGCCGGGCAGACCGCCGCCGGTGATGTGTGCCATGCCGGTCACCGGCGGGCGCGAAGCGTAGCCGTGGAGCACGGCGAGCACGGAGCGAACGTATATTTTCGTCGGTCTAAGTAGTGAGTCGAACAGCGGTTCGCCCAGCGCGCGGGCCGCGGCCTCCGGACTGAGGCCTCCCCGACCCAGGAGCACTTGCCGCGCCAGGGCGTAGCCGTTGGAGTGCAGCCCGCTGGACGGCAGCCCCACCAGGTCGTCTCCCGGTCGCACGCGCGCCGGGTGGATCAGCCGCGAGCGCTCGACGACGCCGACCGCGAAGCCGGCGAGGTCAAAGTGATCCGGCCGGTAGAGATCGGGCATTTCCGCCGTTTCTCCGCCAAGCAGCGCGCAACCGGCCTCCTCGCACCCCTGGGCGACGCCTTCCACCAGGTCAGCCGCGACGGACGGTTCAAGTCGGTGAACGGCGAGATAGTCCAGGAAGAACAGCGGCTCGGCGCCGCAGGTGAGCATGTCGTTGACGCTCATCGCCACCAAGTCGATGCCGACCGTGCGATAGCGGCGCGCCCGCGCCGCGACCAGCACCTTGCTGCCGACGCCGTCGGTGCAGGCGACCAGCACAGGATCGCGGTAGTTGCGGGCGAAGAGCCGCTCGTCGTAGTCCAGGCGGAACAGGCCCGCGAAGCCGCCGTGCGCCGCGAGGACGCGCGGACCGTACGTGCGGCGCACGATGGGACCGATGCGGTCCTCCATCTGGTCGGCCGCGGCGATGCTCACGCCCGCGGATTCATAGGTGTAGTGCGGCGTCTGCGACATTGGTTTTCGTCCGACGCCGCTGGTGATACCCGAAACGCCGGGGTTTCTCCACCGGGCGCGGGCCGCGGCTGGAAGGCGCTGGCGCGGGGCACTATGATCGCCGCCATGCACGTTTGCGAGCGACATTCGTGAACTCCGAGCGGCCCAAGTACAAGCGCGTGCTGCTCAAGATCAGCGGCGAGGGCTTCTGCCCGCCGGGCGATTTCGGCATCCACCCCCAGCCGCTGGCGCGGATTGCGGGCGAGGTCCAGGACGTGGCCGCCATGGGCGTGCAGGTCGCGGTGGTCGTGGGCGGCGGCAACTTCCTGCGCGGGGCGAACTTCTCGCGCGAGCTGGGGATCGACCTGGCGACCGCCGACTACATGGGCATGCTCGCGACGGTGCTCAACGCGCTGGCGCTGCAAGAGGCGCTGGAGCGGCTCGGCGCCACCACCCGTGTGCAGAGCGCGCTGTCCATCTCGCGCGTCTGCGAGACGTTCATCCGCCGCCGCGCGATCCGCCACCTCGAGAAGGGGCGGATCGTGATCCTCGCCGCCGGCACCGGCAACCCGCACGTGACGACCGACTCGTGCGCCGCGCTGCGCGCCGCCGAGCTGAACGTGGACGTGCTGCTGAAGGCAACCAAGGTCGACGGCGTCTACGACGACGACCCGAAGAAGAACCCGGCCGCGCGGCGCTACGAGCGCGTCACGTACAACCAGGTGATTGACGGGCGGCTGAAAGTGATGGACGTGAGCGCGATCGACGTCTGCCAGCAGCACCGCGTCCCGATCGTCGTCTTCAACCTCTTCCAGCCCGGCACGATGCGCGACGTCGTGCTCGGACACCTCCACGGCACGTATGTCGGCG
Source organism: Phycisphaerae bacterium (assembly GCA_039961675.1). Classification (GTDB taxonomy): domain Bacteria; phylum Planctomycetota; class Phycisphaerae; order UBA1845; family Fen-1342; genus JABRWC01. The sequence goes on from JABRWC010000014.1 coordinate 3,757, forward strand.
AGTGAGCCAGCGCGCGGCGGTCCGAATGCGGCCGCGGCGCCCGGCGCCGACCTGCGGTGCGCGACCGCCGCGGGGCGGCGGGTGCCGCTGTCGCGACAGGTGCGGCTGTGGCTCGCGGGGCTGGTGGGCAGCCGCTACGACGGTCTGCACAACTTCGCCGTCGTGGAGCCGGGCGTGCTGCTGCGCTGCGGCCAGCCGCACGTGCGCGACCTCGAGACGATCCGGCGTGAACACGGGCTGCGCGCTGTGGTCGCGGCGCGCGGCGGGACGCGGCACCCGCTCCGTGGGCGCTGGTTCGCGCGTGAGGCCGAATTCTGCCGCCAGCACGGCATCCGCTTCGAGCACATGCCGTTCTCGGATTCGTCCATTCCGCCGGCGGACGTGTTCGACCGCTTCGTGCGCCTCGTGGCCCAGGAAGGCAACCGGCCGCTGCTGGTGCACTGCGAGCAGGGGTTTCACCGCACGGGGATCCTGGTCGCGGCCTACCGCGTGCGTCTGGGCGGCTGGAAGCTCGAGGACGCCTTGGCGGAGATGCGCGCCGCCGGCTTCGACATTTCCGATCCAAAGCGGCGGCGGTTGTACGATGCGCTGGTGCGCTGGGCCGAGAGCGACTGAGCGGCCGCGGCGAAGGCGCTGCGGTCACGCGTGGCGCGGCTGCGCGCTGAAGTGCGAATTGCGAACAGCGAAGAACGAAATGGACCGAGCGCCATCGCCTGACGTTAGGGCCGGGCGCAGGCAGCCGGTTGGCGGATCTGGCTCGGCGGTTGCTGGACTTCACGCGGCGATTGGGGGATTTCGCGAAAGTCTTCGGAGATGCCGCGCACGGCGCGAGCCGGCCGGGACGGAGAATCGGTATCCTGTCAGGCTGTATCGCTCTATGGGGTGGTCTTTGCGGGCAGCCTGCGATGTCGCGCTTCATCCTGTAACGGCATATCCAGGCCGAAGTTACCCGCCGCCGCGAAGTTCGACCCCGATTTGAGCTTCCGGACAACCTAACACGACGCCCGAGTCAACGGGCACGCTTCGCCGCTCGCGGCCGTGCGGCACGCGGATTGCTTCGTGTTCCGGGCGACTCGGCAGCGCGGCGGTGCGGCGGAGGTGCCGGAGTGACCCGCCGCACGGTCATTCCGACACAGAAGGAGACACAAGATGTCCTTGCATGCCCCCCAATTCGCTAAGCTGAACACTGGCAAGCGGTTGCGCATCGCAGAGCCGTTTCGCGTCGCACGCCCGGCCGTCGCATGTCTGGGAGCGCTGCTGCTCATGTCGTCCGCCGTACTGGGACAGAGCGTGTCGGTTGCTCCGCGCGCGTTCGCGGCGTCGCAGCCCGTGGAGCTCGATCCCGCGGCCGACGGCGATTGGATCATTCATCACCAGCTTCACGGGCACGTCCGCGGAGGACGCCAGTCAATCCGGGCACAACCCGTCCGTGATCTGGTCCGGCCTGATCGTTTGGGAGCCATGAAAGCATACGCGAGGCTTGTCACGTCACGATCTTGGAGAACTGCAATCGAGCTCGTCCTGGCCTCGCAGGCAGTGTGGCCAGCGCCCGCAACGCGGGCGCTGGGCCAGTGCCAGCGGTCGGAGCTAACGGGAATCCAGGCGACACGCGGCACACTGGACCCCCGCCTGCGCGGGGGTGACGAGTGAGATTCCTGCCTGCGCGGCGGTGACGGTCCACACTGCGTCATTCCCGCGCAGCCGGGAATCCAGCGACCACGACGCATACTGGACCCCCGCTTTCGCGGGGGTGACGAATGGGGCGCCCGCTTTCGCGGGGGTGAGAAATGGGGCGCCTGCTTTCGCGGGGGTGATGAATGGGGCGCCCGCTTTCGCGGGGGTGACAAATGGGGCGCCTGCTTTCGCGGGGGTGACGAATGGGGCGCCCGCGTTCGCGGGGGTGACGACGGGGAGCGTCGGCGACCCGCCGGCATCGGGCAGCGACGAAGGAACTCCGTGTGAAGCCGCAGGGCGGCCTCCGGGACGGAGTGACGCGGGGACGACGTAATGGGAGGTGCAGTCCTCGATCGCGAGCGTCGGAACAGATCCGCGGGCGGCGGTCCTATGACGCGGCCAGTGTCGCCGGCTCGACGCCGCAGGCCTCCGCCTGGCGCGCTTCGAATTCTTCTTTCCAGACCTTCTCGATGATCGCGGCCCCGGTGACGCCGTAGGTCCGCGGGCGCGGGGCAATGAGCGAGCAATCGACCGGCTCGTAGCTGAACACCGGCCCGTCGGGCGAGTGTTGTGCCAGCGTGGTCTTGAGCCAGCGCTGGTTCTGGTTGAAGTAGAGCTGGCACCACTCGCGGGCCTCGTCTCGGAGGCGCGCGGGCTCGGTGGCGCGCGGCGCGGGGATTTCGAACTCCGGCTTATAGTGCGCCCCGCGGCACTCGTCGCGAAGCAGCGCGCCCTTGGTGATGACCTTGGCCAGCAAAATCATGTCGCCCAGCGCGCGGGTGAAGCTGAGGTTCTGGTTGGTCCACACACCGCGGTCTGAGAGTGCTGCGCGCTCCCAGCGCTCGGCGAGCCGGTCCAGTCCGTCCAGCGTGGCGCGCAGGTCGGCGTTGTTCCGCACGACCGTCACGTTGCGCGTCATCAGCTCGCCCAGCTCGCGGTGGATCAGGTAGGGGTTCTCCGTCCCCGCGCGGCGGATCAGCGCCTCGTGCGCCTCACGATGCTGCGCCGCGGCGCGCTCGAACAGGCTGCTCGGCAGCTTGTCCACGCTGCCGCCCGGCAGGTTCGCCAGCCAGCTCTCGACCGCCGGCGCGGTGATCAGCCCGGCGAAAATGCAGCTCAGCAGCGAGTTGGCGCCCAGCCGGTTGGCCCCGTGATACTGGTAATCCGCCTCGCCGATCGCGAACAGGCCGGGCACGTTGGTCTGCTGGTTTCGCGGCGAATCCAGCCGCAGGCCGCCGGTGCGCTCGTCCTTCTCGAAGTCCACCCACAGTCCGCCCATGCTGTAGTGCACGGCGGGGAAGATCTTCATGGGTTCGTCCAGCGGGTCGACGCCGACGAACTTCTGGTAGATTTCGAGAATGTTGCCGAGCTTCTTGTGCAGCACCTCGCGCTTGATGCCGGTGGCGCGCTCGGTGAGGTCGAGGTACACCGCATAGGTGTGCGGATCGACGCTGCGGCCTTCCTTGCAGATGGCGAAGATCTCGCGCGTTGCGATGTCACGCGGCACGAGATTCTTGTACGTCGGGTACTTCTCCTCGAGGAAGTAGCACCGCTCCGCCTCAGGAATCTGCGACGGGTGGCGGCGGTCCTGCGGGTTGCGCGGCACCCAGACGCGGCCGCCTTCGCCGCGGGCGCCCTCGCTGATGAGCCGCAGCTTGTCCGCCCCGGGGATCGCCGTCGGGTGCACCTGCACGAATTCGCCGTTGGCGTAGTACACGCCGGCCTTGTACGCCCGCGCGCCGGCCCCGCCGGTGCAGACCATCGACATCGTGCTCTTGCCGAAGATCAGCCCGCAGCCGCCGGTCGCCAGCACCACGGCGTCCGCCGGAAACGCCCGGACTTCCAGGCTGAACATGTCCTGCGCCACGCAGCCGCGGCACGCGCCGCGCTCGTCCAGAATCGGCCCGAGGAACTCCCAGAACTCGTACTTCTTGACGCGGCCTTCCACCTCCCAGCGACGCACCTGCTCGTCCAGCGCGTAGAGGAGTTGCTGCCCGGTGGACGCGCCAGCGTAGATCGTGCGCTTGTAGAGCGTTCCGCCGAAGCGTCGCACCGCGAGGTTGCCCTCCGGCGAGCGGTTGAACGGTACGCCCAGGCGCTCGGCCAGGTCCACGATCTTGGGCGCCCAGTCGGTCATCTCCTTGACCGGCGGCTGGTTGTTCAGGAACTCGCCGCCGTAGACCGTGTCGTCGAAATGGTTCCACTCGGTGTCGCCCTGCGAGCGCGTGAATTTGTTGCAGCAGTTGATGCCGCCCTGGGCGCAGACGCTGTGGCTGCGCTTGACCGGCACCATGCTGATGAGATCCACGTTCACCTCGTCCTCGGCGAGCTTCATCACGGCCGAAAGTCCGGCCAGCCCGCCGCCGACCACCACTACGCGCTGCTTTGACATATCCCGTTTCCCGGCCGCGCGTGCGGCCGCAACTTCCAGAATCCACACTCCGGCGCGCGTGTGCGTTCAGAATCCGCCGTCCGGAGTCCGTCCCGGCGCCGCCGTGCCCGCGTCGTCGAGACGCACGTGGCTGCGCTCGGCGACCTGCCGATGCTCGATCTCGCCCGGCGAGAAGTTCATGCGCAGCCCGATCAGCGAGGCGATGCCCCAGGCGGCAAGCACCATGCCCAGCCCGGCTGCCCCGATCGACACGCGCTTCCGCGAGCGATCGCCCACGGTGATTCCCCAGGTGATGCAGAACGTGCAGATGCCGTTGCAGAAGTGGAACACCGCGGAGAGCAGCCCCACGAGGTAGAGCGCGATCCACACGCCGGACGGCAGCACCTGGTTGAAGCCGAGTTGCGTCAGGCCGAAGGGGTCGGGCGCGCCCACGTACGTCGGGCCGCCGAACCAGTGCGCAAAGCGGAAGTGCGCCAGGTGCACCAGGATGAAGCCCAGGGCGATCCAGCCCGTGACGCGCTGGAGCGTGTAGCGCCAATTGTCGAGCCACGGGTACTGCTCGACGTTCGACCTCCCGGTCCGCGCAATCACCACGCCGTAGCCCGCGTGGAACGCCAGCGGCAAGAAGATGAACAGCAGCTCGATCACCGGCAGATAGGGCAGCCGGTGCAGCCAGTGCACGTGCTCGTTGAACTTCGCCGCGCTCAGCAGCGTGAGCGAATTCGTGAACAGGTGCTCAATCAGGAACACGCCGACTGGAACGATGCCCGTCAGCGAGTGCAGCCGGCGGATCAGGAAATGGTTCCGGTCGACCCAGCGTTCGACGTTTTCGGTCAAGGCCGTACTCACAGCCTGGCAGGTCGGAGCGTGGCCGCTCGCCGCCTCGGCGAGCGCGATGGGCCGATTATAGGGTCGACGTCCACGCGAACAAGCCGCGCCGCACGCCGCGAACTTCCGCATAATGGGCGCTCATGGCCGCCGACGTCGAACCGCCGCCCGCGCCGCTCGACGACGACCACGGGGCTGCGCTGCCTGCACTGCGACGACAATCTCACGGGCGTTGTCGAGGACCGCTGCCCGGAGTGCCGCCGGGCGCTCGACCGGGCGCTTCTGGACCCGCTCGCGCGCGGCATGCCGCTGGCCCGCGTGCCGTTTGAAACCAGTCCCACCTGGTGCGGGTTCTGGACCACACTGGCGTTGGTGCTTCTTGAACCCGCGGCGTTCGCAAAGCGGTTCTCGCCGCTGCACATCCGCGAGCGCGCCTCGCAGTTTTCGATGCGCTGCTACGCGATCGCCAGCGCGGCGTTTCTCGTGGCTTGCGCGCTGACTCCCATCACCGGCTGGTGCGCGGTCATGTTCGCCGTGCTGCTCCTGGTCCTTTTCCGTGCGTGCCTCCTCAGCGTGCCGGGCTACTGAGCGTGCTTCGGATTCGCCGTGATGACCGGCATCGGCGCTCGACACGCGCGACCGGTCCGCAAGCTGCGTCCACGCCACAGCTCGAAGCCGCGGAGCGGCAAGTAAGCCCCGTCCGCGGCTGGCTCCAGACTTGAGGGGTTCAGAGTCGAATTCCCATGCTTCGGACCTGAGCGCCGCGGTTCCGCGCGCGACTCCACGCTCTGAGCGACAACGCACGCGGCCAAGCGCATCCGGGCACCGGGTTCGTCCGGGTCGCGCCGCGCGACGCAACGTCCGAAAACTCGCAAAGTCCGGCAGCCGGTCGGTCTTCATGGAAGCTCGTTTGCCGGCCCAGCTAGAATACAGGTGAATTCGCGACCGACCCTTTGCAAGCCCGGCCGGGCCACAGGCGGGACGCCTGTGCGACACCGGTTGTCGGCCACAGGCGAGACGCCTGTGCTACGGAAGTCGTCGGCCACAGGCGGGACGCCTGTGCTACGGCAGTTGCGAAATGCCTGTGCCACCCGGGGCGGCGGCTCGCAGGCGCGACCAGACGAGGCCTTGCCCGATGCTTACACGAACGCTTTTCCTGCTCATGCTGTCCGCGGCCGTCTGTGCGAACCTCGCCGGATGTCCCGCAGCAAGCGAGACGACGGGCGAACCCAATACTCCCGCCGACGGCGCGGCCGGCGACAATGCTGGCGATGGCGGCTCGGACAGCGGCGACAGCGGCCGGCCGGCGGCGGATGACGGCTCGTCGGGCGGCGGCATCGGCGTGCTCGGCGGTGGGGACAGCGGTTCAGGCTCGGGAGACGGCAGCTCCGGCGATGGGACGGACGGCGGAGCCGATGGGGGGGCCACCGACGGCGGCGGCACGGATGGATCCTCGGACGGCGGCTCGACCAGCGGCGACGGGACCGATGGCAGCGGCGGCACGGGCGGCTCAACCGACGGCGGCGGCGACGGCGGGTCGGGCGATGCGGGATCAGCCGACGGCGGGAGCATCGCCGCGACGACGTTCGCCGGGACGCTGAGCGAGACGCGGACCGAGTCGCTCAACGGCGGCGCTCCGGGTTCGCCGCTGAACTCATCCACCGCGCTGACGCTCGCGTTCGACGCGTCGGGATTGCCGACGCAGCTCCTGATTCCCGGTTTTGTAGATTCGCCGGACCAGTTCACGACGGTGAACGCGGTCGGCGAGCAGCAGACGCTCCAGCAGGACGCCCAGATCGGCAGCGCGACGCGCTCGATCACGATGGTCGTCACGGCAAGCGAGGCGACGTACGGCGTCAAGTCGGGGCAGATCGTGCTGTCGTTCACGTATCACGCGGTTCAGGGAAACCTGACGCAGGACGGGGACGGGACGCAGACGATCGACATCGCGGTCGCAGACGACCTGGGCACGATCTCGTACACGTCGGTGACGCACTATGACGTGCGGCTGGCGGTCACGAACGGCCCGTTCTTCGACACAACGAACGACATCACGCTGTCCGGAACGCTGAGCCGGCAGTAGGACCGCTAGTCTTCCCTCGGTGGCGTCCGCAGCACCATGAAGAAGAACTTGGCGGTGAAGAAGGTGATTACCGCCCAACTGATGAGCATCATGATCCAAGCGGCGCGGGTCATGCGGCGGCCTCCTTCGTCCGGCCGCGCCAGGCACGCCAGACCATCCAGGCGATGCCGACAAAGAGCAGCGTGAGCAGCGCGCGGGTCAGGTCCACGACCAACTCGCGCGTGCCGTAGCCGTGATCGTCGAACCAGCGGTACCCGTCCTGCCCGATGTGCAGCAGCTTGCCGACGACCGAATCGGGCGCCAGCTCCCACCAGCCGCGCGTGACCAGCGAGTGGAACGCCCCGCCCCAGTCCGCCTTGGGCTTGAACACCGAACCGATGAAGATCGCCAGCAGGAACAGCGGCGTGACGAACTGGATCACGTAGCGGAAGACGCGCGGGACGTTCATGTCCGCGCCGCGCGTGATCTCGTCCCAGCCGCGCTTCATCCCGAAGATGTAGGCGAAGATGATCGATTCGAGCAGGGCGAACACCACCAGCGAGAACGTGCCGGTCCAGTAGTCGAACTCGTCGAACGAGCCGCCGGGGTACAGCCAGACGCAGAAGCCGCCCAGCAGCAGCGTTGTGATGCCGAACACAATCGCGGACGATCCGCGCGAGTATCCGCGCTCATCCTGGAGGAACGCCATCACCGGCTGTCCCATCGCCAAAGACGAGGTGATGCCGGCGAAAAACAGCAGACCGAACCACATCGCCCCGGCCAGCGGCGCGAACCAGCCCCAGTTGTTGAACAGAGTCGGCAGCGTCATGAAGCCCAGGCCGAAGCCGCTGCCGCCGGCCGTGGCGCCCTGCACGGCCGCCAGTCCCAGGTACGCGGTGGCGATCGGGATCAGGATCGAGCCGCCGAGCACGACCTCGACGAACTCGTTCATCCAGCCGGCGGACGCCGCGTTCAGCGCGATGTCCTTCTTCGAATCGACGTACGCCGCGTAGCAGTGGATTGAACCCATGCCGACCGAGAGAGTGAAGAAAATCTGTCCGGCGGCGGCGAGCCACGTGCTGGGGTTCTTGAGGCCGTCGAGATTGGGGTTCCAGACGAAGTTCAACCCGGTGAGCGGCGACTCGACGACCTTGGGGTCGCCGGTGCTGAGCGTCAGGCCGCGGATCGCGAGCACGATGCCAAAGAGGATCAGCAGCGGCATGCCGATCTTGGCGGCCAGCTCGATGCCCTTGGCCAGGCCGCGCGAGAGGATGAAGACGTTTAGCGAGAGCGTCAAGATGAACCAGAACGCGGCCTCTGCGGGTACGGCGAAAAGCGAGCGTTCGTGCATGCCCAGGTACGCAGGGAAGAACACGGTTGGCTCGGTTCGCGCGAACGTGCCGATGAGCGAGTGCCATACGTAGGCGAGCGTCCACGACTCGATGTAGCAGTAGTAGGCTGCGACGGTGAGGTTGGTGAAGATCCCGAACACGCCGACGTATTTGAGCCAGCGCCCGCGGCCCATGCGGTCGAACATGCCGGGCGTGGAGTGGTGGCCGAACTGGCCGCCGTAGCGGCCGATGGCCCACTCGACCCACAGCAACGGGATTCCCATCAGGACGAACGAGACCAGGTAGGGAATCAGGAAAGCTCCGCCGCCGTTCTGCGCCGCCTGCGCGGGAAAGCGCAGGAAGTTCCCGAGGCCGACGGCGTTGCCAGCCATGGCGAGAACCAGTCCGACCCGCGTGCCCCAGTTCTCGCGCGCTTTTCCGTGCGACATGGTTGTGAATCTACCCCGATGACTCGCAGACCGCTGCCCAGAAGAGTGGGACCAGAATAGCCCGGAAGGGGTGAATGTCAATCGAGCGGCCCGCGGCGCGTCCGTCACCCCCGCGCAGGCGGGGGTCCAGTGCTTGACGCGCGTCCGTCACCCCCGCGCAGGCGGGGGTCCAGTGCTTGACGCGCGACCGGGATTCCCGCCTGCGCGGGAATGACGCGCGATGCGCGGGAATAACGGTCGAGGCGTCGAGGCGGGATTTCGTCGACTCGGCTTGCCCCCGCGCCCCGCGCTGGCTACTCTCCGCCGCTGATTCACCCGTCGGCGCGAGTGGCCCGTGTCGCACAGCCTGCTTCGAACCAAGAGCCTCGACGAGATTCTCAGCGCCGCCGCCGCGCCGCAGCACGCGCTGCGCCGCACGCTCGGCCCGTGGAACGTGATGCTGCTTGGCATCGGCGCCATCATCGGCGCCGGCATCTTCGCCACCGTGGGAACCGCGGCCGCCGGCGACGCCGCCCGCCCTGGCGCCGGACCGTCGCTGACGCTCAGCTTCGCAATCACCGCCATCGCCTGTGCGTTCACCGCGCTGTGCTACGCCGAGTTCGCGTCGATGGTCCCCATCGCCGGATCGGCATACACATACTCGTACGCCACGCTGGGGGAATTGGTCGCCTGGATCATCGGCTGGGACCTGATCATCGAGTACGCGGTCGGTAACGTCGCGGTCGCAATCAGTTGGGCCAACTACTTCCGCACGTTCCTGCTCGACGGCTTCGGCATCGCCGTGCCCGACTGGCTCGCGACGGACTATCGCACGGCGCTCAAGCTGCCGGGCGTGATCGAGAGCGCGCCGCACGTCATCGGCGTGCCGATCGTGTTCAACGTGCTCGCCTTCGCCATCGTGGCCGTGCTCACGATCGTGCTCGTGTGGGGCATCCGCGAGTCGGCACGGTTCAACGCCGGCATGGTCGTGGTGAAAGTCATCGTGCTCCTGTTCTTCGTCGCCGTCGCGCTGTCGTTCGTGTCGCCGACGGAAATGGCCGCGAACTGGCGTCCGTTCCAGCCCAACGGCTGGCACGGGACGCTGGCCGGCGCGGCGGTGGTGTTCTTCGCCTACATCGGGTTCGACGCGGTCTCGACCGTGGCCGAGGAGACGCGCAACCCGGCGCGGGATCTGCCCTTCGGCATCATCGCGTCGCTGATCGTCTGCACGCTCCTGTATGTGCTGGTCGCGGCGGTGTTCACCGGGCTGATCCCGTATCCGGAACTGGTGCAGCGTCTGGCAAACGAGAAGGCCGAGCCGCTGACCATGGCGCTCCAGCACGTCGCCCCCGGCGCCAAGTGGGCCAGCACGATCGTCGCCTTCGGCTCGGTCGTGGCGCATACGGCCGTGCTGCTCGTGTTCCAGCTCGGGCAGCCGCGGATCTTCTTCGCCATGGCGCGCGACGGCCTGCTGCCGCAGGCGTTCGCCCGCGTCCACCCGCGCTTCCGCACGCCGCACGTCACCACCATCGTCACCGGGCTGATCGTGGGCGGCTTCGCCGGCGTGGCGAACATCGACGAGATGGTCGATCTCACGAACATCGGCACGCTGTTCGCGTTTGTTCTGGTGTGCGTGGGGATCACCGTGCTGCGCTTCCGCGACCCGCAGCGCGCCAGGCCGTTCCGCGTTCCCGGCGGGCCGATCCTGCTGCCGATGCTGGGAGCGGTCTCCTGCCTGGGGCTGATCTACTACCTGCCGCCCGCGTCGTGGTGGCGCTTCGCCGGCTGGTTGTTGCTCGGGATGGCGGTCTACGCTTCGTACGGGTTCACACGGAGCGCGCTGCGCCGCCGCGCGGAGTCCCCCGTTCGGACGCCTGCGCCGCTGAAGCTCAGCGCGATCGGGTTTCTGGCGGCCGCGGTAGGGCTGATGCTGATCCCTGGCGGCGTCGGCGTGTCACACGTGGCGGAGGCGTTCACGTCCTCAGCGCAGGCCCTGCCGCGCGTCGCCGTCTGGGGGCTGGTCATCGGCGGCATCGGCCTGGCCGTCGGGCTGACCGGTTTCGCGATCGGCGTACAGAAACGGCGGTGCGAGCGTCCCGCCGGGGAATGACGCACCGCGCTGCCAACCCGCACCACGCGGAATCGCCTCCGCCGGTATGCTTACCTGCGATGCCCGATCGCAGCCCCATCTCGACGGAGCGCACCGCTGGCTCAGGGCGCGTCCTGTGCGTCATCGACCGCGCGGCGCACGCGCGCTTCGGGCGCGCGCTGTGCGAGCTGGCGCTGGCGCTCTCCTCGGAAGAGCGCGAGGTCGTCGTGCTCACCGACGACCCGGCGCTGAACTCGCGACTGGAGGGAACGGCGACCGAGCGCGTGCTCGTGCGGGCGTTCCGCGGGTGGCACGCACGGCGTCTGCTCCCGGCGCTGAACTCAAAGTTCGAGCGGCCGCCGCGCGCCGCGCACCTCTGGTGCCTGGCGGGGCTGGAAACGCTCAGCGCCTGGGCGCACGACAACCGGACGCGTGTGTTCGTGCACGCCAGCACGCCCGACGAGGTCGACGCGCTGCTCCGCCGCGGCGTTCAGCCGCACGAGCAGGTCACGGCGGCAACCGAGGACCTGGCGGCCAGGCTGCGCCCAAACCGCTCGGGCGCGATGGTTCGCGTCGTCTGGCCGGCGGTGCTCGCGCCGCAGCACGTAGCGGATTTGGCACCGCGCGGACGGACGCTGGGACTTATCTGGGTCGGCGATTTCGCGTCGCGCGGTGGAATATCGTTGCTGCTCGAGGCCGCCGGCCGGCTGGCCGACCGCGAGGTGGATTTCCACCTGGTGCTGCTTGGGCAGGGCGGCGACGCCCGTCCGGTGCACCGCGAGATCGTGCGGCTGGGGATTCAGTCCCGCGTGTCGCTCATCGGCGACCCGCTGATCTGGGACCGGGCGGTGGGCGGCGCCGATGCGTGCATCGTGCCCACGCGAGACCCGAACGCCACGCTGGCGCCGCTGCTTGCAATGGGGATGGGCAAGCTGGTCATCGCCTCGCGCGACCAGACCGCCGATTGGTTCATCGACGGCCAGACGTGCGTGTGTTTCGAGCCGGGGTCGGCGGAGCAACTCGCCGCCTGCGTCCGCCGGCTGGTGGACGGACATCCGTCGTACCTGGCCGTGGCGCGCGCCGCTTCGGCGTACGTTCGGGAGAATCACGAAGTCCACCGAATGGCGGCGCAACTGGTTGAGTTGGAGCGCTCCGCCGCGGGCGGAGCGCGGGCCGCGACGTGACCGCGGGGTTGGTGTGCGAGAACGGCTCTCCACGGCGGAACGGCTGAACCGCGTTTTTCCCGGCGCGGGGCTGATCCTGGCCGGTTCGATCACGGCCGGATTGGCCGTTGGCCTGGCGTTTACTGCGACCGCCTCACTGGCCATCGCGTCGTACGGGCTGATCCCCGAGAACGTTCCGCCGCTGGCGCGCGCCGGTTTGCTCGCGGCGGCGCTGGCCTGGTATTTCTGCGCCCAGGTCTGGGCGGCGCAAGCCGTGCGCTCGCGCCGGGAGGCGGAGCGTGCCGCGCGGCGGCGCGGTGTGCTCGGTCGCTCGCTTGCGGCGCTGGAGCAGGGAGAGGCGCGCCTGGCGCGGGAGTTGATCGAGCCGCTGGCGGCGGCCGAGCCGGACGATCTGCTGGTAGCCTGCCGCATCGCGCAAATCCTGACCGCGCTGGGGGATGTGCCCGGGGCCCAGGCGGCGTGGGAGCGACTGCAACGGCTGGACCGGCACCGCCTATTTCGACGCGACTGGGAAGCCGGGCTGCAATGCCTGGCGTCGCGTTCCGCTCAGGGCGAGTCCGGACGGACGGTGGAGACGTAGACCATTTCGTCTTGCTCGGTCCCGGAGTCGATAGCAGCATTGGCCGAACGCATATGCTTGCTGGTGTCGGGCGCGGGCGCTAGAATTGCCCGGCTGGAGGGCGTGTGTGCGAGCGGCCGGCTAGGCCGCCGGGCTGGCGGTACCCACCCATCGAAGGAGTGAGGCCAAGATGTTCGAGCGATTCACCGATCGCGCTCGGAAGGTGATGGCGCTGGCCAACCAGGAAGCCCAGCGGTTTAATCACGATTACATCGGGACCGAGCACATCCTGCTCGGGCTCGTGAAGGAAGGCTCCGGCGTCGGGGCGAACGTGCTCAAGAACCTCGGCGTGGACCTGCGGAAGGTGCGGCTCGAGGTCGAGAAGCTCGTCAAGAGCGGCCCCGAGATGGTCACGATGGGCAAGCTCCCGCAGACCCCGCGGGCCAAGCGCGTCATCGAATACGCCATCGAGGAAGCCCGCAACCTGAATCATAACTACGTCGGCACGGAGCACTTGCTGCTCGGCCTGCTGCGCGAGCAGGACGGCGTCGCAGCCCAGGTCCTCCAGAACCTGGGGCTGAAGCTCGAAGATGTCCGCGAGGAGGTGCTGAACCTCCTGGGCGCGGGCGTCGAGCCTGAGGACCCCGCCGCCGCGGCCGCCGCCAGCGGCGAGACCAAGAAGTCCGGCAAGAGCAAGACGCCGGCGCTGGACTCGTTCGGCCGCGACCTGACGGAGCTGGCCCGAGAGGGCAAGTTGGATCCGGTCGTCGGCCGGCAGAGCGAGATCGAGCGCGTCATCACCGTGCTGTGCCGCCGGATGAAGAACAACCCCGTGCTGCTGGGCGAGGCAGGCGTGGGCAAGACGGCGATCGTCGAGGGCCTGGCGCAGCGGATCATCAGCCACCAGGTGCCGGAAATCCTGCACGGCCGGCGGATCGTGATCCTGGACCTGGCAATGATGGTCGCCGGCACCAAGTACCGCGGGCAGTTCGAGGAGCG
>JABRWC010000015.1:0-53970 GCA_039961675.1 Phycisphaerae bacterium
TCCCCACGTCCAGCTCGTGGCTCAACCTGGTGGAGCGCTGGTTCCGCGAAATCACCGACAAACGCATCCGCCGCGGCGTCTTCCGCAGCGTGAAGGAACTGATCGCCGCCATCGATAACTACATCGCCCAACACAACCGCAACCCGAAGTCCTTCACTTGGACGGCCAAGGCCGAAGCGATTCTCGAAAAAGTACGCCGCGCCCGGGCCGTCTTCGATAAGATGCAAACAGCGTGACTAACTACACTAGCGCCGAGGCTCACTCGCTGGTCGCCCGGTGATCATTGAAGAAACGCGAATGGGCCAGCACGCGGTTCAGGGCGTGCTGGCTTGCACCGGGCACGCTGGTCGGGAGCGCACAGTACTTCCATCCGAGTGCGGAGAAGATGCCCGCTGAATCCATCCGGCACCACTCCGCGCTGGCTTCACACCATGCGCGGGTTCATCGGCCGCCTCAGAAGAGGCCCGCGGGCGGCGGCATCAGACTGTCGAGCATCAGTAGGACAGCGGTCTCCTGATTGCGGCGCACTGGCGGCTTTCGTCGAGGGGGAACCATCGTTCCAAGTTTCCCCCTCGAACTCCCCCTCCTTCCTTCCTCCCCTCCGCGGCGGAGCGTGCGCAACGCCGGCGCGGAATGGCGTGACGCTCGTCATGACACGGGCCAGGACGTGCCCGGCCGATTCCAGCGACCCGCGGGCACGAGGCTGCGGGTGGCCAGGGTCGGCTGCGGCCAGCGAAGTCCGGCCGTCGTGCCCCACGTGCAGCTGGAGCATCCAGCGCCGCGCGCGGTCCTCGTCGGCGAGCGTGGCGTAGTCCCAGCGGCCCTCCCGCACCAGCGTCGCGAAGAGCCCGGTTCCTGGGGGTAGCAAACGGCGTGGAGAAGACTGCAACCGGGGTGATGGCGGGTGCACCAGTTGCGGTTCTTCTGCCACCGCGACTGGCAGTGTGCGCTCGATCCGCCATCTCTCAGTCGGCCGCGTCGAATCACTCCAGACTCGGACACTCTGCGCGGCTCAATCATGCATCGATAGGGGCGAAGGACGGATGCGAAGCCGTCGGTCACGACACTTACCGGGCTCGGGATGGCGTGATGGTCTCGCTTGGCAGCAGGCCTTAGCGATCGGACGACGTTTCGACCGCACTCTCACTCTCGATCTATCCAGCACGTGAGCGGCGGATTGAAAAACCGCTGCTCCGCACCGCAATTGCTGGCTCCCAGATAGGTTTGCGGTACCATGCAGCGGCTTGGTAGTCCGGGAGGCGGTGGTCGTTCCGGTTGTCGTCGACAGACCACGTGAGCAGCATAACCACCGCTTCTGCAATAGGTTGCGCCCGTAGCTCAGCAGGACAGAGCGGCGGTTTCCTAAACCGCAGGTCGCAGGTTCGAATCCTGCCGGGCGCGGTTTGCATGCCGGGGAGCGGTGGTGCTCCGGCCGGCGGTCCAAGGTGAGAGTCGCCCAGAACCGTTCGCGCGGGTGGAGCCGCACACGTGGCGCCGCGGGCGGCGGTCGGCTGGGTGGGAGGTGCACAGGCTGGGCGCCCCCGCAATGGGTCCGCCCGCTCAGCCTCGGGCCGCAGCGGCAGGTCCCGCTTCAATCAGCGCACGTTCCACGACGTTCCGTGCGGGCCGTCGCGCAGCTCTATCCCGAGCGATGCGAGCCGCTCGCGGATGCGGTCAGAAAGCCCGAAGTTTTTCGACGCCCGCGCCTCCTGGCGCATTTCTACCAGCAGGCCGATCAGCCCATCCTGGCGGGCCGCTGCGGCGGGGTCCATGCCCGTTGAGCCCGGCGCGTCCCAGCGCAGCCCAAGCACGTCGTCCGCCAGACGCGCCAGGACCGCGCTGGCCGCTGCAAGCGCGAGCGGCGGAACGCCGGAATCCGCGGCGACCCAGCCAGCGCTCCGGCGCCCGAGGTCAAAAAGCGAGGCGAGCGCGACGGCGGTGTTGAAGTCGTCGTTCAGCGCCGCTGTAAAGCGATCGACCGTCTCGATCAGCACCTCACGAACCGGAGCGGACGAGACGCTTTCGGACGTGGCGCGCAGCGCGGCGAGCGGCGTTGCTTGGCCCTCCGCCCGCCAGGCGTCGGAAGCTGCGCCGCCACCCCACGAGCTCGTCCGCGCGCCGTCGCGCGACGGCTGCGCGAGCGAATCGGGCTGCGGCGCTCCAGCGGAGGCCGCGCGGGCCAGCTCGCGCAGGGCGTCGCGCAGCTTGAGCGTCCCGCTCTCGGCCGCTTCGAGCGCCGCCTGCGAGAAATCGAGCGGCTGGCGGTAGTGGCTGGTCAGGATGAAGTGCCGCACGACCGCGGGCGCGAACGCGCGCTCCAGCAGCACGTTCCCGGCGCGGTCGCACAGCGGGCGCGGCGTGTAGAAGACGTCGGCCAGCGAGATCGCGTTGCCGAGGCTCTTGCCCATCTTGATTCCGTTGAGCGTCACCATGTTGTTGTGCAGCCAATAGCGCACGAACGGACGGCCGGTTGCGCACTCGGACTGCGCGATCTCGCACTCGTGGTGCGGGAACTGGTTCTCGATGCCGCCGCCGTGGATGTCGAGCGTGTCGCCCAGGTATTTCTGCGACATGGCGGAGCATTCGAGGTGCCAGCCGGGAAAGCCTTCTCCCCAGGGACTGCTCCAGCGCATGATGTGCTCCGGTTCGGCGCGCTTCCAGAGCGCGAAGTCGGCCGGATTGCGCTTCTCGGCGTTGACGGCGACGCGCGCGCCGGCCTCGAGGTCCTCGGTGAGGCGGCCGCTGAGCTTGCCATAATCGCGGAACGAGGTCACGTCGAAGTACACCGAGCCGTTGGATTCGTAGGCGTGTCCGCGCTCGATAAGCGCGCGGGTAAGCTCGATCTGCTCGGGGATATGGCCGGTGGCGCGCGGGGCGATGTCGGGCCGAAGGACGCTCAGCGCGTCCATGTCGTCCTGATAGCTGCGGGTGAACCCCTCCGCGACCGCCATCGGGTGCAGCCCGCGGCGGCGGGCCTCGAGAACCAGCTTGTCGACGCCGGCGTCCTCGTCGTTGTCGGTCATGTGGCCGACGTCGGTGATGTTCTGGACGTAGTTCACGTCGTAGCCGCTGAACCGCAGCCAGCGCAGCACAACGTCGAAGCTGATGTAGCTCTTGGCGTGGCCCAGGTGCGCGGGGCCGTAGACGGTCGGGCCGCAGACGTACATGCCCACGCGCGGCGGGTTGAGCGGACGGAATTCCTCGCGCTGGCGAGTGAGCGTGTTGTAGACGAACAAGGGCATCGGCAGTGCACTCCGCTGACGGTCGCGTCTTGAGCCGATTCTACGCCGGGCTGGTGGAAATGCACGCAAGGCGCGGAGCGGGCGAAGTCGTTCCCACGGCTTGCGTCGTGGGCCATGCCCGGTCGCCGCTCCGCGGCTTGAGCCTCGCCGCGCTGCGGCTGGGCCTTCGCCGTTCTGCGGGCGTTCTCCCACGCATGCCGTGCAGAGTTCGCGTCCGGCATTTCGACGGTGCGAGGTCCGTCTGCGGCTACACTGATCTCCAGTCCTATCGATTGACCGCATGACAGACGTGAGCATGACGGCACTTACCGCGGACGCCGGAAAGTTGAGCGCGACGAGCCGCTGGCTCTCGATGCCGGGCGTATTCACGCTGCTGCTCATCGCCGTTTCCGCGGCGTATGCGCCCTCGCTGTCCGGCGGCTACATCTGGACAGACGATTTCAATATCGCGAACAACCCGGACCTGCGCGGCTGGGGCGGGCTGGCGCGAATCTGGCTGACCACGAGCAGCGAGCAGTATTTCCCGCTGACCTTCACGACGTTCTGGATCGAGCGGCAGGTCTGGGGCGACTGGCCGCTCGCGTCGCGACTGGTGAACATCGCCCTGCACGCGCTCACGGCGACGCTCCTTTGGTCGCTGCTTCGGGAGCTGCGCTGCCCGGGAGCGCTGCTGGCGGCCGCGGTGTTTGCGTTGCACCCGCTGCACGTCGAGTCGGTCGCGTGGATCACGGAGCGGCGGAACGTGCTCTCGGGCGTGTTCTTCCTGCTGGCGCTGCGCGCATACCTGCGGGCCGAGCGGACGGTAGAAGACGCCGGAGCCGAGCGAACACGGCAATGCCGCCGCGCCGCATGGGGCTGGTTCGCGCTCGCGCTGCTGAGCAAGAGCTCGACGGTCACGCTGCCGGCGGTTGCGCTGCTCGTTCGCTGGCTGGAAACGGGGCGATGGACGAAGCGCGACCTGCTTCGCGCGGCGCCGCTGTTCCTGATGTCCGGCGCGATGGCGGCACTGGTGATCGCATACGAGAGCGCCCTGAACGCGGCGAGCCTCGGCGAGCACAATCTGTCACGGGTGCAACGCGTCGGGTTGCTCGGGTCGAATGCCTGGTTCTACGTGCTGCAACTGTTCTGGCCTGCGCGGCTGTCGATCGTCTATGAACGCCCGCCGCCGCCCGATGCGCTCGTCGCGCTGTTGCCAACCGGAATCTGGGCGCTGCTGCTGGCGGCGGTGTTCCGGGCCCGGCGCTGGATCGGGCGTGCGCCGCTCGTCGTGATCGCGTGCTTCCTGGTAACGCTGTTGCCCGTGAGCGGCGTGGTTCCGTTCTTTTACCTCAAGTACTCGCTCGTGGCGGATCGGTTCGCGTACCTTCCGAGCATGGGCGTAATCGCCATTGCCGCCGCCGCGATTTGCAGCCTGGCTAAGCGCGCGGTCGGGCGCGTTTCGCTCGCAAGGCACGGGCAAGCCGAGACCGAGATCGTTTGGCGCGTCGCGGCCGGCCTGGGCGTGCTGCTTTGCGTGGCACTGGGCGCGAGGACAGCGCAGGAATCCGCGCGGTTTCGCAGCAATGAGCGGTTGTGGACGGACGCGATTCGGAAGTCGCCGCAGTCATGGATCGCACACGCGATGTACGCCCGGACGATCGCGGACAATCCGTCGCGGCGCGAGGAGGCGCTGCGTCACTACCGCGAGGCGTTGCGCTTTCGTCCGGGCGAGGCGATGGCGCACAACAACGCGGGGATGGTGCTGCTTGCGCTGGGGCGCGTGGAGGAGGGGCAGGCGGAATTGCGCACCGCGATCGAGTGCAATCCACGCTACGTGGACGCGTACCTGAACCTCGCGGCGCTGCTTGTACGTCAGAACCGCAGCGGCGAAGCCGTTGCGCTGTACCGCCAGGCGCTGGCGGTGTCGCCGGATCATCCACTGGCGCATCTTGGGCTGGGGCAGACGTTGTGCGGTCGCGGCGAAATTGTGGAAGGGCAGCGGCACCTGCGGCGCGCGCACGAGATCGCGCCGCAACTACGCGCGGGCGGGGCACGCAGCGCGGCGCCGACGCGGCCGTAGGGGAATGCGGCGGCGTGGAGTCGTCGCGCGGCGATGGCGGGCGCCGGAGCGCCGGCCCCCTCGTTTGCGCGTCGGGTTCGGATGCGCGTCGGGGGCAGCCGGCTTGTCTGGCGACGTCGGCGGATCGCGGAACGCGGCGCTACAGCTCGAAGCGGCTCGGGCCGCTGCGCGACTCGCTGGCGAGCATCTGTCGATGGAACTTCTGCACGCAGCGCGCCATGCGGGTCAGCGCGGCGCGCCCCTCGTTCGAGAGTTCAAGCCCCACGAACTGGAGCGCCAGGCAGACGCTGCCGTCCGGCTCATGCCGCGCGCCGCGGTAGTGGGCGTTCAGCGCGACGGGGCCGCGGCCGTCGGGCAGGTGCAATTCGAGGCCAACGGTCTGATCGTCGGTCCATTGCGGGGCCGAAATCTGGTTTACACGCATCAGCGTTCCGCCGCAGGACAGGTCCACGGCCTCACCCGAAACGACGCTGAGCGGCGACCCCTGTGCGGCCGCGCGAGCGGTGGAGCCGCCGGGCCAGGCGTTGACGTGCATGTACACTCCCGCGGGCACCGGCGTGCGGAAGTACGCGCGGCGCTGGAGCTCGGTCATGCAGGCCGGCCAGCGGTAGCGGATGGCGGGGATGGCTTCGCCGCCGCCGATCATGTACCGGCCGCGGGCCTCGACGACGGTGGCGAACATGACCTTTCGGCTGCGGTTGCGGAAGCTGATTCCGACGTACTGGCCCGAAATGAGCGGCACGGGCGTCGTGCCGTGCAACGCGCGCTGGTCGAGCACGAAGAACTTGCGGGCGGGATCGCGTTCGAGGAACCGGCTCTTGAACGTGCGCCAGCCGTCGTCCTGCTGGACGGACACGACGGTTATCGCGTGCTCAGCGACGGCGGCGTCGATGATTTCGCGTGTTTCCTCGGAGGCGAGAATGCGTCGGGGTTTCATGCTTCACCATTGGCGTCGAGATGGTCCGCGAAGACTTCCGCGAGCGTGGCGCGGAAAGCCTCCAGCGTTTTGACCTCAGCGGGGGAATATCCGCGAGTGGCGAACTCCAGACCGAGGTGCAGTTCGTCCGGGCCGGCGCGCTTGGTGCAGATCACGACCCGCAGGTCGAACGTCCCGGTCACTCCGGCGAGCTCGAACTGCGCGCGGACCTCGTCGCCTACGAGCAGCGCGTCGCCGGCGCTGGCGCCCGGAAGCACGCACGACAGTCCGCCGGCGC
Organism: Phycisphaerae bacterium; assembly: GCA_039961675.1. GTDB lineage: Bacteria > Planctomycetota > Phycisphaerae > UBA1845 > Fen-1342 > JABRWC01. The sequence continues at coordinate 6,516 of JABRWC010000015.1, forward strand.
TCACGCAGGTGAGCAGACCGACGCACGGAGCATCGACCCCCGGCACGTAGATCCGCACCTGCGACGCGACCGTGGCGTTGGTGCGCTCGAATCGGCGGCGGTTGGCAACCTGGACGACCTCGGGCGCCGAGACCATCACCCGGCTCGGGGGGTCGCCGTCGGGCACGTCCAACACGCAGGTGGTGAACGAGTACATCTGGCCTTCGAGCGGCAACTGCGCTTCGCAGAACGCGCCGATGAGGTCCACGGGAGTCAGGCCGCAGTCCTTCTCCAGCGCCACGCACATCAGGTTGCCCTCGATGCGCACCAGTGTGGCCGCGATCACCATGCCGTCGGCACGGTTGCGCGGCTCCAACTGGAGCGCGGCGTGGCTGCGGGCGGCCTGCTCGAGCACACGCGCGGCCTGCTTCGGATTGAGGTCGACGGTCATCAGCATGCCTGCGGCTCCCCGGCCTGGGCGGCGCGAGCCGATTTCGGCCGGCTGAAATTAAGCACTCGTCCCAAACTGGGGGCGTCGGGGCACGCGACACATGCCGGCGCCCCTCGGGGTCGCTGCCTTTCACGACGGATCGGGATGCATGCGGCCAAGGTGGCCCCCTCAGCTCGTTGCTCAACCCGCACTCGTTTCGGCGCTCTTCGGACCGAACTTCATCGCGGATTCCGGGGAGGTGAGGGTCCGAAATGCGGCGGCAAGGCGCGGCGTGCGATGCGAGGCGCGTCGGGGCGGTGACGAAGGCCGCCGGCGCTGCGTCCTAGAGCGCGTCGCGGGGTGCAAAGCTCGGCAGTTTGTTAAGGGACCGAGCTGGCGCCCCGCCGCGTTCGATCAGGGCATACGTTGAGCGCAGTTTCGCTCCGCGCGGGGCGGTGAACGGCGAACGCAGCGCGCATGGTCCGGGGTGTGACGCGGAAGCCGATAACGCACGCTGGGCGTCCGTGTTGGCGTTTGCGCCGTGCGAAGCCGCAGGATAACCCCGTGAAAACGGGGCCAGCGAGTGAGCACGGCTGACAGCGCTCCCGCTGAGAGAAGCGGGCGGAGCAAATGAGACGGCGTTGCGCGCAGGCATGCGGCAGCCGAGGCAACGTCGGTGGTCATCTCGTAGAATGCACGCGTGGACGCATTCGATGCGATCCGCACCGATGAGCGCTTTGCCGCCCTGATCGACCGGCTGGCCTCCGCGCAGGGGGCGGTCGTCGCCGAAGGGTTGTGGGGATCGTCTGCGCCCATCGTCGCCGCGATGTCCGCGCAGCGTCTCGGCCGCCCGCTCCTGCTCGTCACAGCCCACTCCGACGACGCCGACGACTTCCGTGATGACATTGAGACCGCCGCGGACGCGAAGCCGGAGCTGCTGCCGGCGCTCGAATCGCTTCCGGGCGAGCAGACCGCCGATGACGAGCTCGCCGCCGAGCGGCTGCGGCTCTGTGTCCAACTCGTCGGAAGCCCGCAACTCACGGGCGGAGACGGCGGCTCCGCGCCGAACGCTGCGCGGGTGATCGTCGCGCCGATCCAGTCTCTGATGCAGCCCGTGCCGTCGCGCGAGGCGATCGCGTCGGCTTCGCTGAGTCTCGCGGCGGGGCAGCGGCTCGATCCCGACGAGGTTTCCGCGTGGCTGACGGGCCACGGCTTCGCCCGCTGCGACCAGGTTGAGGTGCCCGGCGACTTCGCACGCCGCGGGGGAATCATCGACGTCTACGGCCGCGGAATGGGCGACCCGTTGCGGATCGAGTTCTTCGGCGACGAGATCGAGTCGATCCGCCTGTTCGAGCCGGGCACACAACGCTCGACGCACACCGTGCAGAGCGCGACGATTCCCGCCCGCGCGGCGGAGCATTCGGCCGCACCGGGGGCGAGCACGAGCTTCCTGGCGCTGCTCCCCGCCGAAACGATCGTCGCGTTCCACGAGCCGGTCGAAGCGCAGGAGCTGGGCCGCACGTACTGGCAGCGCCTCGGCGAGCGGATCGAACTGATCCCCGCGGAAGCGGTATTTCGCCGGGCGGCGGAGTTCACGCAGCTCCATCTCCAGCGCTTCGTGAGCGGCGACGAGCGCGCCGTGCGCTTCGACGTGGCGGCGCTGCCGCACTTCGACGCCCGTGGCGCCGAGTCGCTGGCGACGCTGCGCGAGCTGGCGGCGGAGTACCGCGTGGTCGTGCTGTGCGACAACCTGCCGGAGCGACAGCGTTTCGAGGAGCTGCTCGCGGAACAGCCGGATATGGGCGCGGCGGCGCGCCCGGCGGCCGAGATCGGCGTGCTGCACCGCGGTTTCCGCTGGCGCGACACGGCGTTCGTCCCGCACCACGAGCTGTTCGCGCGCTACCGCATGCGGCGGACGCTGCGAAAGGTCGCGCCCGCGCGGCCGATCGACAGCTTTTTCGACCTGAACACGGGCGACTACGTCGTGCACGTGATGCACGGCATCGGCCGGTTTCAGGGGCTGAAATCCGTGGAGCGCGCCGGGCGGCGCGACGAGTACCTGGCGATTGAGTTCGCCGACCACGCCGTCGTGCACGTGCCGGTCAGCCAGATTCACGTCGTGCAGAAGTACATCGGCAGCGTCCGCGGCCGGCCGCGGCTCAGCAAGCTGGGCGGGACGGCCTGGAAGCGCACCAAGGAGCGCGTGGCCGAGGCGGTGAGCGACCTGGCCGCGGAAATGCTGGCGATTCAGGCGCAGCGCGAGACGATGGACGGCGTCGCGTATCCGCACGACACGGCCTGGCAGGCGGAGTTCGAAGGATCATTCCTGTACGAGGAAACCGAAGACCAGCTCCGCGCCCTGGCCGAGATCAAATCCGACCTGCACCGCACGCGGCCGATGGACCGCCTGGTGTGCGGCGACGTGGGCTTCGGCAAGACCGAGCTGGCGATCCGCGCGGCGTTCAAGGTCGTCGAGTACGGCCGCCAGGTGGCGGTGCTTGTGCCGACGACCGTGCTCGCCGAGCAGCACGACCAGACGTTCCGTGAGCGGCTGGCGGACTATCCGTTCACGGTGGAGGTGCTCTCGCGCTTCCGCAGCAAGGCCGAGCAGGCGAAGATCGTCGAGCGCGCTCGCAAGGGGCAGGTCGACGTGCTGATCGGCACCCACCGCATTCTCTCCGCGGACGTACGCTTCGCCGACCTGGGGCTGGTGATCATCGACGAGGAGCAGCGCTTCGGCGTGGACGCCAAGGAGCGCCTCAAGCGGCTGCGCGCCACGGTGGACGTGCTCACGCTCAGCGCCACGCCGATCCCGCGCACGCTGCACATGGCGATGCTGGGCATCCGCGACATCTCGTCGCTGGCGACGCCGCCGCTGGACCGCCGGGCGATCGTGACGCAGGTGCGGATGTGGGACGACGAACTGATCCGCGAGGCGCTGCTGCGCGAGCTGAGCCGCGACGGGCAGGTGTACTTCGTGCACAACTTCGTGCGCGACATCCACACGGTGGCGAACCACGTCCGCGCGCTCGTGCCCGACGCGCGGGTCGTCGTGGGCCACGGGCAGATGAACGCGCACGAGCTTGAAGAGGTCATGCTGCGCTTCATGCGGCGCGACGCGGACATCCTGGTCGCCACGAACATCATCGAATCCGGGCTGGACATCCCCGCGGCGAACACGATCTTCATCAACCGCGCCGACCGCTTCGGCCTGGCGGACCTGCACCAGCTCCGCGGCCGCGTCGGCCGCAGCAAGCACCGCGCGTACTGCTACCTGCTGCTCTCGCCCAAGCACCCCGTGAAGGACAACGCGGCCCGACGGCTCAAGGCGATCGAGCAGTACAGCCACCTGGGCGCGGGCTTCCAGATCGCGATGCGCGACCTGGAGATTCGCGGCGCGGGCAACATCCTCGGGCCGGAACAGTCCGGGCACATCGAGGCCGTCGGCTACGAAATGTACTGCCAGCTCCTGGAGCAGGCCGCGCGCCGGCTGCGCAACGAGCCGGCCGACACGCACCGGACCGTCAACCTCGACCTGGGCGTGGCGGCGTCGATCCCCCGCAGCTACATCCACGCCGAGCGCCAGCGCATGGAGGTCTACAAGCGCCTCGCGGGCTGCCGCTCCCCGGCAGACGTGCAGACGCTGCGCGAGGACCTGCGCGACGCGTTCGGTCCGCCGCCCGCGGAAGTGGAGACGCTGGCGGCGCTCGCGGAAATCCGCGTGCTGGCCGGGCAGTGGGGGGTGCGCTCGATCGTGCTGGACGGGCCGGACGTGGTGTTTGCGATCGACGACATCCAACGCGTAGAGCCGCTGTTCTCCAACAGCCTCGGCTCGCCGCGCGTCCCGGACCACAACACGGTCCACTGGCGGCTGCCGAAGCGGCTGATGGAGCCGGGAAGGCTGCTGGACGTGTTGCGCGAGCACCTGTCTCGTGCGCCGGCGGCCGCAGCCGTTGACGCCGGAACGTAAGTCGCGGGTACGGTGGACGAGGGCACGGCGATTGAATGAAGCGACGGCTCACGCGCTCGCTCTTGAGAGTGCATCTTTACACAAGCCGCCCCGCCGAGATTTCCGTTCTCCACGCCGATCTGGCTGATAACAGTTCCCTTGGCCGCCTCCGTCGGGGTCGCACTCAAGTTGCCTGCGAAACGGCTGGATACCGATGTAGGGGCGCGCTCGCCGCGCACCCACCGCCTGCTTGTCAACTCAAGGAGCCTGAAATGACACACCGGTCTGTGTTCGCGTTGTTCGCCGTGGCGGGTGTGGGGGCGCTGGGCGCCGGACCATCGGCTACGTGCAGCGGGCTGCAATTCCTGAACATGCTGAGCCAGGAGTTGACGACGACCATCACGATCGATCCGGATCCGATGGTCGCCGGTCAGGAATCCACCGCCACCGCTACGGTCGCGGGGCCCAGGTGGGTGACGCAGTATTACTACACCTGGACCGTCAATGGCGCTGAGGTGTACCGCGGGACCAGCAACTCGATCGGGCTGACCATCGACCAGCCCGGCCAGCACCTGATCGAGGTCGAGGTGACCGATGTCGATGGCAGCGACGACGTTTACGACGCGCGCTCGATGTACGTCGAAGTCCAACCCGCACCGGGCGGGACGACGTCGGTCGGTGGCTCCACCGGCGCCGCGACCAGTGCAACGGTCACGATCCAGGGACCGAACGAGCTGATGGTCGGCGGCAGCGGCAGCTACAGCGCGTCCAGTTCGGTGGCCGGCGCCTCAATCACGTGGGACCTGCTCGGCGGCGGCGCCACGCTGGGGTCGAGCTCCGGATCGTCCACCAGTGTGACCGCCACGGCCGCGGGTTTCGTGTCGCTGGTGGCGGAAGCGCGGGATTCAAGCACGGGTGCCGTGCTCGGGACGGCCACGTACAGCATCGGCATCAGCGCTGCGCCGGGCTACAAGGTGTACATCACGTCGCAAATCTGCACCAACGGGCAGCTCGAGGTCCGGCGGGTGGACGAGGTGGCCGCCGGAATCACGCTCTGCTCGCTGGAAGGCGGCGGAAACGACTGCTCGGTGATGGCCGTGCTATCGCCGGTCACAGGCGAGTTCGCCACGGCGGAAGAAGCGGTGGCGGCGATGTGCGGGCAGGTGACGGAGGTGTTCTACCATCGCTTCGCGGGCTGGCTGGGGACGTACAACGGGCAGCAGACGTGCATGAGCGAGCGGTTCCATTCCCTGCTGTCCAGCCAATGCGGGCAGTGAGTCGGCGGGGACGACGATGGCTCGCATGTGCGGGAGATGCTTCGGCCGCCTGCGGCAGACCTCACCAAGACGCTGTTGACGAACCGGTCTTCCGGTCGGGCTCGAGGGTCCGAGACTACGGGATTATTCGGGGCCGGTTTCACTCTGCGGGCGGCATCTTGAGCTTGAGGGGATTGGGCCGCCGGGCTCGCGCGATCGACCCAATCCCCACGTAAAGCTGTCGTTACATCGTTCGGCGCATCAGCGGCGGCGCCACGCCGCCAGCGCCAGGCTCAGCAGCAGGGCCGACGCCGGCTCCGGTACGATGAGCTGGTCCTGCACACCCTCGCGGGCGAGCGCTTCAACGGCCAGGCGTGGTCCGCTGCCGTCGAGGGAGCTCAGGTACGACTGAGCCAGCGATCGGTACGATCCGCTCGCGGCGCGAAACCACCCGTCGGTGAGGTCGACTCCGCTGTCGTAGACGATCTCCCAAACCGCGAGCTGGAACGCGGCCATCTCGCCGGGATCATCGAAGTCCAGGCCGCCGAAGAACCGGCCGTACAGCTCGTCGATGAGATCGGCCTTGCCGATTCCCATGCTTGCGGAAGTCGGAGCGAGCTCGGTGTCCACGACGTCGAAGGTGTAGCTGTCGCCGCTGTGCACGTGCTCGGTGAGCTCGATGCAGAACGTCGAGTAATCGCCGTCGACGCCGTCATAGTCGCCGCCGGTCTTGGTCCAGTTCATCAGTCCGGCGGTGTAATCGTCGTAGTCATCGCCGCCGTCGAGCGAAAGCTCGATGGTGAGGCTGGGCGAGGCCCCGTGGAACGTGGCGCTGAGCGTCGCGGCCTGTGCACCAGCCGAAAGACCGCCGGCGACCGCTATTGCACCGAGAACTCCAAGGCTGCTGAACGCGCGCATCATCGTGACACCTCCTTTGGCGCAGACCTTCTCCGTGGACGGCTGCTCGAGACAACGAGCGACCGCACCGAACGTGCCGCGTCGGCGGCGAACCTGAGATCATTGGGAGGTGCGACGAATCTGCTGCGCGGCGACCCACCCCTCCAGGTGAATCCGGCAGCAGCCCCCGATGGGACGAAGCGCAGAACGGCAGCTCTGGTTTCCCGTGTTGAGCGCCTTCGTCTAGGCGGCTGGGGCTATTGCAACCTCCTCCTCCGGTTTCCCAAGTGTAGCACGGTGGGGCGTCGGTCGCCAGAGAAAAAAGCGCGCAAACTATGATAATGAAAGGACCTAGGAGACATATGCGGACCTGAATTTCGCGCCGACCGGCCTATGAGACCTGTTCGAGACTCGCCCGGCCGCTCGGATCGCAAGACGACGAGTGCGCGCGGGCCGCCGCGCGACGGCGAGCGACTTTCGATGGCTATGCGGACTCGGAATGTGCGCGTGCCGGACCGGGCCTAGTAGCCGGCTCGTGCGACGAATGGCCCGCAGGCGTGCATGATTGAACGTACTCCGTCAAGATTGTTCGCGGCGACCGTGGGCGCGTTCGCGATCACGGGCCGAGACGGTCGGACGTTGTTCGGGTAAGCGACGTTCACCTATGGGTTTACGGTGCGCGAAACCCTGTGCTCGGCTGCCCCCAAGCTATAGCGCGGTTGTGCTCCGGGAGTCGCAGGAATAGGCGGTCCGATGTCGCAAGATTGTCGGATTCGGCTTGACAGGCGGTGAATGTTAGGGTAGTATTTGTACAAGGACTCGGCGACGCACACGCGGCAGAAAGTGTGTGTCGGTGCAAAGGAGTGCGCCGTGATTATGCAACGCATGAACGCGCGAACGCTTTGCGTGCTGGGCCCCGGCGGCGATTTTCGCCAGGCGGTTCATGATTCCGGCCCACGGCTTGGCGATGTGCGCGTGGAGCGCCTTACCGACCAGGATGTTGCCCGCCTCGCCGAGCTTCTGAACGCCAACGCCCGCTTGCTGGATGAAACGCTGGCGACTGATGACGCCCGTGTTTCCGCGTGGCACGCCCGGGCGAACGGTCGCCAGGCTCGCGCGCTCCCGCCGGTGATCCTCGGTTCGCTGTCCGCATACCTTGCTGAGGAGTGGTCTGATGAGTCGCCCCAGGCCTGCGGCCCGCAGGCGTCCGGCGTCGCTCACGCCGAAGCAGCTTCGCGTGCTGACCTACATTCGCGACTACACGCGCGCCCGCGGCTACGCACCGACGATGCAGGAACTCGCCGACGAGTTCGGGGTCAGCAAGGTGACCGTGTTCGAGCACATCGCCGCCCTGCACAAGAAGGGCTTTCTGAGGCGCTCGCGGCACAAGGCACGCTCTTTGCAACTTAACGACGGGTACAAGTTCCCGGACGAGCGCGCCACGCTGCTGCCGCTTGCGGGGACGATCGCGGCCGGCCTCCCGATCGAGGCGATCGAGAACCGCGAAGTTCTCGACCTGGAGGAAATGTTTGTCTCTTCGCACGGGAACTTCGTGCTGCGCGTCCGCGGCGACAGCATGATCGGCGACAACATCTGTGACGGCGACTTTGTCGTGGTCGAGCGCCGCGAGACGGCCCGCGACGGCGAGATGGTCGTGGCCCTGATCGCGGGCCAGGAAGCGACGCTGAAGCGTATCTATGGCACGCCCAATGGCGTCCGACTCGAGGCGGCGAATCCGGCGTACGAGCCGATCTTCGCCAAGGACGTTGCGATTCAGGGCGTGGTGGTCGGCGTGATCCGTCGGTACTGACAGGCCTCCGGGGCGATCCGTGCGGGCGTGCGGGGCCGATGGGCATGCTTGCCCGTGTCCGCAGCACTACAAATCATCGACGATCACGATGTGCAGAGCGCCCGGGCCGTGGACGCCGACGACGAGCACGCCTTCAATGTCCGCGGTCTTGCTTGGTCCGGTGATCAGGTTCACGTTCGAGGGCAATTCGCCCCGTGTGCACGCCTCATCGAAGTAGTCGCACAGGTCGGGCATAATCTGTGATCTCCCGAGCAGCACGATGTGCACCGGCGCGTAAAGCGTCGAGCCGCGCGTCTGTCCGCCGGCAGTCGTGCAGACCATCGTGCCGGTTTCGGCAATCGCGGCAGACGCGCCCGTGACCGAGGCGTCGGCGACGAATAGTGCGGCGTCGGCGTTGTCGCAAGAGACCAGAACGGGCATCTGAGACAGTGCCGCCAGCACTCGCTTACGCAAGGTTCCGGCCAGCACGCCGTCGTCGCACGGCGGGACGTGAATGCGCTGCGCAACACGAGCTTCGATGACGCTTCGCACGCTCTGGGCGGCGGTTTCGATCGAGGCGCGCTGGACGGCGGCGCCTGCTTTCTCCGCGGCGACGGCGAAGCGTGCGGGCAGATCGTCCGCGCGGCTTACCTGGCGAATCTGGCTGGACTCCCAATCGCCGGCGTCGTCCGGAGCGTTGGCCGCTTTCCGGCGCAAGCCGGCGATGAATGCCCGCATGGCCGGGCTGACGCGGGCGTCCGGATGACGGGCACTGTCGCGGCTCGCATCACGCTCCATCTTGCAGCCTCGATCTCCAGAGCGAGCGAAACGTCTCTCGCGGCGGGGCCGGCAGGTCTCGACTGTGCGTCCAAGCGGCGGCCGGGCCTGGCGCGGCGTGAATCCAGCCGTCGGCGTCGCCGCGGAGCAGGAGCGGAAGCAATCCCTGGGCAGCCTCGTAGCGCGCAGGCGACGTCATCAACCAGGCCCACAGGGCGATCGCGGCCCGCTTGCTGAGCGGCTGAGCGGCTGCGCTGTCCCGGCGGAGCTTGACCAGCAGACCCGGGATATCAATCTTGACCGGGCAGGCCGCCTGACAGGCGCCGCACAGGCTCGAGGCCCGCGGCAGGTCGGCGTTCCGGTGCAGCCCGGCGAGCAGGGGGGTGACCAGGCTGCCGATCGGGCCGGGATAGACGCTGGCGTACGCGTGGCCGCCGATGTTTCGGTACACCGGGCAGGCGTTCAGACAAGCGCCGCAGCGGATGCAGCTCAGCACGGACTCGTAGTCGCCGCCGAGCAGCCGGGATCGGCCATTGTCCAGCAGCACGACGTGCAGTTCGCGCGGGCCGTCCGGCTCGTTGGCGGCGCGCGGTCCGGTGATGAGCGTGGTGTAGACCGTCATCGGCTGGCCCGTGCTGGAGCGCGACAGGAGCTTGAGCATCGGCGCCAAGTCGCGCAGCCGCGGAACGAGCTTCTCGATGCCCATCAGCGCGATGTGAACGCGCGGCCGGGTCACGGTCATGCGGCCGTTGCCCTCGTTTGTGCAGATGCACAACGTGCCCGTCTCGGCCACACCGAAGTTCACGCCGGTGATTCCCAGCTCGCAGCGCTGAAACACGTCGCGCAGATAGGCGCGGGCGATCTGTGTCAGTCGAGCCGGGTCGTCCGTGTACTCGCAGCCGATCGCTCGCACCATCGCCGCCGCGACCTGCTGGCGCGTCTTGTGGATGATCGGCGTGACGATGTGGCTCGGACGGTCGCGGTCGATCTGCACGATGAACTCGCCCAGGTCGGTCTCGACGATCCGCAGGCCCGCGGCCTCGAGCGCGGGGTTCAGCTCGATCTCCTCGGTCGCCATGCTCTTGGACTTCACGGCCAGCTTTGCGCCGGAGGCACGGGCGATTTCGCACACGATTCGCCGGGCGGCCGCAGCATCCGGGGCGAAGTGGACCTGGCCCCCGCGCCGCGCGACCGACTCGGCGAACTGCTCCAGGTAGCGAGGGAGGTTGCGGAGCGTGCGGCGTTTGATCTGCGCGGCGGCGTCGCGGATGGCCTCCGGATCGCGCATGGCGAGGAACGACGCCTCTCGCGATTCGACCTTGTGCAGCGTGGCCAGGTGGACCGCCCGCACCAGGCGCGCGTCGGAGATCGCGTCGGCAACACGCTGCTTGAACCCGGTGGGCGTGCTCATGGGGCCGGCTCCAGCAGCCCCAGCGATTCCGCCAGCAGCTCTGCGACGTGACGGAAGCGCAGGCACATGCCGCGGCGGTTCGCACTGCCCATCAGGTTCAGCGTGCAGCCGGCCTCATTGCAGACCACCAGCTCCGCGCGGGTAGCCGCGAGCTCGTCGAGCTTGTCACCGGCCATTGCCCCGCTGATCTGCGGCTGATCGATGGCGAACATCCCGCCGAATCCGCAACAGAGATCCGTGTGCCGCGGAAGCCGGAGTCCGTTCGGCCCCTCGCCGGGCAGCGAAGCGCACAGCTCGCCGACGCTGTAAACGCCGCGTGCGTGGCACGGGTAGTGGACCGTGAACGGCTCGGCAATCCGCAGCAGTGCGGCGGTGTCCACGAGCAGCCGGTCGCGCAGGAACACCGAGAATTCATACGTTCGTTCGGCAAGCCGCTCGGCCGCGCGCTTCAAGGCGGGGTCGTCCGCGAGGAGTTCCGGCGTGTGCCGGCTGATCATCGCCGCGCAGGACGCCGAGGGCGTGACCACGCACTCGTACGGGTCGAAGACCTCGACCCAGTGTGCGGCCACGTCGCGAGCGGCGCGGTGGAAGCCGCTGTTGTATGCGGGTTGGCCGCAGCAGGTCTGCGCCGGCGGGAACTCGACCGCACAGCCGAAGTGCCGCAGCACACGAACGACCGCCTCGCCGGCTCGCGGGAAAAACGTGTCGGTCAGGCACGTGACGAACAGGGCGGCGCGCACGGGCGGATTGTATACGCCCGGGAGGCCCGCGCGTACGCTCCGCGGGTTAGCCGCCGGGCTGCGACGCAGCGGGGCGAAGCTCCTCCGGCGCCGCAAGTGCGATCTCCGCCGTCCGCGTCTGGCCGGCGCGCCAGAACTCGATCGCCACGCGGTCTCCTGCGGCCCGACGGACGAGTTGACGACGGACGTCGACCAATCGCGGTGTAGGAACACCGTCGATGCGCGTCACGACGTCGCCTTCCTGCAACCCGGCGGCGGCGGCGGGGCCGACCGGCGGGGCCATGATGCGGATTCCGGCGGGAGCGTCCGGCTGCGACTCGGGGATTCCCGCGACGGCATCGCGCGAATCGAACGTCACGCCGAGCACACCGCGCCGCGGGTCGCGCCCGGTCATCAGGCGTGCGACGCGGTCGCTAAGGTGCTCGTAGTGAACGGCGAAGCCGATACCCGAATCGTACCACTGCGCGTCGGCGATCTCGTCCTCCCCGGGTCCCATCGGGACGCAGATGCCGATCACGCCGCCATCGATGTTGAACAGCGGACCGCCGTAGTTGGCCGGCGAGATGCGGGCGTCGGTCTGCACCGCCACGCCGTTCATGCGCCGAACCGCACTGATTACGCCGACCGACAGGCTCGGCTCGGCGGTTCCATGGCCGAATCCCGCCGCGATTGCCCAACTCCCCGGCGGCGCGGCTTCGACGGGCAACCAGTGCGGAACGGGCAGCCCCTCGGCTTCGATCTTGAGCAGCGCCAGGCGCGACACGCGGTCGCGGGCGACGAGCCGCGCGACGTGCTTTGAGCCGTCATGCAGCGTGACCGTGATGATCGACGGATCGCGCGAGAAGTTGAAGCTGCTGGTGACGACGTAGCCGTCGGAGGACCACACGACGCCGGTGGTTGGGCCGTCCGCCGTGCGAAACGCGGCTTCGGCCGGCTGGCTGTCGTTCGCCCTTTCCACGGGTTGAACGCCGCCGATGGTGTCGATCCGGACGATGCTCGGAGCGACCGTCGCGGTTGCGGCCCGAACCACGTCGCGCAGCGCGTCCTCCGCAACCGGCGGGGATCGCTCTGGGGCAGAGAGACCCGCCGCGCCGACGGCAAGCCACGAGACGAATGAAAGCGCGACCCGGCTCATTGCGCGGGCTCCGTCGTGGTCAGGGTCAACTCGAGCACCTGCTCTCCGCGTTTGACGACGAGCGCCACGGTCGAGCCGGGCTGTAGGCTCGCAACCGTTTCCCGCAGCTCGTCGCACGTCGCCGTCGCCCGACCGCCGACCGAGAGAACCAGGTCGTCGGCGCGCAGACCGGCGAGCGCTGCGGGCGACCCGCCGCGCACCCGCTCGATGTACGCGGGGCGGACTCGACCGCCCACGTCGAACAGCCTCAGTCCTAGGTCCTCGGGCGTCAGACCATGCGGCCGCGAGGCGGCGGCAGGCGCGGGCTGGGCCAGTTCCCCAGCGTCGGCCGCGCGTAGAAACTCCGTCACGACTTCCACGGGCAGCGCATAATTCAGCCAGGTGTTGGTCTGGGCGCCGATGACCGGGCGGCCGATCAGCCCCACGAGCCGCCCGTCGAGATCGACGACTGCGCCGCCGGAGGACCCCGGCGTCGCCACGATCATGTCCAGCAGCAGGATCGGACCGCGGTACGGGAAGTCCTGCGCGCGGCGCCGCGCGGCGAGCACGGTGCGCCCCGAGAGAATTCCCACCATGAACGAAACGGGTTCGTTGCCCTGGGCGACCTTGAACGGGTTCGCGGCCGCGACAACCCAGTCACCCACGAGCACACGCGAGCTTTCACCAAGCTCAAAGAAGGGTAGACCGTCCGCATCGATCTTGAGCAGCACAAGCTGATGCTCTTCGTCGCGCGCCGTGATCTTCGCCGGGAAGCGCCGACCGTCCGCCAGGACGCACCGCAGCGCAGGGCTTTCGAGCATCGCGGCGGCCGTGGTCACGATCAGGCCGTCGCTCGATACCAGCACCCCGGAGCCGTAGCCGTGTTCGCGGCCGATTGCACCCCCGTGGAGCTTCACCGTGCGTTGCTCCGCGACTTGGATCGCGGTTTCAAGGCGTGAATCCGCGGCGTGATCGGCGCCGACGGGGACTCGGGTGGCGCAAGTCCATAGCCCGATCAGGAAAGGGACGCCGCGAGCGCCCGGGAATCTGCGCCGGCGTCCCGGACCGTGGCGGAAAATCCCAGTTCCCGCCGGTGCCAGGGCACTGGAGACCATCGGCACGCTCGCGGTACGACCGGCTGAAACCGGCGGATCGAACGCGTCGCGCACGCGCGGGGAGCTCACGGCGTGCCTCCTGACTCGGACGGTGCGGACGCGCTGGGCTCCGTTGCGTTCGTCGGCCTTGATGCGGGTGGCGCATCGGCCACGGAGAACGAACCGACTTGCACGATCCACGTCCGCCCTTCCGGTCCCTCGCGGACCCAGGCCGTTGGCCACGCGCCGTTAAACGACTGTTGCGCCAGGGCTACAGTCCAGCGGATGCACTCGGGCTGCTGGTCGTCGCCGATCGTGGCCTGGAGCAGGGCGTCGTCGTCGTAGGCGAACTTCCATCGCAGCCGGACCCCGTCCGCGCAGCGTCGCTCGACGACCGAAGCGACGCAGCCCGCGATCTCGTCGCCGCCGATGAGCTCCCAGCCAAGCTCGATGCGCGGCGGCCAGAGCAGCGGGTGGCAGATCGCACCCCATTCGGCGGACCAGTCGATCGCAGAGGCGTCCTGTACGCACGGCCCGAGCGAATGAAGGCCCAAGCACGCGTCCGCGTCCGCGCCGACGCGGACGACGATCGGCTGTGTACCGGACGCGTCGGACGGCCCGACGCGCAGCTCGCAGCTTGCGGCGGCGGCATCTGCATTGCGAATGCGCGCGCGCTGCTCGAACCGCTCGAGCTGCCGGCCGATCTCGGCGTGATTGTGTTCCAGATCGACGAGGTAGACGAGCGGCAACCCCGTGGTGAGTCGATCCGTGCGCGCCGTGATTGCGTGCAGCGTTCCGTCCCGCATGAATTGAAGCCGGACGGGCCAGTCCGCGGGGAGGATCGCCTGCACGTTGTTGAATTCGTTGGGGGTTCGCACGGGTCGGCCAGCGACGTGCGTCAGCATGTCGCCGAGCGCCAGCCCGCACTTTTCCGCCGCGGAGAAGTCCTGAATCGCATCGACCATCAGTTCTGGTCCCACGCCGCGCACGGTGGCGCCCAGCGCGCCGTGCTCGACGAGCCGGCCGGCGCGCAGGCCCGGCAGAAAGCGTCGCACCTGGTTGATCGTCACCGCGTAGCCGAGGCCGACGTTGACCCGCCCGCGCTCTTCGAACGACGCCCGTCCGTTGATGCCGATCACGCGCCCGTCCATGTCAAACAACGGGCCGCCGGAGTTTCCCGGATTGATCGACGTGGAGACCTGGATGCAATCGGCATATTCGAGCAGGTTCCCCTGCCCTTCCTGGTAGCGGTGCAGGCCGCTGATGATGCCCACGGTGAGCGTCGGGGTGAAGTCTTCGGCGACCAGGAACGGGTTGCCCATCGCGGCGACCCACTGCCCCACGTGAAGCGCATCGGAATCGGCCAGCGGCGCGGCAACGAAGCGCTCCCGCCCGCTGAGCCGGAACATCGCGATGTCGCCGCTGGGGTCGATCCCCAGCACGCGGAGCGGATAGAGCTTGCCGTCCGAAAGCCCGCCGAATCCCTCGCGAGAGTCCAGGAACGGCTGAACCACGTGGAAGTTTGTCAGCCCCGTGCCGTCCTCGGAAATGATCACGCCGCTGCCGCCGGAAGACCGTTCGCGGTCGGAAAAAATGCAGACCACGCTTTCCGCCGCGCGGGCGACCATCTGGATGCGGCGGCGTTCGGCATCGCGGACGGTGGCGCGCGCGGAATCCGGCGAGGCCGCTTGATCCTGAACGCCTTGGACAACGGCGCAGAGCGCGACGACGGCGACCGCCGCTGCGCGGGCACCGCGTGGCGACGATTGATTTTTGGGCGCAGCGTCTCGACACATGGAGTTCACGGGACCAACCGCGCATCGGCCCAGGCCACGTGGTCGCCCAGGTCGAGGGCTTCGCCGTAGTCCACCACGAGCTCCAGCCGCTTCACGCCGGCGACGCTGAGCGTCAGCTCGACCGGCGGGTCTCCACCGCGCAGATTCGCGGCCTCCCAGAGCACGCGCCCGTCGCCCAGCACGCGCACCGCCGCGTCGCCGAAGTGTCCGACGTCGTCAGACACGCCGACGACCGCGGCGAAGTTGCGGAAGGATCCGCCGAGCGCGAAAACGGCGCGCGAGCGGCTGTGCATCACGATCCCGCGGGAATACGCGCGGCCGCCCAGGCGAATCGGGCCGCCGCCGAGCGAGCGGTCCCGCTCAAGCGGCCAGCGTCGTTCGAGAAGCGGTTCGAACTCGTAGACGTCCGGCTCGACGGCCGAGAGGTACACGACGCGCGCGGCGTGCGAGTCGATGCGCTCGATGCGCGCCCAGGCGATGCGCAGCGTTCCGAGCGCGGCGGAGCGCACCGTGACGCCCGCATCGTCGTCCGCGACGATGCGGCCGGCGAACAGGTCGCCGGGCGCCGTGCGGACCCGCACGGCCTCGCGCTGCTCAGCGGTGCGGACCAGCAGCAGCGCGGCCAATCGCTCCCAGGGAATCGGCAACTCGCGGTCTTTCCAGTTGAACAGGATGCGCCGCGACTCGAATCCGCGGAGCGCCCCGCGCAGCACGACGGTTTGCCCGTCGCCGCGGACGACGGCGATGTCTTCCGTTCGGTCCGGCTCGCGCTGCACATCTTGCAGCTTGCGGTGCGCGTCTTGGTCTAAATGCACCGACACCAGCGACGCGATCGCGGATGACTCGACGGTCACGCCTTCGCCGGTCGGGAGGCGGACGTCGACTCCGGCCGGCTGGACCGACTCGATCGCGCCCGCGAAGTTCGATCCGTCGGTGAGCGTAAACCGCCAAGGCGCCGCGGGCGCGCTTGCCGCATCGCGTGACGCCGCGGCGGTCGGCCGAAGCGACAGGAGCTCCTCCCAGGAGAACGGGGCGTCGCCGCCCTCGGCGCGCACGACGAGCTCGGGGACGGCGCTCACCAAGCTTCCTCGCACCACGCGGCCGTCGAGCGCTGTGACTTCGACTTCGACGGCCGCGGGCGCGTGGGCCGGCAGCAGGGTGCACACCGCAAGGGCCGCGGCCCAAATGCCGCGTCGCGAAACCGGCGTACGCCGCGAATGCCGGGGAGTCGTCGAATCCTGCGTCACTTGTTCTCCGCCAGCGCGCGATAGTACTGCTCGACCAGCTCGCGGTATCGCGACGGGAACCGCTCGCGGATGGACTGGAGGATCTTCTCGCGCTCCGCCGGCGGGAGGTTGCCCCACGATTCGCCCGCCGCGGCACGCGGCGCGCCATGCAGCTCGCCGATCTGGGCTGAGCCTTCCGGGGCCGCGGATTCCTCGCGCGGCGTCGTCGGAGGCGCGGCATGCTGGGACGGTCGTCCGCCGCGGCGAGCGCTGCCGCCGCCGGCCTGTTTCTCCTGCTGCTCCTGGTCCTGGATCAGGCGGTCGAGCAGCGCAACGATCTCTTCCTGGCGCGAGCGCGTTGTGTCGCCGGGGTCTGCGACGTTCAGCCGGTCGGCGACGAACGTCATGACGGTCGAGACTTCGTCGAGCGTCCCGGTCTGCCGCCGCTCGACTTCGAGTTGAAGCTGCCGCGCGCCGACCCGCACCGGCTCCGGGGCGTCCGGGAAACGGCTGCGGAGCTCGGCGAGGCTCTGCTCGGCGGCGTCAAACTCCAGGCTGCGCGCCTGGCATGCGGCGCGCAGGAACCACGAGTGCGGGGCGTACGGCGTGTGCAGCCGGTCCGATTCGGTTCGCGATTCCAGGTCCGACAGCGCGGCCAGCGCCCGCTCGAAGTCGCCCTGCTCGACCAGTGTACGCGCCTGGAAGTACGCGGCGTTGGCGGCGACGAACGGATCGGGATGCCCGCGAAGCGTCCCGAACCGTTCGGATGCTTCCTGGATGCGGCCGGCGTCCAGCGCGTTGAGCGCGGCCCGGTAGTCGGCGTGGATCACGGCCAGCGCATCCGGCACGAAGGACGCGGTCGGTCCGTCGCGGTACGTCTGTTCCCAAGCGTCGCGAACGGCTTGAGCTGCCAGAGCATTCTCCGGCCCGGCGGCCCGCAGGTGTTCGAGGAACTCCCGGTTCAGGGCGTCGATGCGCGCCGCGTTCGACGGGGCGGCTGGCTGCGCGCCAGCGGCGCGCGCCGGCGCAGTCAGCAGAACGGCCAGAACCAGCATGTTCAACGCGAAGCGCATCTACTGCCTCTCGTGAATCTGCCGTGCCAGCCCGGCCAGCTCCTGCTGGCGCTGCGCGAGCGAGCGCAGTTCAGCGACGCCGATTTCAGATTGCGGCGCCCCGTGCAGCGAATCGGTCCGCTCATTGATGCGCACTTGCGCTCCGCGAAGCAGTCGCAGTTCCGCCGAACGCGGCAGGAGCGGCGGAACCTGCCCGCGGTTGTCGCCCGTGTCCTGGTCCTGTTGTGTCAGCTCGTCGCGCTTCAGCTCGACCGCGGCCAGCAGCTCTTCGAGCGTGGCAATGATCTGGTCCAGCAGGGCGCGCGTCGCGTCGGAGGCGTCTCCGTCGGCGAGCCGGCGCGCGACCTGGTTCATGTCGGCCGCGAGCTGCCGCATCAGCGACGGGACGACGACCGTGGTGCCTTCGTCGGTCAGGATTCGCAGCGCCGCCTCGCAGTCTTCCTCGAGTTCGCGCTGCTGCGTCGCCGCCGCGGAGAGCTGCAACTGCTCGATGCGCGTCGGACCGTTCGAGGGCTGGCTGGCGACGGCCGCGACCTGGTCGCGAACCTCGCGCTCCCCGCTCAGCAGCGCTCGGAGCCGAGCCTCCAGAGCGTCCAGCGTTTCCTCCATTTCCTCGCGGCGCACCTGCCGCAGCGACTCGTCCAACTCGTCGAGGGCCTGCTGCATCTCGTCCAGCGCGTCCTGCTCGGCGGCCGCGGCGTCGGTTGCCTTCTGCTGGCCCAGACGGTCCGCGGCGGAGCGCATGCTCTCCGCGGCGCGCTCGATGTGCCCCTTGGCGGGCGCGGGAACGTCCGGGCGCTCCAGTGCCTTCATCTCGCGCCCCACCTGCGCGGCCTTCTGCTGCGTCTGCCGTTGCAGGCTTTCGAGCTGCCGCAGCATCTCGCGCGCCTCGGCGGACGGCGCGCCGGCGTCGCCGGGTTCGAGCTGTTTCTCGAGGTGTTTCGTACGGTAGAGGTGCTGAAGCTGCTCGTCCATGAGCTGGCGGACCTGGCGCTGGAACGCCTCGATCTGGCGGCGGCGCTCGCGCTCGCGGTCGGCCTCCGACGAAGACGTGGTCAGCAGCGACATCAGCGCTTCGAGGTCGGTCAGCAGGCCCTGCTGCTCGTGCTCCGACTCGCTGAAGCGCTGCTCGCGGAGCAGTTCCACCAGGCGCTCGAGCCGCGCTTTGAGCCGTAGCTGGCCGGTTTGCGCCAGCGCGTCGGAGAGCCGCTCGGATTTTTCCGGCTCGGCCTCCGCGAGCTGCGCCGCGAGCTTAAGCATCCGGCCTTCGAGCTGGAGCATCCGCTCGCGCACCGACTGCTGCCGCTCGTGCAGCGGCGCGAACGGATCGCCGGACGGCGCGGCGGTCGCCGGGGATGACGCGGGCGGGATGTCCGCGGAGGCGCCCAGGCACGCCGCGAGGAGCAGGCTCAGCCCAAGACGGCGGAATCGACGCACACCGCGCGCGGCGGCCCGCGGCGCCTCAGTCGCCCGAGGCGGTTCGCAAGCGTCCGGCGGGTTGTGCGGGTTTCTGCCCATGAATGGTTCCGTGACTATTCTAGGGAGGCGGAGGATCGCCCGTCGAACCGCTCCCGTCGAGTCCGAGGATCGCGTCCAGCTCCTTCTCCAGGGCACGGAGCGTGTCTTCGTGGATGCCGCGCTGCTCGCCGAGGATTTCTTGCAGCAGGGCGACCGCCTCATGAAATCCGCCGGCTTCCTGCATGTTGGCCAGAACATCCGCCATGCGGCGCAGAATTTCGTCCTGTCCCGCCGCAGCGTCGGACAACGCCCCGGGGGACGGGGCCTGCCTCAATGCGGCCAGAGTGTCGGCGGCCTCGGGCATGAACTCCTCGGCCAACCGGCGCAGCGGCTCCGCCACGCGGTCAATCAGCCGGCGCTCGTCGGCCGTGCGGGCCACGCGGTTGGTGCGCATCTCGGCCAGAATCTGCTCGAAGCCGCGTCGTGCCAGGTCGCACCGGCTGGCGTGAAGCCGCTGCTGGCGCGACAGGCCGGCCAGGCGCTGGAGATCGGCCGGCGCCGGCGTGCCGGTCCTGGCGAGCGCCGGCAGCAGGCGGTCGAACGCTTCCTTCAGACCGCGCTGCTCGCTGATGAGCCGTTCGAACTCGCGGCGCTGTTCCTGCTCGCGCTCAGCCATGACCGCGAGGAAGTCGGTCGGGGAGAGGATCCCAAGCTCCACCGCCTCGCTTCGTGAGACGTTCGGCCCGCGCGGGTCGGAATCGGCCGCCTCGGACCAAATGCGGAGCTTATCCCCGGGCCTGACGTACAGCCGCTCCACGCGGATAGTGGGCGCCGCATCGACTTCGTTCCGCGGCAGCTCCACTTCGGGCAGGGGAAGGTCGCGCGGCGGATCCTCGCCACGCGCCGCCAGCAGGCTGACGCGCTGCACTCCGTAAACGTCGCGGGCGGACAGCACCGTCCGGACCTCGGCGTTCGGCGTGAGGAACTCGCCGACGTCCTGCAATTCGAGCTTCAGCACAGGCGGGGAGTCGGGCTGGACCTTGAGCGTGTAGCGCAGGGGCTGGCGATCCGTGTAGCCGTGCAGGTCCACCAGCCGGAGGAGGTATGCGCCGGACTGCGGCGCCGGGATGGTCACATGTCCCGCATCCGGGGCGGTAAGCTCCAACGGCAGCGACTCGCCGTCGCCGCCGCTGAGCGTCGCCGTGCGGACCGGCTTGTTGAACTCTGCGGCCAGCTCCAGCGTTGAGCCGTCCAGCACCTCCAGCACCGTCTGCTGCTCGAGCGACGCGGGTGACAGTCCGGTGTACTCCGGCGGCGTGATCGTCGCGACGGAGCGGACGACCTGCGGGCGGTCCACGGGCACGATGCTGAAGTCCGGCGTGCGCTCGTCGCCTCCGCTGATCGAAAAGGCGAGCGTTTCGGTAAGTGGCCCGAGTGAGACCTCGGCCCGGCTGCGGCCGATGATAATCATCGACTCGCGACCGCGCCGCCCGGAGGGCGTCCACCAGTGCAGCGTCACCGCGTTGGGCGTCTCGCCCTCGATGCCGGCCTGGATCACGAGCTCGTCGCCGCGCGGCGCCCGACGCACGCCCAGCGCGTCGTATTCACCGACCGGCCGGATGTACGTGCGCTGCGGCCAGGGGATTTCGCGGATCAGCCAGTTTCGCGCAAACCACGTGTTCAGCAGGCCCGGCTGCACGAGCCACGCAAGCGCGACGGCGGCGGTCATCGCGGAAAGCTCGAGCGCGCTTCGCCGCGCCCGGCGATAGTTCAGCACGCGCATGAAGTCCAGCCGCCGCGCGTCTTCGCAGGCGCCGGCGATCACGGCGCGGACAAGCTGCGGCGAGCTCGATTCCGCCGGGCCGGTCTGCCCGGCGATGAACTGCACCGCCGTGGACATGCCGTCCGCCAGGTGCGGGTACGCACGGTCCACGCCCGCCGCCAGCACCAGGTCGCTGATCGCGCCCATGAGCGGGCGCAGCACGTAACGATGCGCGACCCACATCCACGCCAGCGTGACCATTACGTTGATCACCGCGCGCTGATCCACCGGCAGCCGCAGCATGTAATCCAGCCCGAACTGCGCCGCGCCGCCGATCAGGAATGCAAGCGCCAGCCGCACCAGCCCGTTCAGGATCATGAACAGCCGCGCTCGGCTGCGGACGCGGGCCAGCGGCGCGAGAATCCGCTCCCGGGCGGCGCTGAGCAAGGGATCGGCGGTGCGTCCGCTCATAGCAGGTGGTTCCTTCGCCGCAGCGTCCATTCCACGGCCAGTGCGGCAATCAGCACCAGCAGCACCCAGGAACGGTCCCACAGCGGGCGATCGGCGCCGCGCGTCGTCCGCACCTGGTCCGCGTTCTCGAGCTCCGAAGGCAGCGCGCCGGCCTCGGCCAGCGGCAGGTACCGTCCGTTGGTTCGCTCCGACAGCTCGATCAGCGGCTCCTCGTTCAAGCGAAGCGCACGCATTTCCGCGTCCGACGGCTGCACGTCGAGGCGGCGCACGAGCTGTGCGGCTCCGCTCCCTTCGTCGCCCGGAAGCGGAACCTGGATCAGCGCCGAGCCGTGCCAGTCGATCTCAACCCGCCCGCTGTACCAGCCCTCGCGATCAGCGATGGCATCGAGGGCTACCGAGCGCGTGCGGCCGTCCGGAAGCGTGAACGTCGCGTCCACGCGCGGCTCGTGCCACGGCGAGAAGTCGGGGTTGAGAATCCGGGTTTCGAGCTTGGCGTAGTCCCCCGCGTGGTAGCGGTCGCGGTCGAGCACGATCGCGCCGCGATTGCTGGAGTTTTGACGCCGGGCCTGGGCGAGATAGCGAACGGCCTGCACCCAGAAACGGTTGAACACTGACTCCGCTGCGCCGCGCCAGCGCCACGTGCCGTCGAACCCGATGTAGACGGTCCGGCCGGCGCCGAACGGCTGCGTGGCGAGGATCGCCGGCTGCGCTTCGCTGGTGGAGCGAGCGCTGGTTCCAGCGCGCAACAGGACGGTGGCAAGGGGCTTCTCCCCGAGAAGCGGGAAGTACCACCACGCCGGCGCGAGGGCGTCCCACCGCACGGGCTCGGCGGACTGGCTGAGCTTTACGAGCGGGTGGTCGCCGCGTTCCTCCGCCAACCGGTAGGCGTAGCTGCGGGTACGGAACGCGCCGAATTCGCTGAGCCGGACGCCGGCGTCGGGGTCGGGCACGACGGGCAGCGTGCTGTTCAGGTCCTGCAAGCGGTTGTCCGCGAACCAGCGGGTCGAGAACTGCGGGCCGGCCTGGTAGAGCACGCCGCCGCCGAGGTCGTCCACCAGCCGGCGCACGTTGACGGCCCAGGAGGCGTCGAGCTCGCGCGGGTCCGGGTCGAGCAGCAGGATCGCGTCGTATTGGAAGAGCTTTTCCGGCGCCCGCGGCAACTCGTCCAGTTTCACGTCGCCGTCGCGGACCGCCTGCGCGTCAGCCGATTGCAGCCAGCAGCTCACGTCGATGGTGTTATCGCGTTGCAGCAGGCTGGACACGAAGCGGTACTCGAACGACGGCCGGCCGGCCAGTAGCAGCACGCGCAGCCGATCCTCCTGCACCCGCACCGACGCGCTCATCTCGTTGTCGGTCAGCACGCCCTCGCCATCGATGCTGGCCACGCGGGCCCGGTACACGGTCTCGCCCGGCTTTCGGGCCTCGAGCGGAATCCGCAGGTCGGCGGTCGGCTGCGCTTCGCCGAGGCGGATTTCGCGTCGCGCGACAACTTCCGGCTCGGCCGGGCGACTTGGCGATACGTCAGGCTCGGCGATGATCTCCAGAACCAGATCCGCCTCCGCGACGCCGGAGGCGCCCAGCTCGACGCGCAGCTCGATCGGGTCGCCCATCGAGACCGTGGCCGGAGCGGCGATGTTCACCACGCGCACGTTTGGCGGCTCCACCGGCGAACCCACGCCGATCGTGTACACCGGGCAGCGGTTCCGCTCGACGACCGCGGCGGCGTCCTCCAACGGCGCGCCGGCGTTGAGCTGCCCGTCGCTGATCACCACCACCGCCGCGATCGGCGTGTCGGCGTGGCGGATCGCCGCCTCGGTAAGGGCGGAGCTGAGGTCCGTCCGCGACTGCGCCGCGCGCAGAGCCGCGCGAATGTCAGCTTCACTGGCCGGATCCGCCGCGGACGCCGCGCCTGCGCTGGCAGGATGGGTCGGCGCAGACGACGCGCCCGCGATCGGATCGAGGCGCTCGCCGA
The DNA here is from genome assembly GCA_039961675.1 of Phycisphaerae bacterium. GTDB lineage: Bacteria > Planctomycetota > Phycisphaerae > UBA1845 > Fen-1342 > JABRWC01. Next base: position 29,710 of record JABRWC010000015.1, read on the forward strand.
AGCCGAAAATCGCCAGCGCATTGCGCTCCGCGAGGCGCCGCAGCCAGGCTCGGTCGTCATTCAGCAGCAGCGCCTGGACCCGCTCCATGCGCGAGCCTTCGCCGCCGGCCGTGTCGGCAGGGAGACTGTCGGTGACGGACATGCTCGCCGAGTCGTCGACGAGCAGCACGACGGTGGAGCGCACGATGCGCTTGGTGTACGTGACCACCGCCGGTTCGAGCAGGATGACGCTCAGCGTGAGGACCACGGCGCAGCGCAGCGCGGCAAGCGACAGGCGCAGCCGGAACCCCGCGCCGACGCGCGACTCCGCGCGGTACAACTGGACGATGGCGGCCAGAACCGCGGCCAGGAGCAGCAACGCGCCCAGGCGCAGCCAGCCCTCGGGCATGCCCGCCAGCTCCACGACGGTTCGCTGCTCCTCGGTCACCTGGGCCAGCAGTCCCATCCTGACGCGCGCTCCTACGCGGCTCACCGGCGCGCTGCGCTGTGCCTGAATCGCGCGCGGCGCAGCAACGTCATGATCCCTCCGGCGGCAACGCGCCGCTCGGACCCGAACCAGCACGCCAACGCCTGTTCCGCGAGCAGGACCACGGCGGCGAGGCTGATGAGAGCCGGCCAGATTTCGCGCCGGCTCTCCTCGGCCCCGCGCAGGAAGGCGTCCGCCGACGGCACGAACGTGTGCGCGACGGGGCCCAGCGCGGCGCTGAGTTCGGCCGCGCTGGCCGGCGTGAGGTCCGATTCGTCCGAATCGAGGTTCACGGCGAGCGGCCGCACCTCGTTTTCGCCGGAGCGGCCGTGCAGTTCGACGGTGTACACGCCCAAGTGGGTCGCCACCGGTCCGTCCAGTTGAACGGACCCGCCGGACGAAGCCCGTGGGCCTTCGGCGGCCCGCGCGGAGAAGGCCGGCTCGGCCGGGTACTTGGGCGATTTGAACACGGCGCGGGACTCGAATCGCTCCGCGTCAAGATGGACACGCAGCACATCGCCGGCGACGAAGGCGCCCGGGGCCTCGCTTCGACGCGCGAGGTGCTGCGTCATTTCCAGCATGGTGACCACGTAGCTGCCGTCGGTGGTACGCGGCCAGTCATTCCATTCCGGGTCGGCCGTGGAAAGGAACAGCAGCACGCGGCCGGCGCCCACGCGCCGCTCCACCAGCGCCGGCGACTGCCCCGCGTCCGCGAAGCGCGCCAGCACGGTGGCGGAGGCTACGCGCGGGCGGTCGCCGGCATCCGGCTCGTCGTTCTTTCCGGCCGGCTCGGCATCGGTCTCCTCTTTCGCCACGATCCACTTACGGAACCTCACGTTCTCGGCGGCCGACGCGCCGGCGCCGGCGAACGCGGCGGTCACGGGATGCTCGGTCGTGCGGACCAGCCCGGCCCCCGGCGTCCCGGCGCCGACCGCGTGGATCGACTCAAGCGGAAGCGGCAGGAGCGGATCGGCGCCCGAGCTGAACACTTCGTTGTACGATTCGGGAATTACCAGGTCCCCGACGAAGATCGCCAGCCCGCCGCCGCCGCGGACGTACGCCGCGAGCGCGTCGGCGACTCCGGGTGCGGGCGCCGGCAGGTTACAGATATCGACGCACTGGTACGGTTCGAGCGGCGTGGCCGGCAGAGCCGAGGCGTCGATCACGTCGACCTGCACGCCCGAAGAGTAGGGCCCGGGCGGCGCTAGGGCGCTGCGCAGCAAGTGCACTTCATCCGCGGCTGGGTCCGCATCCGGCTCGCCGTCCACCACGAGCACACGGATATGAGGGCGTACCTCGGTGGTGATCGTTCGGCTGTCATCCATCGGCAACCCGTCGCCGGCCGCGACCTCCGCCGCGAGCTGCGACCAGCCGGCATCGGGGAACGCAGCTTCGAAGGAGACGGTTCGTTGTTCCCCGGGGGGCACAGACTCGACCGGGATGCTGGGGATGGGGGCCTGGTCCAGCGCGACTTGCAGCATCTGCGCGCGGCTCGGCAGGCGGCCGTAGTTGGCGACCGTCACCCGCCCCGGGCAGGGCATCCCCGCCACGACCTGCGGGCGGTCGAGCGCCAGGTCGACGATGGCCAAGTTGTCGCGCGACGGGTGTCCGGAGGCGATCAGGACGGCGCGGACGTTGTCGTTCTCCAGGCGCGTCCAGTCGGCGAAGACGCCGCGTCCGGACGGGCCCGCGGGTGCCCATTCGCTGCGTTGGAAGTCGCTCAGCACATAGATGTCGGCTGCGGCGGCGGGGCCGAGCGCTTCGATCTGCGCGGCGACGGCCGCCGCAACGCGCCGCGGTTGGGCGCGCAGGACGCTGGGTTCGAGCCGCAGGACTCGCGCCGCCAGCTCCTGCGCGGCCGCATCGCCGAGCCGGCCGCGCGCGACGAGCGGTTCGTCGGGCCGCGAGGTCAGGTAGAGCGTGACGGGATCATGCGGGGCCTCGTGGTGCAGCCAGGACAGCAGGCGTGCGGCGGCCTCGCGCAGCGCGACGAACTCCGCCGGTGCGCCGATCTTGAATGCGAGGCTGGCCGAGTCGTCCAGCACGATGATCCGCTCCACGTTTCCCCGGCCGCCGACCAGCGACGCGAGCAGCCCGGGCTGCACGAACGGGCGCGCGAACACCAGCGCCAGGAGCGCGACCACCAGGCAACGCAACGCCACGAGCAGCCACTGTTCGAAGCGCAGCCGGCGGCGGTTCTCGCGCTCCGCTTCGAGAAGGAAGCGCGTCGCCGCCCAGTCCACCAGCCGGAAGCGGCGACGCGAGAGCCAGTGAATGATGATCGGGATCGCGGCCAGCGCCAGGCCGCTGAGCACCAGCGGATTGACGAACCCCAGCGCCAGCGGCAGGGCGGTTGCGCTCATCGCCGGCGCGCCCCCGCCATACGCCCCGCGCGGCGGGCCAGGTATCCGCTCAGGACCGCGTCCAGCGGATCGCGCGTGTTGACCGGCACGTAGTCGGCGCGGTGCTTGAGGCAGGCCGCCTCCACGCGCGTCGAGAAACGGCGGACGGCGTCGAGGTAGCTGCTCCGCAGGGACTGGGGGTCCGCCAGCAGCCGCAGCGACTCCTCGATTCCTTGGAACAGGACGTTCTCCGAGAACGGCAGGTTCCACTCGTCGTCGTCGAGCACGTGCAGCACGATCAACTCATGGCCGGCGTGGCAGATGTGCTCGATGCCGGAGACCACGTCGGCGGCGTCCGCCAGCAGGTCGGAGATCAGCACCACCATGGAGCGGCGGCGCAGCTCCTCGGCGAGCCGGTGGAACAGCAGCTTGACGTCCGTGGCGTGGTCCGGGGCCGTGCTCTCCAGCACGGTGAGCAGGTTCGACAGGTGCACCTTGCCGGTTGCGCTGGGAAGGTGCGCGCGCACCTGGCGGTCGAACGTGATCAGCCCGGCCGCGTCCTGCTGGTTCGTCAGCATGTACGCGAGCGTGGCCGCGAGGTGACAGGCGTACTCGAACTTGCTCAGCGCCTGGAACGCGGAGCGACCCCGGTAGCGCATCGAGCCGCTGGCGTCGAGCATCAGGTTGCAGCGGAGATTGGTCTCCTCCTCGTACTGCTTGATGTAGAACCGGTCGGCCCGGCCGAAGAGCCGCCAGTCGATGTAGCGGATGTCGTCGCCCGGCGCGTACTGGCGGTGCTCGGCGAACTCGACGCTGAAGCCGCGGTACGCGCTGCGGTGCATGCCGGAGATGAAACCGGCGACGATCGAGCGCGCGCGGAACTCCAGCCCGCGAAGGCGGGCGATGGTCTCAGGAACCAAGTACTTGCTGGACGCTCTCATCCGCGGCCTCGTCGGTCAGGGTGCCCGGCAGAGCTTCGAGCACGTGGTCGATGATGCGGTCCGGGTCGTAGCCCTCCGCCTCGGCGGCGTAGTTGGTGATGATCCGGTGCCGCAGCACCGGGTGCGCCAGCGCGCGGATGTCCTCCACCGCCACGTGCTTGCGCCCGCGCAGGATGGCGCGGGCCTTGCCTCCCAGCAGCAGGAACTGCACGGCGCGCGGACCGGCTCCGAACGTGACCAGGCGGTTGATGAGCTCGAGCGACTTCGGGGCGCCAGCGCCCGGCGACGCGCCGGCGTGCGAGCGCACGGTGGCCGCCGGCCGCGTGAGCCGCACCAGGTTCAGCGTGTAGTGGATCGTGCTGGGCGCCGCGGGCACGCGTCGAACGACGTCCTGCAATTGCAGAATCTCGTCGCGCATCAGCACCGCGTCCAGCTCCGGCAGGGCGCCGCTGGTCGTGCGCTGCGCGATCTGGAACTCCTCGTCGTAGTCCGGGTAGTCGACGAAGACCTTGAACATGAAACGGTCCTGCTGCGCCTCGGGCAGCGGGTACGTGCCCTCCTGCTCGATCGGGTTCTGCGTCGCCAGCACGAAGAACGGCGGGTCCAGCGGGTGTCGCACGCCGCCGACCGTGACGTGCTGCTCCTGCATGGCCTCGAGCAGGGCCGCCTGCGTCTTGGGGGGCGTGCGGTTGACTTCGTCGGCCAGAATGATGTTTGCGAAAATCGGGCCGGGCAGAAAGCGGAACGAGCGCTGCCCGGTGCGGCGGTCTTCCTGGATGACCTCGGTGCCGGTGATGTCCGAGGGCATGAGGTCGGGCATGAACTGGATGCGGTGGAACGTGAGGCCCAGGCTGCGCGCAAGGCTGCTGATCATCAGCGTCTTGGCCAGGCCGGGCACGCCCTCCAGGATCACGTGCCCGCGGGCGAACAGCGCGATCAGCAACTGGTCGATCACCTCGCTTTGGCCCACGATGACGCGGCCCAGCGCGGAACGGATCACGCCGTACGCCTGGTTCAGCCGGGCGACGGCATGGACGTCGTCGATCCCCGCGGACGCTGCGATCGGTTGCTCGGACATGGCGGCCTCCGGAACGGGACGGCCCGATCAGCGCTGAGCGATCGGGAGGTTCTTGTACGGCAACTGGAGAATGATGAGGGCCACGGCCGTGCCGTAGACCGGACCCACGTGGTCTCCGGACCAGGCGCCCGTCGCCGTTTCCTGCTTGTCGATCAGCGCCTGGCGCATGGCCGGAAAGTACTCCCGCCAGCGCTCCTCGCCCGCGAGGTAGGTTACCTGCGCCATGTATAAGTGCGCATAGTAATAATGGCCGAAATAGCTCGACGATTGCCCGAGCTGCGGCGTGAGGTGGCGGTCGCAGAAGCGCAGCGCCTTGAGCGCGCGCGGATCGTCGTACAGCCCGGCATTGAAGTAGCAGGCCACCGCCGCGGCCGTGATCGCCGGCCGGCTCGGGCCGTTGTCGCTGAGCTGGTAGCGGATGCCGCCGTCGTCGTTGGTCGAGCGCTCCAGGTAGCTCATCGCGCTGTCGATCACGCGCTTGGGCACCGCGATCCCCACGTTGCGGCAGGCGCGCAATGCCTGGACCTGCGTGACCGTGACGGACCCCTCGTCGCCGCGGGAGTCGGGCGTGTAGAGCCACCCGCCGGCGGCGCTCTGGCTGCGGGCTGTCAGGTCCACGGCGCGCTGAAGCGCGAGCCGAATCTGCCCGTGCCGCTGGGGGTTCTCCTCCATGCCGTAGACCTGCGCAAGGAACAGCAGCGCGAAGCCGTGCCCGTGCATGCAGTGGCTTTCTTCCTCGATCTGCGCGATCAGCCCGTCGCGCCGGGCGCTGTTCAGCAGGTAGGTCAAGGCCCGGCTGACGTTCTGGGAGTGGGGGCCTTCGGTCGGGGTGCTGCCCGAGGCGAGCAACGCCAGCCCCGACAACGCCGTCATCGCCGTCGGATAGCCGCCGCTCGTCCCGCCGGTGCGCCAACTGCCGTCGCGGTTCTGGGAAGCGACGAGGTACTTGAGGCCGGCGTCGATCGCCGCGCGCGCCGCGGGCGTAATCTCGGGAGGATCCGACGTCACCGGGTTCTGCGGCGACGCGCGCGCCGGCTGCGCAAACGCGGCTGCGGCGAGCGTCGCGAACAGCGCCGGCGCGACGCCGAGCATCCGAATCGCGGCGCTCAGGGGGCTACTCATGGACTGCTTCCCAGCGCCGAATTTCCGTACGCAACCACGTTCCCGGCCGCCTGCACGATCACCCGCGAACCGGTGACCAGGACGTATATGTCGCAACTCGATTCCCGCGTCTGGTAGTCCGCCCGGATTCCGATCGGCTCGAGCAAGGCACCGTCCATCTTATCGACCAATTGTATGCTGGGCGATTCCGCGTCCGCGCCCGATTCCTGTCCCGCCCCCTCGCGCACGAGCAGCACCGGGATGTAACGCGGGTGCCCGGAGAGCTGGGTCTCGTTCAACGCGACCCGAGTGCGCAGATCGTGCGACCAGACGAGGCCGCCGCTGGCCCGGTCGTGCTTACACACACGCACGTGCCGCGTTGTGCCCTCGCCCCCCAGCGTTTCCACAAGCCCCGCCGTATAGACGTGCTTCTCGTCCCCGCCGAGCGCCGTCAAATCTCCGGCGTTGTCCAGCGGAGTGCGGATCACGGGCTCGCCGGTCGCCGCGTCCAGAATGTGCCACTGAGGGTCCCCGCGCCCGCGCCAGCCGAACCACCCGCGGCTCTCGCAGCGGACACAACGCTGCGGCGGATCGGCACGCTGTCGCCAGACAGGTTCGAGCGTCGCCGGGTCCAGTCGCAGCACGTCGCCGTCCTGCCACACGATGAGGCAATCGCCGACCACCTGCACCGAACCCGGCGCAACCGGCGCGTCGCCGAGCGGACGGCGATTTGCGCCGGTCGCAAAGTCTACCAGCCAGGCCTGCTGGTCGTCGTCGGCGACAAGCAGCCAGTCGCCGACGCGTTCGATCCGCTCGATGCTCGCGAGTTCCCAGACTCGTTCCCATCGCGTGCCCCCATCGACCCAGTCCAGCATCGCCAGGCGATCGCGGCGCGTGGCCACGCACACGCCTTCCGGTCCCGCCGCCGCCAACCGATCGAACGCCGTGGGCACGGTTTGCCAGCCCGGGATCGGCGCTTCCCAGCGCCAGCGGCCCGCGTAGCGCTCCGGACCGAGACCGAGGCCGACGATCCCGCCGGGGACCGGAACGACCGCAAGGTCGCGGTAGATGACGGCCGGCCACGCCGGACGTTCAGCGCCCGATCCGTCGAGCGGGGCGAAGAGCGCCCGTTCCCGCGGCCCGGGCCATTCCGCGGCGGGCGCGTCGGGGGAGACCAGCCGATCGGCGCTTTGCCGCAGGCGCAAACCGTCGGTGACGGCGCGGCGCAGTTCGATCTGCTGCTCCTCGAAGTTGCGGACCAGCAGCCACGGCCGCGCGCTGCGCTCCGGCCGTGCCAGGTCGACGATCAACTCCGCATGCTCCAGCCGCCATTGGCGCGAAGGCAGCTCGTTGAACGGCGGCATCTCGGACTGTTCCAGTTTCCGGGTGGCCAGTTCGATCGACTCGACTTGCTCGTGAAGCTCGGCGGGCAGCTCCGCCGGCGCGCCGTACCGGCGCGTCCATTCGCCGCGGTCCTGGCGGGCGGCCGCCAGGTGCGCCAGTGAAACGTGCGTATCCCAGCGCGCCAGGAGCAGCCGGCGCTGCGCGTCGGGAGTCGCGCCGGCATTCTCAGTCGCGTCGAGCCGCAGCTCAGCCAACTCCGGGCGCGGATTCGTCAGCAGCCAGGCCGCGTCGATCCGGCGGCGTACGTCGTCGCCGGACGCCGCAAGGCGCAAGCGCGCAAGGAACAGGGCTTCAGCCGGCGTGCCGTGCACGCGATCCAGCGCCGCGTCCACGAGCTTCGCTGCTTCCGAGACTGTAAGGCCGCTGAACACCCGTGCCAGCTCCTCGGCCGCGGCGACCCACCCCGCGCGCCGCCGCGCGGGGTCGGCTTCATCGGGGAGCAGCACCAGATCGGGTTCGGCCAGCAGCTCCAGGTAACGCCCGGCGGCGCCGGCCACGTCGCCGGACTGCTCCACGGCGCGGGCGGCAAGCAGTTCGAGCCGCTGCGTGACCATCGGCGAGTGCGAGCGCTCGATTGCGCGCTGGAGCCAGTCCAGCCGGCCCAGCGGGTCGGCCGCGGCGCGCGAGAGCGCCACGAACAACTGCGTGTAAAGCTGGTCACGCGCGTCGGCGAGCGGGGCGGGCGCGGATTTGAGTCCATCGAGCCGGGCCAGGGCTTCGCCGTACGCGCCGCGCAGCGCGTCCAGCCAGGCCAGCGACAGCGCGAGTTCCTGCGGGGCGGGCTCCTGACTGAGCAGCCGATCGCAGCGCGTCCGGAGCGCCGCGACGTCTGGATAGCTCGTCACCGTCCCCGAGCCCACGGACAGCAGCGCTTCCGGCGTGACGACCAGGCTGACGCTGGCGAGCGCTCCCGACTGGGCGCCGGCGGAGGCGGAGCCGCCGGAAGCGTCCCGCGTGCCGTCGTCGATGATTTTGCCCGTGCGGCCGTCCAGGGCGACGATGCCCTCGCGTGTGGGCGCGTAAATGCGGTCGTCGCGGATCGCCGGCCGGCCGGTCAGAGCGAGCGGCACGGATCGCCAGACGGCCGGCTGGCTGTCCGGGTCATCAAGGGGGAGACACGCCAGCGCGTGGCTTCCGACGACGAGTCCGCGTTCGACGGCGCCGACGATGAACGTGTACTCGCCGCGCGGCATGCGCCAGCGCTCACGCCCGTCGATCCGATCGAGGGCCACGATTTCGGGCGAATCCGCCGCCGCGACGACCAGCACGTCTCCGGCGACGATCGGCCGCTCGGCGTCGTATTCGACCGGCTCTTCCGCGGGCTGCCACCAGAGCCGCCCGCGCTGCTGGGCCAGCGTGCTCGGGTACACGTAAGCCCATTTCCAGGACAGATCCGAGACGTTCAGCGCCGCGATCACGCCGTTTCCGGTGCTCACATAGATGCTCGTCGCGTCTGAAGCCAGGAGGCAACGGCCGCCTTCGTCCGCGAAGCTCGTGGGCGGGCCGATGATCTCAACCTGCTCCAGCAAACGACCCGTGCCGGGATCGATCAGGCCCACGAGCAGGGCGCCCTGGCGCGCGAACGCCGTCGCAAGACCGCGCTCGACGAGCAGCGGGCGGTCCTGATGCGCCACGTCGTACAGCGGGTCGGAGGGGTCGGCGCCGCTTCGCCAGAGGAGCGCGCCGTTGCGGGCGTCGCGCGCGACCAGTTCGTTACGAGCGACGTCCTCGAGGACGGTGCGAAACGGACGGTGAAGGAACTCGTCGATGCCGGGCGCTGCGTCCCCGAGCCCCTCGATTGTGAAGAGCCGATCGCCGCCGAGCGCCAGGGCATGAGCCAGGCGCCGCGTCACGCCACGGGCGGCTTTCGGCGACGCTACTCCTGGCAGCAGACGCGCCGCGCCGGTGGCGTCCGATGTCGCCGGGACCTCGCGCGCGTCCCAGCTTGGGACGAGCGACAGTGTGGACACGGCGTGGACCTGCCCCGCGTGCCGAAAGTAGACGCGGTCATTTCCTGCGATCGCCTCGCCGGCCGGCAACCGGCGCGTGGCGGCGAGCTGCTCCAACTGCTCTTCGCCGCCCGACCCGCCGGCGTCCACGCCGCAGGTGTAGAACCACGCTGCCGGAGGGCGCAGCTCGGGACGGAACGAACGTCGCCGATCGCGGTCCGCGCGTCCGGGTTGGGACTGAATCCAGTCTTTCACGCGGTCGACGCGTTCGACCCACTCGGGACCGGCGCCGCGCGCGCCGTCGCGCTCCGCAGCATCGATCAGTCGGGCCGCCGAGTCTATATCGCCGTTCAGGCCCGACGCCACCGCCAGCCGCAGTTCGGCGCGCCAATCTGCCGGGTTGGCGCGCAGCAGGTCGTTCAGTACCTCGGCGGCCTCGGCCGTGCGGTCGGTGTCCAGCAGCAGGTCGGCGCACTCGTAGCCGATCTCGCTCCATGCCGAGGCCAGGCGACAATGGCGGAAGAGCGCGCGCAGGGCGTCGATGTTCGGCGGACGGCGGGCCTCGTCAAAACGCGCCGCGACCTCGGCGTCGTACAACTGACGGTAGACGCGCGCGCCTTCGGGCGGGAAGCGCTCCAGCAGGCGGGCCGCCTGGCGCCACAGCGGGAAGTACGTACGGCTGGCGGGCGCGCCGACCAGCGCCGGCGGGAGGCGCAGCAATTGATCCACCAGTTCGATGGCGAGCCGGAAGTCGCCGGCGTCCAGTGCGTCCTCGACGCGCGCCGAGAGCAGCAACGCCTCGTTGCTCTCGGGCAGCGTCGCAAGCATCGGGCGGTCCTGGCCGGCGGCGGGCGCCTGGGCGCGCAAAGGCGCCGTGGCGACGAAGAGCGCCGGCGCCAGCAACAGGCTGCTCCGCAAGACTCGTGATCGCAAGGGCATCGCGGCCCGTCCAGCGCAAGGTTTCGAGCGGACCGCCGTGACGATGCGAGCGCTCGGAATCGGTGCGCGCAGTGATGATACTACGCCGCCGGCGCTTGTGCCGCGGCGAGCCCTGCGGTCGGTCGCGCTTCGCGCCGGGCGGTTTACGGGTTTTGGGCTTCAGTGACGAGCCCGCCGAAGATCGGATCTTCCGCAGCACTGCAAAACGGCGGGAACGTGCAGAACGGGTCGACGTCCGGAACAACGCCGGGGCCGTCGATTCCCGAGGTGACGAACTGGTAGGCGCGCGGGTCGCAATTGAGGATCGTGCCGCACGGGTTGAAGTTATTGAGCAGGCTTCCCAGCCCGAGGTTGCACCCGAACTGGAAGCACAGGCCGCCGAAGGCCACCGCCGCGGCGTTCGAGAGCAGACGATTGCGCGCGCTACGCATGGGGAATCTCCCGGCCGGGTCGTGCTAAGGCGTCGTAGTGTCCGCGGGGCAATCGACCAGCAGACGCGTCGGCTCGCAGAAGTTGAAGAAGGTCCCGCTGGTACAGTTGAACACGGAGCAGGCGTCGAACAGTCCGACCGCCGTCTGGAGCGCGAACTGCCCGCAACCTTGCGGAATCAGCCCGGTCTGAAGCACGGTCGCGGCGCTGAGGATGGCGAGTCCGCCGAGCAAGCGGCGTTTGCGAGTGCTCATCGTGCGGTAGCTCCTGTTCCGAGCAGAACGCTCACACAAAATATACCGGCTACCGAGGTGGGCGATCAAGGGAGCCGACGCCGCGCCGCCGCACGAAAAATCACGTTGCGCGCGGGTACCCGCGTAGGGCGCCATCCGTCCGGCCTCACGCCGGGTGGAGGACTCCGGCGCCGACAGCGCGCACGGGTCGCGAGGATTCTCGAGCTCGATCGGAGACGTTCGCGTGGGGCAGGGGAAATGTCGTCAATCGGAGGCGCGGCGATCGCCGACGAGCGCTGGGGCGGCGCGAACATCGACGGCGGCATAACGCGTGGGGAAAAAACACGGGGCGCCCTGTTGCGAGGTACGCCCCGTGAAGTGTTTTCGCGTCGAACCTGCGAAACTGCGGTTCAGCCGCCGGTTCCACCAGTCCCGAACAGGTTGCCCAGGTTCAGCTGGTTGAGGATGGCGCTGAGGCTGAGCGGGATGCGGAACGGGATCAGGTTGCATCCGAGCGCCAGCATCGAGCCGCTCGCCATCAGGATCAACGCCGTGATCTTGCGCTTCGACATTGACGAATCTCCGTATTGCGTTTTGCCGCCGAATTGAGCGGCGTACCACTCGCTTCACGCGTTCGCGTTCCGGCCGTGACGCCTGTGCGCCCCGCAGCCCCGCCCTTCACATGTGCATGCGGAGCGCGGCTTGCAGATCGCGAACATCGTGCCGATTACAGGAAGATCTCTTCCTTGACGATGTCGATCGCGATGTTGAGCCAGCGATTGTCAGTCGGCCAACCTGTGTTCCACATACCCTTCCAGAAGCTGTTCAGGCAGCCGTTCTGCAACAGCATCGCGCCGCTGGCCATGATCGAGGCCAGCGCGAGCCACTTGCTCTTCTTGTTCACTGAGAAACTCCTTGTTTCTTGCCTTGTGCCTTCCACTCGCATTCGCGCAGGCACCGGTTCCGGTTTTTCATTCAACCGACGTGCGGAGGACTAGTCGACGGCGCCGAGAACGATCGCGTCACCGACCACGTCGCCCCAGAACGTGGCGCACTGGCCCCAGAAACCGGCCAGGATGCCCACGCTCGCGACCAGAATCATCAGCTTCATTCGCTTCATTTGTTGTCTCTCCACTGAAGACGTTTTCGCAGTCCGTTGCAAGACCCGCGAGCCTAGTCGAACGTGGCGGCCACGATCACGCGCTGAATGACGGCCTCCATGCACCCAGCGACGTTCGTCAGCTGGAACAGGGTGCCTGCCGTCGCCAGCAGTGCAGCCTTCCACCAGAACTTCCCAATCTTCATTATGAGCCTCCAGTTCCAGAACACTTTCCTGGGTCAACAGGACGCACTCGATCGGTAACGCACCGATCAACCCAGTCAAACACCCGCAACGGCCGGCTCACTGAGTGTGGCTAAAGGCAACCCGCTCCGGGTACTGCCCAGACCTGACCGCGCCGTTCGTTGCGCCGGAAGTGTATGTCCTTCAACCCTCGTTGCAAGACCCGCAACCCACAATTTGCCGAATATTTTCGACCGAAACCGGTTCCAAAAGCCCCGACTCCGTGATGATCCCGCGGATCATTCCGGCCGGCGTCACGTCAAATGCGGGGTTGTAGCAGGCCGCGCCGCCTGCGACTGTCGTACGGCCGAAGCCGCACCGGACCTCGTCCGCGGACCGTTCCTCTATCGGAATCTGCGCCCCATCCGGAATCGAGAGATCGAACGTGCTCCGCGGCGCCGCGACGTAAAACGGCACCCCGTGGTGCCGAGCCGCGATCGCCACGCCGTACGTCCCAACCTTGTTCGCCGTGTCCCCGTTCGCTGCGATCCGGTCCGCGCCCACCACGACGAGCTGCACCCGCCCGGCCGCCATCAACGTCGCCGCGGCGCCGTCGCACAAAACCGTTACATCCAGCCCCGCCGCGCTCAGCTCGAACGCGGTCAGCCGCGCGCCCTGAAGAAGCGGGCGCGTCTCGTCCACGAACACGCGAAAACGCCTGCCCTGCCTGTGCGCCTCGTACATCGGCGACAGCGCGGTGCCGTGCGCGACCGTCGCCAGCGCCCCAGCGTTGCAGTGCGTCAGCACGCCCATCCCGTCGCGGATCAGCGGGGCACCGACCTCGCCGATGCGCCGACAAACCGCGGCATCTTCCTCCGCCATCCGGTGCGCTTCGGCAAGCATCAGTTCCCATGCTCGCTGCGGGTCCGCCTCAGCCGAGATCGCCGCCTCACCCCGACGGCATACCCGCCGCAGCGCCCAAGACAGGTTCACAGCGGTCGGACGCGCAGATTCCAGAAATGCGCAGGTCTTGCGCACCTGCTCGATGAATTCGCCCGCGCTGGACCCGCTGTGCGATCGCGTTCCGAGGCACAAGCCATACGCCGCCGCCACGCCGATCGCCGGCGCACCCCGCACGCAGAGCTCGCGGATCGCGGCATGCACGGCCTCGGCCGAGCCGCATTCTCGAAACACGACCGCCGTCGGCAAGCGCGTCTGGTCGAGCAGGACCAGCAAACCCTGCGCCCCGCCCTTCCACCGCAACGTGGGGGGGAGCCCCGGGATGCCGCTGTCCGTCACCGGCGGTTCAAGTTCCGAAGCGATCGTGACACACCTCGCGCGGAGCAAGCGTCGGAGTCGCCGCCGTGCCGGCGACCTGAGTACTGAGGGCGCAGGGACTCGAACCCTGGACCCACGGCTTAAAAGGCCGTTGCTCTACCTGCTGAGCTACGCCCTCGCGACCCGGCCGCGGCGTCCAGGATCGGCCGTCCCGGGGCCGTTGCGCGCGTCCGGCTGATCGCTGTTCACTCCGACAACGTCGGTCGGGGCGGCGGCGGCCCGTGTCGAGCCGGGCCGGCCGAGCGGCTGCGGCGTCCGTATCGGCGAACAGAGGTCCAGCGGGCGGATTATAGTGACGACGCCGCACAGCTTGAAGCGCGCGCCCAGCGTCGTCCTGGCGTTGACAAACGATCCTCGACTATGGCGGCCGCTCCCGCATCTCATCGAGGAGCATGCGCCGGGGCGCCGCGCCGACGGCTTTGCGTCGGCATGCTCCCGATCGCGATCCTGAGCCGACACGCCGACGCCGACCGCGGCTTCGAATGTATGCGGGAATGCCGATGCAGACATCGGCATCGCACCCGGCGATTCCGCGGCGCGCGCTGCGGGCCGCGCGACGATCTGTTCGTTGATCAGGCGGGAGCGTCCGCCGAACGGAGTCCAAGGCCGGCCCCGGAGGCCGGTCCCCCATCAGCGCTTGCCACATCGCTGACAACGCAACCGGTTCCCATGACTTTGCGACCGAAACGATCGCGGCGACTATGGCGAGGCATCCTGCAACTCGTTGACGAGCATGCGTTCGCCTCCCCGCAGCAGCCGAGCATCATTGAGGAGGAATCCAAACGCCCGCTCGGGCCGGACATCGACGAGCAACGCGACCTCGCCGCCGCCAGCAGTCGTTTCAATCAGCAGCGGCGTCGTGTGCCAATCGACAGCCACGCGCAGCGCCGCATCAAGGCGCGCCGAGAACGCCCGCCCGTCCGCGCTCTCCTCCACGCGGCCGAGCACGGTCGGAGCTGGCTCGGGCGGGCCGAAGCGGACTTCGTCGCGGAGATCGAGGTTCAGTGCGCCGTTCGGCGCCGCAGCGACAATCTCCGCGTAATTGCCGCTGACGCGCTTCACGACGAGCTCAATCGTCCGGCCGTCCCGGCTTACAGCGCTGCACGGAATCCCAGGGTGGATGCTCTCAGGTTCGCCCGCGTCCACAAGCACTGCGTCCGTGCGGGATTCAATGACGTGCGCTGTAAACGTGCGCTCGCGGATATCGGCCGCGGATCGCACGCGCGCCTCGTCGCCGACCTGGACATCGGCGACTCCGCCATAGCCGCTGGTGCGGACGTACAAGAATCGATCGTCCGTCCGCTCGACCGATCCGGAACCGCGGTACTCGCCGTTCCGGAAGTAATCGACACGCGCATCCTGTGGCGGTCCCGCGGTGCCGCGAGGTGCCGCAATCCAGACGAGTTGGCTGCGGTCCTTGGTCTCAACGCGGCAAATGGCGGAAATCAGGCGCCCGCTGCGTCGGGATTCCGGATCGGGCCAAATGTCCGCCGTCTCGCCGCCCTGAATGGCGAGCTGAGACGTTAGGGGCGTGCAACGGCAGAACGCGTCGCGTTCTCCCAGCCAGCGGACGTCCAGTCGGGCGGCGGGCTGCCCGCCGACGCGAAGCAGCCACGAGTCTTCGCTGTGCACGCCCTGCTTCCGTCCCGCGCGGACCCACACGCGCGACGCCGCGGGGCCGAGCGAATCGACCGTCGCACGGATCCGCCCGCCGCGCGGCCACCGCGGCCTCAGCAGTGCAGCAGCGTCATCGCGCACCATCCACGCGGCAAGTCCGGACCGGTCGGCGTCGACGCCGAGTCCGGGCGCGGAGGTGAATTCGGCCGCGCGGGCAGGGTCCGAGCGCGGTGTGAGCCAGTACGCCGACTGGTCGCCGACGATTAGAACAACTCCCAGCGCACCCCCCTCGGCCGCTCCCCGTTCGAGCAGCAGGCAACCGTCACGGACCGTGTATTGCTCAGGTGACAGCCGCGTAACGACGGCACTCGGCGGCGCCAGGACGAGCAACAACGCGGCTGAGATCAGGAAGCTCATTCGAGCAGCGTGGCGGAAACCGGGCTGGTTGGCAACCGCTGCGATGGGCGAGCCGCGGGCATAAACACAACTCCCCGCGCCGTCCAGCGGCCCGGGGAGAAGTGTGAGGAGGTTCGTTGCTGCGATCGTGTTCGAAAGAGGCTCTGCCATAGGTACGACGCGCGGCGTTTCCGGTTCGCTGACTCGGCGCCAATTTCTTCCAGGTCTCGGCGTCGGTCGACGATTCCGCGACGCCTCGTTGCAGCCCGGCCCCCGGGTCGCGCGGCCCACACCAACGGCGCCAGACTGGCTGCATTATCGGACATTTAGGAGCTGCGTCAGCGGCTCGGGCTTGGTTCGAGCGGCGGACAGGGGTATCATGAATGGGCGGTCGCCGCGAACATCAACACTTCTGCGGTGCCGTGGCAGCAAGTCCGGAATCAGTTCGCTCGGCGGGATGACGTGGCACTCGCGGTTCGCGCCAACAGCGCGCGACGCAGCCGTCTGCGTGTGCACAGCGTGCCGTCCCCGAGCCCTCAGCGCAGTTGAAGAAAGGGGGTGTCGCGTGTGCGCAGCGGTACAGAACCTGCACGTTCACACGCCGTTCTCCGATGGCGCCCACACCATCGACGAGCTCTGCGAGGCGCACCTCCGTTTCGCCGAGCTTCCAGTCGCGGGGATCGGCATCGCCGACCACTTGTTCTGCACGCCCTCTTCCCTTGAGGTATCGAGCGAGCGCGAGTTCGAACGGCTCTTCGCGGCCGAGACGCGGCGCTACGTTCGGGCGGTGCACGAGGCGCGGGCGCGCTGGCGGGGGCGCATGCAGGTGTTCTGCGGCTGCGAGATTTACTGGCCGCTGAACCGGCCGCACCTGGATACGATCCGCCGCTCGATCGACGGCTTGGATTACGTGCTGTTCGAGTTCATCGACTGGGCGGGGTTGACGCTGTTGGCGAACCAGGCGCGGCGCTGGCCCTGCCCGGTCGGGCTGGCGCACACCGATGTGACGCGAAGCTTACCGAACACGCCCATGGAGCAAGTGGTCCGCACCATGGCGAACGCGCGGATTTTCTACGAGGTAAACGCCAAACTGCTGCCCCTGGAGCAGCACGCGCCGTGGTTCAGCCTGCTGCCGAATCACCGCGTGGCGATTACGCTGGGGACGGACACACATGACGACCTGGGCTCGATCCGCCTGCTCAAGGACCTCTACTCCTTCATCGAGAGGCGCGGCCTGGATGCAAAGCTGCTCCAATTGCGGGTGAACGCGGGAGACTCGATTCCCACGCCGGCGGCTTGACCGGCCCCGCCCGCGGAATCGGCCGCAACGCGGTCATTCGCGGCCGTAGTGTTTCAGCTTCCAGCGGCGGCGCGCTTCCCGCGCGCTCAGCTTCCGGGCGGCTTCGGCCGCAATCCGGCGCCAGGCGTCGCGCCAGGCATCTACGTCGGCCCCGTAGCGCGCGAAATAGCACTTGAGGAATCGCGCGCGGTCCGCGCGCGTGACGCCGGGAGCGTCGATGAGGCTCACGTGCAGGCGCATCAGCGCCCGCAGGCGCGCGGCAAGCGACAGGTTGCGGCGGCGCCGCAGCCCGTCCATGTCGATCCAGACGAGCCGAAGTTGGGGGCGGCGGACGACCAGGATGTTCTGCGCCTTGCAGTCGCGATGGTCAAAATTGCGGTCATGCAGCCCTCGCACGTGCCGCATCAGCAGCTCGGACATCTCGCGCTTCCGGCGGCGCCATGTCCGCGGCGAGCAGACCTCGTGCTCCTCGCGAATCCAGTGGTCCAGATCCACAGAGTCCGGCACGACCTCCGTGATCAGCAGACTGTCCAAGACCAGCCCCGCGCGGCGGCGTTCGAGGAAAGCCAGCGGGCGGGCCGCGGGAATGTCGCGGTTGAGCAGGGCGTAGCCCATGGCCCAACCCCGGGCGCTGCGGTGCGGCGGGAACAGCAGCCGCAGCGAGCGGCGCCAATTGCGGGCCAGCGGGCGTTTGATGATCACGGGCAGCTCGCCCGCATCGAGCGGAAGCGCCGCGCGGGCAACGCTCGCGGAATGCGAGTTCTTGCACAGGGCGTCGCCGCTGACGAACCAGCGCAGGGGATCGGCCAGCCGCGCCTTCCACCAGTCGCGCCCAAGCACCACGGACGAGGCGGGCGACTCGGGCAGCGCGTGCTTGCTGCGCACGGCCGCCATTCCCTGCCAGCCCCCCACGCGGACGCGCGCGAAGTAGCGCCCGTCGCGGCGTACGCGACGGTCGCGCTGCGCCCACAGCCGCTCGGCGTGACGGTCGGCCGCGCGAACCAGCGCGTCGAAAAGTCCCTCGAAGGGCATTTCCAGCCGCCGCGCGTGCTCGCACTGATGCTCGAACTCGTGACGCCAGCGGACGTAAGCGCGCAGGAACCGCAGCCGGTCGGCCAGAGTGCTGTGGCGGCGGAACCACTGGTTGAGCTGCGCCAGGTTCCGCACCACGGCGCGGTCGCTGATGGGCATGCCCAGCCGCGCGCTCTGGAGATCGACGAACGCGGCGCGGTAACGGCGCGGCGCGACGGGCTGGACCAGGATGTTCGCGGCGTGCATGTCCAGGTGCTCGAAGCCGAACTGGTGCGCGCGAGCGATCGTCCTGGCCACCACGTCGATCAGGTGCAGGCGATCGCCGCGGCTTCGGACGCGGTCTTCGTCGGACAGCACGGCGAGCCAAAGTTCGTTGAGCGGGTATGCGGGTTCGAGCGACTCGGTCACCAGCACGGCGCAGGCGCGCCCGTCCACGACCACACGGTCGGCACAGGCCAGCGGCCGGACGGCCGCAATCCCCGCGCGCAGGGCATAGAGGCCGCCGTTCCACTCGATGCGGCATGCCTGTCCGCGCAGCGTGCTGACCAGCGATCCCGGCCAGCGACGATAGCGGTAGTACTTCACGTAGAAGACCTGGCCGTCGATCTCGGCCCGCCACACGTCGCGCGCGCCGTTGTGCTTGACGTGGCGCCACGCCTGGTCGTCGGGGTGCGCCCACACGGCGGCGGGCACGCGCGCCAGCGTCGCGTCGAAGCCGTCGCGATACGTCCAGCGCAGCCCGTCAAACACGCCGCGGGCGACGACGTCCGCCCCGGGGGGCGCGGCGCGCGGCGTCGCGGGGCGTGGCGCGGCGAGCTCCTTCTGCGCCGGGTCCAGCGCGGCGGGCGTAGCGTTGACGGTGTTCATGTGAATGGCGCTGAGTCCGTTTAGCGGGCACGCGGGCACGCAGTCCCGTGTAGCGTGCCTGCATTGTACGCCTGCTCAACTGTCCGGGCCACTCCGGGCGCATCCCCGGCAGTCCGCCCGGTTTCAGTTGTTTCTGCGATCAATGCGTACGTACGGGTCGATCTGCTGCACGAGCTGTGCGCTCTCATCGTATGACAAGAGCGCCCCTCGCGGGAAAAAGTCATCGACCGCCAGCACTCGCACCCGCCCGCCGGCCTCCGGCGCCAAAGGCCGCAGCAGCCGCGCGTGCGACCCGGCCGCGTGCACGGACGACACCTGGAACAGCCAGTTGCCGCCGGACTGCTGCGCGACCCAGAACTCGGCGATGGACTCCAGCGGCGGACAGACAAACGCATCGCCGGCGACGAACGACGACGAGTGCTCGGTCCGACCGTCAAGAACCGTGCGGTCCACGCGGTCGGAGCCGGCCCGCCGCTGCTCACGGACCGTGGTGCGAACGGTGTGCCGGCCGCGCACAGCGAGGCTCTCGAAGCTGTACGAGTAGCCGCGCCCAGTCCCGTCCACGCTCCACTCCGACTTGCGGCTCTCCGAGGAATCGACACGTGTGAACCGCTCCGAGCCTACGTACCCGCGGGCCGGTTCGTCGCCGACCGCTTCGCGTTCCAAATGGCCGTCCATCACGCCCGCGACACTTCGCACAGTGTACGTCGCGCGATGGCGCAGCTTGCCCCACCACGGCGCCGCGCCTCGCGCCAGCGACGTCGCGACCCAGTTCCGGGCCGCCTGTGTCGCCTCGCGGACATCGACCCCCAGTTCGGTGTCGGTGAAGCGCAGCGCGCGGGCAAGGTCGGACGCGGCCTGGTCGGCCACGGCCACGCGATCGGGCGCGGCGCAGACCAGCAGCATCGCGGCCAGAGTCGGCCCGTCCGAGACCAGCCACACGGACGGGTACAAGGCCTCCTCGTGGCCGAAACCCGGATGGCGGATTGTCGCGATCTGCCGCGAGCCGGCTTCGTGGATCGACGGCGCGCCGCCATCCTGCACATCCCAGTGCGTCGCGGCGAAGTCGGCCAGCAGCGCCGCCGGTGTGCGCCCATCGGCCAGCCAGGTGCGCGAGACGAGGATCGACCAGGCGGGGATGCCCTCGCTGAGCGCCTCGATCGACAACCCGGCGACGCGCTCGAAATCCGGCCCGAAGACCGTCCAGTCACGCGCCGGCGTGAAGTGCAGTCCGGCCCGCGCCATCGCCTCGTCCGCGGAAAGCGTCAGCGCAGCATCGTCGAGCCGCAGCGCAGCGCAGATCGCGTCCAGCAACTCATAGTCCGAGGGCGTCAGCTCCGTCAGCGGCTGATACTCCAGCCCGATCACGTCGCCGCGCGGCGAGCAGCCCACGACCACCACCCGCTCGCGGGCGAAACGCACGCCGCGAATCACGAGCGCTTCCGCGAGCTGCGCCTGGACGGCCGGCAGCGGACCGATCTTTCGCGGCGAGGCGGCCACGCGCCCCCGCACGCCATACATTTCCGTCAGGAGCTGCTCCAAGGGCCGAAATGCCGGGAACCGCTCGTAACGGAAGGCGATGCGGCGCTGGACCACGTCCGTGCGGCCGTCCGTGCCGGTTCTGAGCTCAAAGACGCCCGGCGCCGTCTCGGAAGCGGTCCAGTTTCGGGGCACGCGCACGATGAGCGGCGTCCCCGGAATCCGCAGCTCATCAACCAACCCGCGGCGCTGCTGTACCTGGAACGCCGCCAGCGCCAGGGCCCCCGCAACCGCCGCGGCGCAGAGGACGGTCGCGACGGTGCGGCGGCCCGGCCGCGATCCGGAGAGGACTTCCACCATGGCGCAGCATGATAGCCGGTGGTGCTGTCCGCGGCTCGCCCGAGGCTGCCGGTCCCGCGATGTCAGCGCGGGGCGTCCACGCATTGCCGAGCGTGGTTCAGTGTTTTCGCGTCCATTGGTCGCCGGCGAATCGGTC
Organism: Phycisphaerae bacterium; assembly: GCA_039961675.1. Taxonomy (GTDB): domain Bacteria; phylum Planctomycetota; class Phycisphaerae; order UBA1845; family Fen-1342; genus JABRWC01. The sequence goes on from JABRWC010000015.1 coordinate 50,399, forward strand.
GCGCCGCCGGGCAACGTCGCCGAGTCGCTCTGGCGTCCATGCTTCGTCGCAGAGGTTGAGGTCCAGCGCGGAGGCGAGGTCGCGCAGAAAGACCCCCACGGTGCGCTCGATTTCGCCCGTATCCGGACCGCCCAGGTGCGTTCCCGGATGCGATGGGAAGCGTCGATCGAGCAGCAGCGAGCCGTGTTGAAGCACACGGCCGGGAATTCGGCGCTGCGCACTGCCGAGCAGCTTCCGCCCGCCAAGCAGCAGGTCCGTGCGACCGGGCCGCTCGAAGCAGAAGAATGGTCCGCTTCGCGGCGTCGGCAGCGGATAGCTCTCGGGCGCAAGCTCCGTCGAGACGCCCAATTCGTGCAGCGCCGCCTGGAAACAGCGATGCACCAGGCGGTACAGCTCGACCGGCGCGCGATGCGCCGCGGGCAGCGCGTCGTGTACCACGAGGCAGTACGTGATCTCCTGGTCGTGGAGAATCGCGCCACCGCCGGTCATGCGACGGACCACGGCCAGTCCGCGCACGTCCGCCGGCAGACGCGCGACCTCGGCGTGCGACTGGAAGTACCCCAGGCTGATCGTCGGCGGCTCCCAGCCGTAGATCCGTACACAGGCCGGCGCGAGACCATCGGCGTACAGCAGGTGCTCGTCGCGGGCCATATTCGTCGGCCCGTCCAGCGGCGGATCGCGGAACACATGCAGGTTTGCATCCAACGCATCGGCCTCCATGCGGCGGCGATGACGGCCGCGGCGTGCGTGCGGCATAATAGCGGGGCGCGGACCGGCCGCTGCCGGCGCGGGCGGCGAACGCCGCACGCCACCGATGGCCGGCCGGGCGCGCAGCGAGGGCCGTTATCGACACTCCCGGCGCAACAGGCGAGCGACTCGGGCGCGTCCGCGAGGCGAGCGCGGCACTGGCCGTCTTCGCGGCGGCGCTGCTCGTTTACGGTGGAACAGCGCTGGCGACACAGCGCGAGCCGGCGCCGCAGCATGCGTACTTCAACCACCTCGCGGCGGCGTTCCTCAACGGGCGTCTGGACCTGGTCGACCCGCCCGGCCACCACGACCTTTCGCCGTACCAGGGACGCTGGTACCTCGCGTTTCCGCCGCTGCCGGCCATGCTGATGCTGCCTGGCGTCGCGGCGATAGGGCTGGAGCGGTTCCATGTGGTCTGGTTTTCGGTCGCACTGGCCTCGGCGAACGTGATGCTGGTGTGGTTGGCGCTCGCCTCGTTGGCGCGGCGGGGGTGGATCACGCTGCGGCCCGGCGGGCGGGCCTGGCTGACGGCCCTGTTTGCGCTGAGCACCGCGCACTGGCAGGCCGCGCCAGACGGCAACGTCTGGTTTCTGGGGCACGTGTGCACGCTGACGTTCGTGGCGGCGGCTGTTCTGGCGGCCAGCCGCAGCGAGTCGCCCTGGCCGGCCGGGGCGCTTCTGGCCGTCGCGATATGGGGACGGCCGAACGTGCTGTTCACATGGCCGCTGCTGGCCGCGCTGTCGCTGACGCACTGCGCGCGCTCAGACGCACTCCCGGACGCTCGCCGCATTCGGCGCTGGGCGCTGTGGTCGGCGCTCCCGATGGCCGTCAGCGCGGCGGGGCTGCTGTGGTACAACGCCGCGCGCTTCGACAACCCGCTGGACTTCGGCTACACGCGACAGCAGGTGGACACGAGCCTGCTGGGGCCGCTGCACGAGTACGGGCAGTTCAGCGTACACCACGCGATGCGAAACCTGCGCGTGATGCTGCTCGGATTGCCGAAATGGCCGGCGGGCGCGCCGCTGCCCGTCCCGGACGATCAGGGCATGAGCCTGCTGCTGACGACGCCGGCGCTGCTGTACCTCGTGCGGCTGCGCCGCGACGATGTAGTCACGCGCGCCGCGTGGCTATCGCTGCTGCTGCTGCTGGTTCCGCTGGTATTGTACTACAACACGGGCTGGCGGCAGTTCGGCTACCGGTTCAGCCTGGACTTCATCGTCCCGCTGCTGGTGTTGCTGGCCGCCGCGACCGGCCGGCGTGCGACGTGGCCGCTGCGGTTGCTGATCGCGGCCGGTGTAGTAGTCAATGCCTGGGGCGTGGCGTGGTGGTTCTGCGGCGGGCGCGCGTGAGCGGCGCGCCGCACTCGGCGACTACTCGGATGCGAACCGTTTGAGGCTTTCCACCGAGGCGCGCTGCGCGGACGAGAGGCCCGCCTCGTCGAGGGTCGCGCGGATGTATCGTTTCACCCCGTCGGAGATGCGCGCCGCACCGAGGGCGAAGACGGCGTCGCGCCACAGCATCCAGTGCGATTCGTCCAGCCTTCGCGATTCCCGGCGCGCAAGCTGAAGCAACGTTTCGTCGAGGAATGCGGTCACGCGGTCGGGAAGCGGCGGCTTGCGCTCGAGCATGATGCGGAACACCAGCAGTAGTCTGGCGATTAGGCTATCGTTCGCGGTTCGGTCGGCGCATCCTTCAAGCGCGGCGGCGGTGGCGCCGCGAATGTCGGCGAGCATCTGGTCAGGGCGGTCTTCGGGCGATTCGAGAAGCGCAGTGATGCGGGAGGCGATGCGGCGGCAGCGCCCGCTCATCGTCTTGTCGTCCGGCATTTGCGTGGTGATCCAGAACGATTCGCCCCAAACGAGGGCCCCGTCGCGAAGCACGGCATCTCGGATGACAGGATCAGCTTCGACGGCGACGACCCACTCCGCTGCGTCACGAAGGAGCTCCCCGGCGATCCGCCGCGCTTCATTGTCGGTGGCGAGCAGGTTCAGCGCGACGGCGAGATCGGCCTGCGTGGTCGGCGTCGAGCGTCCGCCGCCCTGTCGCGTGAACTCCAAGAGTCTGGTGGCCAGGGCCCTGCGGGTTTCGACGCCAAGCGTCCCACATTGTCCGGCGGCGCGTCGGATTGTGTCCACGAGGAAATACTGGTTCGCTTCGTTCAGCTCCGGCTCGCCGTGGTCCGTCCAGAGTTCCGCGGTCAACTGCTCCAGGACTGATTCGTCGCATTCTTTGCCGGAACTGAGCAGAGCATCCCAGTGTTCGCGCAAGGCGGCAAATCCTTCGGGGAAGCGTTCGTTCAGATTTCCAAGCTCGATGTTGCGTTGCACCTGAGCCTGGTACTGGTCACGCTCGCGCGAAAGCCGTGGGGTAGGGGGAAGAGCATCCGATCCCCAGGCGCCAATCACAACCGCAAACAGCAGGAAGACCACCGCAAGCATCTCCCAATAAAACCCGATGATTGAGGATCATACGTGCGATTCAACAATGCAGGATCCTAATCGATCGACGGCGATCGCTCAGATCCAGGGGATTGCATCACACTCTGCCCGGCAGTCCTGCCGGGCCGGGCTTCCCATGGGAAAGGCCGCGCAGCAGGAGGCGCACGACTGAGCGCTCGTGCACCAGAATGCACACGCATTGAAGCAGTTTCCTGGATTGGTGCACGACTTGTCCTGAAGCTCCGCAGAGTCGCAGTGATGAGCGACAGGCACCTGCTGCGCAATCGCCACGCAGTGGATCAGCGCCGCGGCCATGGCGGCGTAGAGAGCGGGCCGAAGCATGATTGTTCGCCTCCTGATTCCAATGGTTACTACACTATAGCCCCC
>JABRWC010000016.1:0-12523 GCA_039961675.1 Phycisphaerae bacterium
ATCAGCAGACCCTGCGTGGTCGCGCCGCTGATCCGCCCGTTGTCCGTCAACGGAACGCCGTTGCGACGCCACTGGAACGTGTAGTCCTGCCAGCCGAGGACCAGCACGTTGAAGGCGGCGGTCCCGCCCTCGGGCGCGTTGGCGTCGACGGGCTGGTTGAGAAACTCGGCCGGACCGGCGACGGTGATCGCCGCCATTCCGCTCGAAATCGGGCACGTCTCGGTGCTTACCAGGCAGTTGTAGTCGGTGGCAGCGTCGGAGGCCTGGAGATCGGAGATGGTCAGCACGGACGTGGTCGCGCCGGAGATCCGGCCGTCGTCCACGAGGTTCGTCGATCCGCGCCGCCACTGATACGTCACTCCAGGCGTGCTGACCACGATATCGAGCACCGCATCGCCCCCAGTGCAACCGTCGAAGTCCGCCGGCTGCTCGACGATCTGCGGCCCAGGACAGGTCGGGACGGCCACGCGGCCCGCCCAGGTGCGCCAACTGTTGGTCCGGTATTCCGTGTGGGCCCAGAACACGCCCGGCTCATCCGGAACCTCGTCGACGCCGCTGTAGTCGCCCCAGCGGTCGCCCGTTTCGGGCGACGTGCTCTCCTTGAGGGCCACCGGCGCCTGGAACGTCCCCGGCGTGTCGCCCGCGACGCGGTACGCGCGCTGCACCGAGATGTACTCCGACGACGAAGAGCGGTTGAACGCCATGAACGCGTCGCCGAAGTCATCCACGGCGACGTCGGCGCCCCAGGTGTAGATGCCGCTGCCCGGGTCGATCGAGCCGTACTGCACCATCGTGGGCGAACCGCTGAACGGCCAGTTGTTGATCTGAATCTGGTACCAGCGGACTCGCGCGACGCCGCCCTGTCCGATCGTGTGGCACGCCCAGAGCGAGCCGTTTCGCAGCACGGCGTTCTTGATGCGGTAGTCGATCGTGTCCGCCAGGTTCGACGTGCCGAGTTGCGGCGCGTCCGGCGGCTGGCTGAACGTCGGACTGGTGAAGGTAAAGCTGCTGATCGTCGGCGACGTGAGCGGGTTCGTGATCGCGTACAGGCGGACGCGGCCCGCCGAGCCGTACGACGTTACAAAATACTGCACCGCGGCGCCAGCGCCGTCATAGTTGTTCACGTTGCCGAGCGACAGGAAGCCGGTGGACATCCGCACGGCGGAAGGCGTCACCGGCTGGCCGCTGAGCGTCGGCGTCTTGTTGATGATGAAGCACCAGTTGCCACCCGGCGAGCTGAAGAAGTCCGCCGTGAAGTAGTACGCCTCGTCATCAAGCCCGAGGTTCGGGAAGTCGACGAAGTCGCCGCCGTAACTGGTGACGTTGAAGCGGTACTTGGCCCACGTGCCGTTCGGGTCGGAGTTGTCCGAGACGGCCAGCAGCAGGTAGGAGTTGCCGCCGGTCTGTTCCGCGGCGCCTACGACGAAGCGGCCGGCGTAGTGGTCATAGACCGCGATCGGGTCGAACACGAAGCCCCCGGCGCCCTGCGCGCCCCAGAAGCCTCCGGACCCGGCGATCTCGTCGCTGAACTGCTGCGTGCCGGAGTGCGTGAAGAAGCGAATTCCGCCGTTCACAACCACGACGATGTGATCCGGGCCAACCGCGATGTCCGGGTCGGGCGGATACCATCCGGTGTTCTGGAACGCGATGAAGCCGAAATCCGGACCGTTGCTGCGCGTGTCGGGGTCCGGCGGCTCCGGTACGAAGAACGGATCATACTCCGGCGGAATTGTCGCATCCGCGTAGACCTCGTCGCCGCAGAGGTCTTGCGCCGCGGCCAGCGGCGGGACTTCACGCGGTGCCGGTGGGTTGAGCGAAGCGGGAACGCATAGCGAGAGCGCCACGCCTTCGTCATCGCCGCGGCCGGTCTTGCCGGACCACACGACGCCGACTTGCTCCCACGAACTCCAGAACGCGGCCGAGCCCGCCGAGCCGATTTCAAGCGACTGCCGGCCGGCTGTCGAACCGTTAACCCGCCACGCGGCGCCGATCGGAACGCCGGCGGCGTCAAAGCGCTGGGCCCAGACATCGGACGGGGTGGGACGACGCGACGGCCGCTCCGGGTTCGTATCGAGGGCCTCTTCGCTCTTTTCGACGTTGTAGGAAACGAGATACCGCCCGTCGGCGGCCATCGCCACCGTCACGCCGCTCAGCCACGTCTGCGGCCGGGCGACAACCTGTGTGGCGCCCAGTGGACTGAGCGAGCCGTCGAACCGACGGGCGCAAACGTCATACGCCTCGAACGTCTGGTTCCAGCGCATCCAGCCGACGACGAACCGGCCGGACGAATCCGAGGCCACGGCCGGCTCGATGCTGGGCAGGCCGTCGCGGTCGTTGACGCGGACCTCCTCGCCCCAGGGGCCGGCGCTGGCGGACACGCGCCGCACGAGCGCGTCGCCCGGCTTGCCGCTGGGCAGCGTCCGCGCCCACGCGACGACGAACTGATCGTCGCCCAGGCAGGCCACAGACGGCTGCGACTCGCGTCCCGCGCTCGCGGCGCCGACGGTCCACTCCTCGGTGAACGTCCCATCCGCCAGGAGCGCCCGCGCCATGACCAGCGGACGTTCGCCGTGCGCCGAGACCCAGGTGAAAACGACGTCGCCGTAGGCGTCAACCGCGATCGCCGGCGAAGACTGGTGCCCGTGGCGCGTTGTGTTGACGAGGAACTCGCCCTCTCCGGCGACCAGCGTTCCGTCGGCTGCGGTCACGAACGGTCGGGCGACAATCCCACCCAGGTTGCCGTCCTGTCCGAACGATTCCCACGCAATCCATGTCCGGTCGCCGAGGCCGACGGCCACGGCGGGCGCGGTCTGCTGGCTCGGTGCGAACTGGTTGACGTGAATCTCAGTGCCGATCGGTCGACCGAGCGGATCGAGCCGCTGGGCGAAGATGCCGCTGGAGCCAAGTTCCTGCCGCCGGCTCTCCCACGCCACGACCAGGTTTCCGTCGGCGTCGCTGGCGATGCTGGGATTGGCCTGAATGCTCTTGGTGAACGTGTTTACGCGGACCTCGATGGTGCGCTGATCCGAGGGCGGGTCTTGGAGCATTCGCGAGGTCGACGAGTCGCCCCAACCGATCCAGGCTCCGCATGCGGCGATGGGTGCAGTGAGAGCGAGACGAAGGAATCGCGTCAACGACACTGTAGCCTCCCCGTTCCTGGCTTTAAAGCCATGCGACAAAATGAATTACAAATCCCCGGTACGGTGGAGCGAACGGCAAGAGACGGACTTGCAATACGCCCAGACGACGCGTAGCCACGAGGATCCGAGTTGACAGACCTAGAGACTACAGGAAAAACAACGTGCGGCAATCTGAATATTCCCGATTTCGACATTATGGGCACGCAATGTGCTGCGCGAGTTTGTGCCGGGCGCGGGTGACCGCGTGCATGTGCGGGCTGAAAAGTCTGCGAGGCGCCGGCACGCCGCGAGCCGTGAGTCGCCTCCCGGAAACACACGGTGAATCCCCTCACATTCGCGTCGTACAGCGTCCGAGTATGCACGTCGTGCGCAAGTTGCCGTCAATGATAGGCTCGGAGCGCAAACGGCTTCCCGGCGCGCCGTGTTTTCCGTGGAACTGGCTGCTGCGTCGCCATCGCCCCTGCGACCGGACATTCTGGGCTTGCACGCCGGTCTCGATCCTGCGACAGTGAGACGCGGGCGCGATTATGGGAAACATCGTTCTTCGAGACGTGAGCAAACAGTTCGGTGGGCAGGTGGTCCTGCGCGGGCTCTCGCTCGAACTGACCAGCGGCGAGGTCGTTGGGATTATCGGACCCAATGGCTGCGGCAAGACGACGCTGATGCGCCTGATTCTTGGCCAGACCGAGCCGGACAGCGGCACGGTCACGTGCTCGCGCGGGCTGGACGTGGGGTACCTGTCGCAGGAACCCGATCTCGCCGACGACCGGACGCTTCACGACGAGGTGCTGAGCGCGTTTTCTGAGTTGTTGGGCATCGAACGGCGAATGCGCGAACTCTCCGACGAAATGACGCACCGCCACGAACGGCCGGACGAGCTGCGAGCGCTCATGGACGAGTACGACCGATTGAACGCGCGTTTTCTTGCCGCGGGCGGGTACACGTACGAGCAACGGCTGGCAGAGATCGTGAGCGGTCTCGGCTTTCGCGAGGAGGACAAGTCGCTGCCGGTGCGAGTGCTTTCGGGCGGGCAGAAGTGCCGCGCCGCGCTGGCCAAGCTGCTGTTGCGGGAAAGCACGTACCTGCTTCTGGACGAGCCGACGAACCACCTGGACATCGACGCGGTGCGCTGGCTGGAGAAATTCCTGGCCGGGCACACGGGCGGCGCCGCCATCATCTCCCACGACCGCTACCTGCTCGATCGCGTCGCGCAGCGGATCGTGGCGTTGGAGGGCGGCCAGGCGCACAGTTACCCCGGCAATTACTCGAATTATGCGCAGACGCTCGAGCGCGATCGGCTGACGCAGGAGCGCCAGCACGAGAAGGACCGCGCGTACATTGCCAAAGAGCGCGAGTACGTCGCGCGATACGGCGCCGGGCAGCGCGCCCGGCAGGCGCGCGGCCGGCAGACGCGACTCGAACGCCAGCTTGAAGACGGCCGGTTTGTGCTCGACGCGCCGGCGCAGCGCCGACGGATTGACTTCGAATTCAACGTGGAAGTGCCGGAAGGCCGAACGATCATCGAGCTTGACGGGCTGGCGAAGTCGTACAGCGATCGCCGGCTTTTTGCAGACCTGTCGCTGGTCGTGCGTTCCCAGGACCGGATCGGAATCACCGGCCCCAACGGCGTGGGCAAGTCGACGCTGCTGCGGATTCTGGTCGGGCAGCAGGACGCCGACGCGGGCGGCGTTCGCATCCACTCCGCGGCGCGGCTCGGGTATTTCGCCCAGGAATCGCGGGAGCTGAACCCGGATTGGTCGGTGCTCCAGGCGGTGCTTGATGCGCGGCCGGAATTCACGGAACAGCGCGCCCGCTCGATCCTGGGCGCATTTCTCTTTTCCGGCGAGGACGTGTTCAAGAAAATCCCGCAGCTTTCCGGCGGCGAGCAGTCGCGCGTGCGGATCGTCCGGCTGATGCTCGCCTCGCCGAGCGTGCTGGTGCTCGACGAGCCGACCAACCACCTCGACATTCCGTCGCGCGAGGCGCTGGAGGCCGCACTGCTCGACTACCCTGGGGCAATCATCGCCGTGAGTCACGACCGGTATTTTCTGGACCGCATCGCCACTCGATTGCTGGTGATGCGCCCGGCCGGGCATCGTCTGATTCAGGGGAACTACTCGGCGTACATCCAACGGGCCGAGTCCGAAGCGGCCGCGGCGGCAGCCAAGGCTCAGTCGGACAAGCGCGCCACGGCGCCTTCCGCGTCGAAGCACGCCGCGCCGCGCTCACGGCTGGCCGGACTGAAGCTGGCCGAAATCGAGGCGCGCATGGACGACGTGCGCGGCAAGATTCAACGCTGCCACGAACAATTCGCCGACCCGCTCGTCTATAAGGACGGAGCCCGCGTGGCGGAGCTGCGCGCGGAACTGGAGGCATGCGAGACCCAGCAGGCGGAGCTGGAGGCCGCCTGGTACGAGCGCGCCGCGCGCGAACTGGAGTGAGCGCGATGCGCCGTGGTAGCCGCCGCGCGAATGGCCGAGTGCCCCGCCGGCCGATATCGTAGCCATAGCCATCGTCTCGCATGATTGTCGTCCGCAACGGGCCACAATTCCTGGCGTGTAGACCAGGAGCGGCCGCGACGAATTTCAACGGCTGACGCCGCCGACGCGAGCGCCCGGCGCGCTTCGAGGCATGGATGAGCACCCAGGTGCAAATGCGGCTCCTCACGCTGGCATCGGTCCTGGCGGGCATGCTCGCAACGCCCGGCTGCGAACGCACCACTGTGGGCGATGCCTCCGCGGGCGTGCTCAAGCCGGGACAGCGCCCGCCGAACATCGTCTTCATCGTCGTGGACACGCTGCGCGCCGACCGGCTGGGTCCGTACGGCAGCCGCGACGGGCTGTGCCCCTTCGCGGATTCGCTCGCCGCCGAGGGCGTGACGTTCGAGCAGTGCGTGTCGGCGGCGCCGTGGACGCTGCCGTCGGTGGCGTCGCTGTTCACGTCCTACTACCCGTCGGTGCACAAGACCACGCAGTACGTCTCACCGACGGCCCAGAACGTGCAGAACATCCGCAACACGCAGGGCTTCGTCTCGGTGCTGCCGGATGAAGAGTTCACGACGCTGGCCGAAGCGCTCGGCCGCATCGGCTACGAATGCGCCGGGGTGTCTGCCAACCGCTTCGTCTCGGCAAAGTTCGGGTTCGCGCAGGGATTCGACTATTTCTACGACAAGTTCGAGGGCGACCACGTCCCCGGAGACGAGGTCCACGCGCAGGTGGCGGCGTGGCTCGAACAGCGCACCGGCGAGCAGCCCTTCTTCCTGTATGTGCACTATATGGACGTGCACGGGCCGTACAACGCCAAGGCCGAGTACATGGCGCCGCTGCTGTCGCGCGTCGAGGCGCGCTCCGACAAGCGCGCCTTGACGCCTCAGGAATTCGGCGGGATCAAAAAATATCTCAACGTCCCGCCGCCGGATGACTCCGACCCCGGACGTTTCGAGCGGCTGAAGGGATACTGGGACTACTGGGCGGCGCGCTACGACGCGGGCGTGGTGCAGGTGGACCACTGGCTCGGCGCGCTGCGCGACGCGCTGCGCGCGAAAGGGCTGTGGGACGAAGCGTACGTGGTCTTCCTGTCGGATCACGGCGAAGAACTGTGCGAGCACGGCACCTGGGACCATGGGTATACGCTCCATTCTCCGGAGACGCACGTGCCGCTCATCCTGCGCTGGCCGGGAATGCTCCCGGCGGGCAAGCGGGTCGCCGGCGTGGTGCGGTCGATCGACATCATGCCCACCCTCTTCGAGCAAATGCGCGTCCCCGCGACGGGCAACCTCCAGGGGGCGTCGCTGCTGCCGCACATCCAAGGGCAGCACAACCTGCCGCCGATCATCGCGCTATCCGAGTCGCTCAAGGGGCTGCCCGTGCGCGCGCACCAGGCGATCGTGCGCGGCGAATGGAAGCTCCTGCGCCGCGAGCAGGTGCTTCGCGGACCGGACGGCCGACGGACGGGCGAAGTCCGCGTCGAGCGGCTGCTCTACAACACCACGTCGGATCCGCTGGAGCAGCATAACGTCGCGGCGGCGCACGCCGACTTGGTGCGGGAACTGGAGCGCCTGCTCGACCAGAGCAACGCGGCCAACGACGTGCTGAAGCCGAACGTACAGGTGAAGGTCACGGCGGGCCCGGATCTACGCGGGCTTGGTTACGTCGGCGGCGCGCCGGACGACGAGGAACAGCCCGCGACGGCGCCGAGCAGCGCGTCGTCGCCGGCCGCAAGCGAGGCCGGTGGCGGACCGTAGGTTCTAGCCAGCGCAGCCCGCGCAGCACTTTTCGGGCACGCGATCCGACCGGGTGGTGGATTGTGAAGCCTGAGACAAGGTCCACGAGCCGCTTGACGAAATGTTCGAGTCGCCGCGACGCTGATCCGCCGGCGGCACAAGGGTATAGTGCGGGGTTTCGGGGTGGAGGCCGGGCGCAAGGAGTCCGGGCCATCCGGGGCAGGGTCGGCGTGACGAGGTAACGACCGTGCGCAACCTTCGGACCATCGATCGCGCGTCGCGCAGTGGAGAGCACCGCGTCCATATGCTGGCCTTCCGTCTCATCGGGCGCACGCCCGCTAGGCGGTTACTTGCCGGCTTGGCATTCGGGGCGCTGCTGCTGGCGTGGGAGCTGTCGCGCGGCGCCGACGCGGGCGCCGTGTCGCTGGCGTACATCGGGCCCGGCGCGGGCATTGCCATCGCCGGCTCGCTGTTCACGGTCCTGTTGGCGATGATCGGCGCGATTTTCGCGATCCTGCTTTGGCCGATCCGCGCCGTTTGGCGACTGATCCGCGGGCGGAGGGCGTTCCGCCGGGCCAGGGTCAAGCGCGTGGTGGTGCTCGGGCTGGACGGTCTGGAGCCGTCGCTCACCGAACAGTTCATGCAGGAAGGGCTGCTGCCGAACCTGGCGAAGCTGCGCGAGCGAGGGTGCTACCTGCGGCTCGGCTCGACCTGGCCTCCGATCTCGCCCGTGGCGTGGTCGAGTTTCAGCACGGGCACGAACCCCGGCAAACACAACATCTTTGACTTCATCGCCCGCACGCGCAACTACCAGCCGACAATCTCATCGGTGCGCATCCGCGAATCGAAGCGCCGGCTCAAGCTCGGCCCGATCGTGCTCCCGCTGGGCAAGCCGGACATCGCCAACCTGCGCAAGAGCAAGCCGTTCTGGACGGTGCTGGGCGAGGCCGGCGTGCTCAGCTCCGTGCTGCGCGTGCCGATCACGTTCCCGCCCGACCGCTTCCGCGGCATGCAGCTCTCGGCGATGTGCGTGCCAGACCTGCGCGGCACGCAGGGCATGTTCAGTTATTTCGTAGAGCAGGGACCGACCGGCGCGACCATGGACGGTGACGTGGGCGGCGACCGCATCCGCGTCGAGCGCGAGGGTGACGTCGTCCGCTCGTATCTCCGCGGCCCGGTCAACAGCCTGCGCGCGGGCGGCGGCGAGCTGCGGCTGCCATTCACCGTCCGGCCCGGGCGCAACGGCGCGGCGGCCGTCCTGGCGATCGACGGCGAGCGCTACCCGTTGAAGCTCAACGAGTACAGCGAGTGGATTCCCGTGGTGTTCAGGGCCGCGCCCGGGGTGAAGGTCCGCGGCGTATGCAAGTTCTTCCTCAAGCGCCTGGAGCGGCCGTTCGAGCTGTACTGCACGCCGATCCAGATCGACCCCGACAAGCCGGTGATGCCGATTTCGCATCCGTCGTACTTTTCCAGCTACCTGGCGCGGCGGCAGGGGACGTACGCGACGCTCGGGCTGGCGGAGGACACCTGGTCGCTGTCCGAGAAGCTGATGGATGAGGACGCGTTCCTGGCGCAGGCGTATGAGATTCACGCGGAACGCGAGAAGATGTTCTTCGACGCGCTGGCGAACGTGCGGCGCGGGCTGGTCGTGTGCGTGTTCGACGGTCCGGACCGCATCCAGCACATGTTCTTCCGGTTCATCGACGACCAGCACCCGGCGCTCACCCCCGAGCAGCGCAGGAGCCACCGCGACTCGATCCGGCAGATGTACCAGCGCATGGACGACCTGGTCGGGCGCACGGTCGCGAAGCTCGACGCCGACACGGCGCTGTTCGTGATGAGCGACCACGGCTTCAAGACTTTCCGTCGTGGCGTGGACCTGAACCGCTGGCTGAAGGAAAACGGCTACCTGTTCATCAAGGGCGACAAGGAAGTCACCGAGCAGTCGTACCTGCGCGACATCGACTGGAGCCGGACGAAGGCCTACGCGGTCGGGCTGGCCGGCATCTTCATCAACCAGAAGGATCGCGAAGCGCACGGCATTGTCGAGCCGGGGCGGGCGCGGGCGCTGGTCGAGGAGATCGCCGCGAAGTTGACCGGGCTGGTCGATCCAGAGCACGGCCAGGTGGCGGTCAAGGAAGCCGTGCCGCGCTGGAAGGTCTACAGCGGCCCGTACACGGAGAACGCCCCGGACATCATCGTCGGGTACAGCGTCGGCTGGCGCGTGTCGTGGGATGCGGCGATCGGCAAGTGCGGCGCGTCGGTCTTCAGCGACAATCTCAAGGCCTGGAGCGGCGATCACTGCGTGCATCCCGATCTCGTGCCGGGCATCCTCTTCAGCAACCTGAAACTCCGTAGCGACGCGGCCAACATCATCGACCTGGCGCCGACGGCGCTGGAGCTGTTCGGCGTGGCCAAGCCGGCGTACATGGACGGGAAGTCGCTGCTCAACGGCGATGCGGCCGGCGGCGCGAAGGCGGCGCCCCCGGCCGCAGAACCATCGCTCGCGACCGCGTGAGTGAAACCACAGAGCCACAGAGGCACAGAGTAAGACAAACCAAGGGAATACTCAGACGGCAGCCGAATGATCCAGGCATCGTTGAGAAATCGGCAAACGTACGCCTCGATTGGGGCGACGCGCGCGGGCCGGCCGCTTGTCCAGCGCGGTACGCCGAGCGGATGTAAGCGCTTCGTCTCTGTGCCTCTGTGCCTCTGTGGTCCAAGAAATGCAAGATGCAAAATGACGAAGGCAAGTGCGGCCCGGCGAGCATCGGGCGTGGAGCGAGGTGCGGCCGTTCGATTGCGAACGGATCGGCGTTTCATGAACTGGACTGCCCAGATCGTGCGAGCGGCGTTCTGCATTCTTCATCTTGTGTTTTGCATTTCCCTTTTCGGTTGCGGCAACTCCGCCGACGCCGGACCGGAAGACCACAGCAAGATGAAGGTCCTCGTCATCGGCATGGACGGCCTCGACCCGGCTTTGGTTCGCAAGCTCATGGACGAGGGCAAGCTGCCGAATTTCGCCAAGGTCGCCGCGTCCGGCGTGTTCGACGAACTCGAAACCGCCATGCCGCCGCAAAGCCCGGTTGCGTGGTCGAACTTCATCAGCGGCGCCACGCCGGCCACGCACGAAATCTGGGATTTCATCCACCGCAAGACCACGCCGGTTGTCGCCCCCAAGTCCTCCACCGGCGAAGTGGTCCCGCCGGAAAACCCGGACGCCGGGTTCACGTTCGGCAAGTGGCGCCTGCCCACCGAGAGCGGGCGCATCGAGAACCTCCGCCACGGGCCGGCGTTCTGGGACTACCTGGTCGCCGGAGGCATCGACACCACCATTTTCCGCATACCCGCCGCGTATCCGCCGCCGCCGAAGTCCGAAGGCGCTGGGAACTTCCGCTGCCTGTGCGGCATGGGTACGCCGGACCTCACCGGCGGCTACGGCGAGTTCTCGATGTATACCGAGGACCTGAAGGAAGACTACCGCCAGGTTCCGGGGGGCCAGTTCTTCAAAATCTACATGCAGGACAACCGGGCGCACCCGAAACTGGTCGCCATCGACAACTTTCTTCGCCGCGCCGTGGAGGGCGACCCGGTGCCGAAGCTTGAGCGCGAGTTCGAGATCGTCCGCGACCCGGAGCTGCCCGCGGCGAAGATCACCATCGGCGACGCGACGGTGATCCTCAAGCAAGGCGAGTGGAGCGATTGGATCCCGGTGACGTTCGAGACCGGCGTGCCGGCCGAGCCTCTGGTTTCGCTCGCCGGGTTTCCGACCCGCGCCACCGCGATCGTGCGCCTGTACCTCAAGCAGGCGCATCCGAAGCTGTCGCTGTATGTTTCGCCGCTGAACATCGACCCGCTCGAGCCGTTCAACGCGATCAGCACGCCCGCGGATTTCTCGGCGGATCTGGCCGAAAAACACGGGCGCTTCTACACCACGGGAATCCCGGAGGACACCAAGGCGCTGCGAAGCACGCCACAGGCGCTCAGCGAGGACGAATTCCTGCAAATGGTCCGCGCCTTGGTGGATGAGCGCGTGCGGCAGTACCACGACGCGCTGGCGAACTTCAAGTCCGGCTTCCTGTTCTACTACTTCGGTCACACCGACCAGCTCGCGCACATCTTCTGGCGCGACATCGACCCCGGCCACCCGGGCCGCCTGCCGGAACAGGAAGGCAAGTACGCCAGCGTCATCACGGACACGTACCTGGAAATGGACCAGCGCGTCGCCGAGGCGCTGAAGGTCATCGACGACAACGACGTGCTGATCATCATGTCGGACCACGGCTTCGCCAGCTTCCGCCGCGGGTTCAACGTCAACACCTGGCTGATCCAGAACAACTACCTGCGGCCCAAAGTGGACACCGCGAGGGGACGCGCCGGCGGCATCGCCATGGGCAAGGCGGACTGGAAAAACACCCGTGCGTACGCGCTGGGCATCAACAGCCTGTACCTGAACCTCCAGGGCCGCGAGGCCGGCGGCATCGTCCCGCAGCACCAGGCAACAGCGCTGCTTCACGAGATCGGCGACAAACTGCTGCAAGTGCGCGACGAGGACGGTGCGCGCGTTATCGAGAAGATCTACTACGTGGCCGAGGAATTTCCCGGCGCGGACCCGCAGGTGGCCCCCGACATGCTCCTCGGCTACGCCCGCAACTACCGCGGAAGCTGGGACACCGCCCTCGGCGGCATGCCGACGGAGCTGCTGGAGGACAACAAGGACCGCTGGAGCGGCGACCACTGCATCGCGCACTACCTGGTGCCCGGCACACTGATCGCCAACCGGCGCATCCTCGTCGAGGACCCCGCGCTGACCGACCTGGCCCCGTCGATCCTGGCGCTCTACCGGATCCAGAAGCCCGAGGCGATGATCGGCCGCGCGATTTTCGAGGCGCCCAGATGACGGCTGGTAGCCCAGCGCGATGCGAAGGCCGCCGGAAGTCTGTGGCACATGGCCAACGGACTACGGCTCAGAGTTTCCGGCTTAGTTGTCCGTTGCATCAGTGCGGGAGCGCACCCCAAATGGCCTCCAAGACCGCGTGGAGGCCGGTCCACCAATGGGCGGACAGTTTTTTCAACGGACTGTTGGCGCCTACGGAGCAGGGCTTACGGCTGAATGAGTCTGGCTGACGGCTGACACCGGAAAGGTGACGGCTTCTCGCAG
>JABRWC010000017.1:0-67473 GCA_039961675.1 Phycisphaerae bacterium
GAGCGCGAGCGCGGCATCACGATCAAGGCCTCGGCGGTGACCGTGGATATGAAGGTCGGCGACCAGACCTACATGTTCAACCTGATCGACACGCCCGGCCACGTGGATTTTCACTACGAGGTGGACCGCGCGCTGGCCGCCTGCGACGGCGCGCTGCTGGTGGTGGACGCCACGCAGGGCGTGCAGGCGCAGACCGTGGCCAACGCGTACGCCGCGGTCGGAAACGACCTCACCATCATTCCGGTGATCAACAAGGTCGATCTGCCGAGCGCCCGGCCGGAGGACACGGCGATCGAGATCGAGCACGTGCTGGGGATCAGCGCCGAGCACGTGCAGTTCGTCTCGGCCAAGTCCGGCGCGGGGATCGACGAGCTGGTCCGCGCCATCGCCGAGCACATCCCGCCGCCCAAGGGTGACCCGGCCGCGCCGCTGCAAGCGCTGGTGTTCGACAGCGAGTACGACGATTACCGCGGCGTGATCTGCTACCTGCGCGTGATGAACGGGACCGTCCGCAAAGGGCAGAAGGTGCTGTTGATGGGCCGCGAGCGGCACTACGTGATTACCGAGCTGGGCAAGTTCCGCCCGCGCATGACCCCTTGCGAGACGCTGTCTGCGGGCGAGACCGGCTACATGGTCGCCAACATCAAGACGCTCCAGGACGTGACCGTCGGCGACACGCTGACGGACGCGTTGCACCCGGCGCCGACGGCGCTGGCGGGCTACCAGCCGGCCAAGCAGATGGTGTTCTGCGACTTCTTCCCGGCCAGCGGCGAGAACTACGAGCAGCTCCGCGAGGCGCTCGAGAAGCTGAGCCTCAACGACGCCTCGTTCACCTTCCTCCCCCAGCACAGCGACGCGCTGGGCTTCGGCTTCCGCTGCGGCTTCCTGGGACTGCTGCACATGGACATCGTGCAGGAGCGGCTGGAGCGCGAGTGCGGCGTGTCCGTGGTGCAGACGGCCCCGAGCGTCACGTACGAGGTGGAGCTGAACACGGGCGAAGTGCGGCACATCGAGAGCGCCTCGGACCTGCCCGACTGGAGCCAGATCAAGGAGCTGCGCGAGCCGATCATCGACATGCAGATCATCACGCCGGCCGAGAGCATCGGCGCGATCATGCAGCTCGCCGAGCAGCGCCGCGGCGCCTACAAGAAGACGGAGTACCTCTCGCCCGAGCGCGTGATGCTCACGTACGAGTTCCCGTTCAACGAAATCCTGTATGACTTCTATGACAAGCTCAAGAGCATCACCCGCGGCTACGGCACGATGGACTACCACGTCAAGGAGTATCGCCCGAGCGACCTGGTCAAGATGGACATCCTCGTGAACGCAGTGCCGGTCGACGCGCTCAGCGTGATCATCCACCGCAGCGGCGCGGAACGCCGCGGCCGGCGGATCATCCAGCGCCTGCGCGAGGAGATCGAGCGGCACCAGTTCGAGATCCCGCTCCAGGCCGCGATCGGCGGCAAGATCATCGCCCGCGAGACCATCAAGCCCTATCGCAAGAACGTGACGGCCAAGTGCTACGGCGGCGACGTGACGCGCAAGCGCAAGCTGCTGGAAAAACAGAAAGAAGGCAAGAAGCGCATGAAGACCGTCGGCCGCGTCGACATCCCGCAGAAGGCGTTCATGACGGTGCTGGAGCCGGAGGATTGACCGC
Source organism: Phycisphaerae bacterium (assembly GCA_039961675.1). Classification (GTDB taxonomy): domain Bacteria; phylum Planctomycetota; class Phycisphaerae; order UBA1845; family Fen-1342; genus JABRWC01. The sequence goes on from JABRWC010000017.1 coordinate 1,658, forward strand.
AGCCGCGGGCGCCAGTACGCTCCCGACGGCGCAGGACATTTAGTGTAGATGTGGTGTGCTCGTGACGGCGCAATCGCGCTATCGGGAATCTCGCACCCTCGTTCGCCGACTCTGCCGCCTCCCGGGGCAGGACGCCGGCGAATTCAAGCGCAACGTGGCACGCCTGCGCGAACACTTCGAACGCTTCAACGTAGACGCGTCGGAGTTGTGCCAGTGGTGGATGGGCTTGCGAAAGCGCCGCGGCAACGCCCAGAACCCAGCCAGCTTCGGCGTGCTGGGGGACTTCCTGCTTCAACCCGGGGACCAACGCGCCGAGGCGGATGAGGCCCAGCGCGACCGCTGGCGAGCGCTCGTGTTCGACGACGTTGCCGGCTTCCACCCGGCGTCGACGCTGGGCCCGCATGCGATCCCCCCGGCGCTTCGCGAGGCCATGAACGCGGAGTCCGCCGCGCTCCCGCAACTTCGTCACCGGAATTCCACGCTGTCGAAGCTGTTCGAGCGGCTGGAACGGCTGGACCCGGCGCATCGGCTCGTGCTGCTCAAGTCCGCCGCGGAGTGGATCGTCGCCCGGTACGTGCATGGCGTCGAGAATTGGGTCCGCCAGCGCGCGGAATGGGAGAAGGAAAAGCATGATTGGGAAGCGTCCCACCCGGATCTGACCCCGCAGATCCGCGAGCGTTTCACGGCGGTGTTCCAGCAGCTTGGCGATGACGAGCGCAACGGTCGGATCGACCTGCGCCGCAAGAACCCGCGTATCTGTGCCTACGAGCGATTACGGAAGAACCTGGACAACTGCTGCTACGCCGGCCAGAAGGGTCATGGACCACTGTGCTGGCGATACGCGGAGTTCATCAAGGCCAGAAAGGAAAGGAACAGCCACTTCAACCCCAAGCGATTCGCAGAAGACGCGCAGCTGTATCTGTCACATCGCAAGTACGGGTTGCCCTCGCACCAGGCCATACAGCGCATGTTTTCGCGCAGTCAGGGCGGTGCCCAGTTGGCTCAGCAACGCTTTCACGAGAACTGGACCGCGTACCTTCAGTTCTCGCGCCCGGGGGTCCCCGGCGGCGCGCAGGGCTTCGGACCGCTTAGCGAAGAGACCGCCGTCGCCGCGGGCTGTCTTCCGCATTGCCTGAAGATCGGCGGCAAAGTCTGGGAGAAGTCAGAGTGTCGGTGGAACCCGCATACCGACCTCTGCCTGCAATACAAGCGGGCGCTCAGTAACCCGGCCAACGGCTTTGACGAGGCGGCGCTCAAACTGGAGAGTCTTTACCGCCAGTGGCGCGCACTCTACCTCGCCGGCCCGCGCAAGCCCTCGTTCCGTTACCCCTCCAGCCGCGACCTGCCGATGCCGAAGATATTCGGCGATCGCTACCATGAGGTAGACATGGAGCGATCGGTCCTGAGGCTGCGGCTCGACGACATGCGGGAGGGAGAGTGGATCGAGTTCGGCTTCACTCCCTGGCCGCGCGGCTACCGTCCCTCGAAGCGCGACGTCCGGGTTACCAGCGTGCACGTCAACTTCGTCGGAACGCGGCTGCGAGTCGGGTTCCGCTTCGACGCCCCACACAAGCCGTCGCGCTTCGCCTGCTCGCAGGACGAGTTGGACGAGCTGCGCAGCCGGAGCTTCCCGCGCCAGGCGCAGGACCAGGAGTTTCTCAACGCCGCGCGCCAGAGGCTGCTCGAATCGTTCCGCGGCAACGCCGAGCGGGACCTGCGGCTGCTGGCCGTCGATCTCGGCATGACCGGCGCGCATGTCGCGCTGTACCGGGGCGTCGATTTCCAATCCCACTCGCCGCTGCCGATCGTGAAAGTCAACAAGGCGTATTGCGAGGTTCCGAAACAGCTCGTGCACGACTCGCGGATGCGCGGGCCGCAGGAGTTCGGCAAGGACGACCCGCGCGGCGTGCGCAAGGAGCACGTCGGCCGACACTTGAAGCGCATCGCCGAGGGGGCCGCGAAAATTGCACAGGTTCGCAGGCGCGACGAGCGCGCCGTGCCAACGCTCCAGAATCACGACCTTCGCGGACCGAAGCGGCACATCGCCTGGATGGTGCGCGACTGGGCGCGGCACAACGCAGCTCGGATCATCGCCGAGGCCGAGAAGAACGAATGCGACTTGATCGTCTTCGAGTCGCTGCGCGGCGTTCGCCTGCCCGGATACGACGAGCTGAGCGACGACAGCCGGCGCAAGAAAGCTGAGGGCGTCCTGTACGCCTACGGACGGCTCCGCGCGAAGGTGCGGGAGAAAGCCGTCGAGCGCGGCATGCGCGTCGTCACGGTACCTTACTTCAAGTCATCGCAAGTGTGCTCACAGTGCGGGCGGGTCCAGGAGAACACGGGGCTGTGGCGCAAGCACAAGCGGGAGCGCAAGTTCGTCTGCGAGCACAAGAAGTGCGGCGCACAACTCGACAGCGACGCGAACGCGGCGCGCGTGCTGGCGCGGGTTTTCTGGCGCGAGATCACGCTGCCCGGCCCGGACAGCGGGCAACCCGCTCGCCGTTGACGCCCGCTGCCTGTTGCGTTAGACTTCAGGCGCCTTTGAGTCTTATGCGCGGAACACGCCCGGCGGACAGTTTGACCAACGGGACGGACCCCGAGCACGAAGGCAAAATTCGCCGCTTGGCAGGCAGTTGTTCGGTGTCGATTCGCGGTTATCGCGGCGGCGATCTGGCTTTAAGGCTAGTTGCCGTAGGTAGTTAGCTGGTGATCGGCTGCGACTGCCGGCCAAACGGCGGGTTTCGACACCCACTACCAGCTATTCAGCATCGTCGCCCCAGCTGCGACTGCCGGCCAAACGGCGGGTTTCGACACCGGGCGCACCCATGGGTCTTTCCAGTCGGGTGCTGCGACTGCCGGCCAAACGGCGGGTTTCGACACCTCAGGAGAGTGGCGGTCTTCGTCTTGCGGCGCTGCGACTGCCGGCCAAACGGCGGGTTTCGACACCCTGTGCACGAGGATCGCCGGCTGCGTCAGCGCTGCGACTGCCGGCCAAACGGCGGGTTTCGACACCCTGGTCGCGGGCGAAGTCGACGCCGATCAGCTGCGACTGCCGGCCAAACGGCGGGTTTCGACACCCGGTACCGATGCCTTGTCTGCCATGATGCAGCTGCGACTGCCGGCCAAACGGCGGGCTTCGACACCGCTAGACCACATGCACCGGTAGACCTCTCCGCTGCGACTGCCGGCCAAACGGCGGGTTTCGACACCCATACGCACCAAACGCCTGTATGATTCGCGGCTGCGACTGCCGGCCAAACGGCGGGTTTCGACACCGATTCTCCAGTGGTGTCCGTTCGGGCTTCTGCTGCGACTGCCGGCCAAACGGCGGGTTTCGACACCGGGAAGCGCGCGAGAATGACCGCGCGCAGGGCTGCGACTGCCGGCCAAACGGCGGGTTTCGACACCTCGTCCCACTGTATTCCGTATCCGTCTCCCGCTGCGACTGCCGGCCAAACGGCGGCACGTTCCAACACCCAGAGACGCAGGCTGGAAGCCTGCGCTACGGCTGCGACTTCCGACCAAACGGCGGCAGGTTCCATCACCCAGAGACGCAGGCTGGAAGCCTGGGCTACGGCTGCGACTTCCGGCCAAACGGCGGGAGGTTTCAACACCCAGAGACGCAGGCTGGAAGCCTGCGCTACGGCTGCGACTGCCGGCCGGGTTTGGACGTCCGGATCACCGGCGCGACGTCTGTGCGACCGCCCGTGCCACCCTTTGTGCCACCCCCTCTGCCATTTCCTCGGCCACCCACGCTGCCATTTCCCCTGCCGCCACCTCTGCCACTCCCTCTGCCACCCCCGGCCCCCCCGGCGCCACCGCCTGTGCCACTCGTTGGTCCACCTGCTGGTCGCATAAGAAATGGGCTGGGGGCGACCTCCGGCAGGTTTCCCGCCGGCCTTGCGCATCGTATGGAATCATTACTTCTTGGCGGCCGGCGCTGATCCGCAGCGCGACCGATTCGGACTCGATGGGGTCGGCCCCCGCCCGGGAGTTCCAGCCATGCAACCGGCACAATTTCCGCCATCCGTCTCGCCGCGCGCGCGATCCCATTCAAAGCCGAACCGCGCTGGTCTGGCGGCCGCCGCCGTGCTCGCCGGGATCGCAGCCCTTCCCGCGCTCGGCGAGTGCCTGCGCCAGTACGCGCTTTCGGTGCACGCGGCCGAGCTCGAAGCGGACGACCGCTTCGGCACCGCCGTGGCCATCGCCGGACGCTATGCACTGGTCGGCGCCGTGCGCGACGACGACGGCGGCGGCAACAGCGGCGCGGTGTACGTCTACCGCTGGGTCGAGACCGACTGGGAGCTGGAGCGGAAGCTCGTCGCGCCGGACGCCGCGCCGGGCGACGAGTTCGGCTGCGCGGTGGCGATGAGCGGCGACGTGGCGGTGATCGGCGCGCGGCTCGACGACGATCGCGGGAACAGCTCCGGCAGCGCGTACGTGTACCGCCGCAGCGACGAGTCCGGCTGGGAGCTGGAGCAGAAGCTCGCCGCCGCGGACGGCGCCGCGGCGGACGAGTTCGGCGCCGCCGTCGCGTTGGCCGGAGACGTGCTCGTCGTCGGCGTGCGGCTGGACGACGATCTCGGGTCGCAGAGCGGGTCGGCGTACGTGTTCCGCTGGGATGGCCAGCAATGGTCGCAGGAGGCCAAGCTGCTCGCGGCCGACGGCGCCGCGGGCGACAACTTCGGATTCGCGGTCGCCACGGACGGCGTGACGATCGCGGTCGGCGCTGATCGCGACGACGACGTGGCCGCCGACGCGGGCGCCGTGTATCTGTACCGGCAGGTCGGCGGCGCCTGGCAACAGAGCGAGCGGCTGACGGCCTGGGACGGCGCGAGCGGCGACCGTTTCGGCAGCGCGGTGGCGGTCCGCGGGGAGCACGTGCTGGTCGGAGCGCACCGCAACGACGAGGCCGCCAACGACGCCGGCGCGATGTACGTGTTTCGCGTCGAGGGCCGTCAGGCGCTGCCGGCGCAGAAGCTTCTGGCGCAGCCGCCGCACCAGGGCGACCAGTTCGGCGTGAGCGCAGCGGTCGGCGAGTCGCTGCTGATCGTCGGAGCCGGCTCGGACGACGAGGCCGGTACGAACGCGGGCGCGGCGCATCTGTATGCCTGGGACGGCGAGGGCTGGACGTTCCGCACAAAGCTGTTCGCGCCGGATGCGGCGGCGTTCGACCAGTTCGGCGGGGCGGTGGCGCTGGAGCGGGACTACGCGCTCGCGGGCGCGTGGGCGCACGACGCGGCCGGCGCCGACGCCGGGTCGGCGTATGTGTTCGACGTGATCTGCTGGACGGCCTGTCCCGAGGACCTGGACGGCGACGGGCGCGTGGGGGTGGCGGACCTCTCGACGCTGCTCACCAACTTCGGCCGGTCGGACTCGCCTTCTCCCAAACAGGGCGACGTGAACCAGGACGGGGTGATCAACCTGGAGGACTTGGCGGCGCTGTTGGTGGTGTACGGGACGGCGTGTCCGGTCTAGTGTTCTGTTTCAGAAATTCGCGGCATGATTCCGGGGCCGGCGCACCTCTGGTTCGCCCCGCAAAGCAGAGCTTTGCGCTCACAAACTTTCGGGACGTATTTGGGAGACAGGACACCAGCGATAGGCGGCGACCGGAGCGAATCGGCGCCTTCGAATCGAAGGCCTGACGTCGTACAGCGGCGCAGGTATGACTTTAGAAAAAAAAAACGTACCGGCGATCTTGACACAGGCATATGTGGTTGCTACGTTGCGTCCGCAGACGCGCAGGAGGCAAGCGGCCTGAGGCAATTCGTTTCAGCGATCGCACTTGCCCGGTTTCTGGCCGGCGCGATGCTGCTCACATCGGGCGCCGCGATCGCCGATCAGGACCAATGCTATCATGTAACGCAGGATTACGAGCAGTGCCCAGACTGTGGCGGAAACTCCGTGTGCTTCTGCCTGTACGATGGCGCCGCGTGCCCGTCGGCGGATGTATTTTGCGCCACGCGCAACACGATCGCCACTGGCGGAAATGACTCCCTGCTCGCAACGCAGGTCGTATGCTCGACGTATCGCCAGTGCCAGTCGACGCTCGGCGGGCCGTGCCATCCTGAGACGAATAAGTGCAAGAAGGTCGGAATTCAGCAGATCACAATGTGGTGGCGCTACGAGACCGACGTCGGCCCGTGCATCCCGCACTGAACGGCTGAGTACGTTTCTCGTGTGACCGGGCACGGTTTCATACGAGAGGTGGTCCACCGCCGCACATCCCGACGAGCAGCAAGTGAGGATGAGGCATGCCGCTTTTTTCCCTCGCGCCGGGCTTGCTCCTGGTCGGGCTTCTGGCGCACGCGGAAGCGCCGCTCAAACCCGAAGCTCTGCGGCGCGCCGAGGAACGTCGTTCGGCGGCGGTGCTTCGTACCGGGCGAATCGAATATGCAATTACCTGGTACGGGCTGAACCTGCCGCAGGGGCAGACGCAGCAGACGGGTTACTACTCCTGGCGGTGCGCGGGCGATCGCTACATGGTCACGCTACAGGGAGATCAGGACGGCGTCTACTTCCGCGGCCCGGACGGGGAACCGGTCACACCCTGGCTCAATCGCCCCGAACGCGTGCTCGCCGCCGACGGCGAGGTATGGCAACACATCGAAGGCACTACCGAAGCGCATGTCTGGGGGGATGAGCAGCGGGACGGATATCACCTGTACGATCTGCGGCGGCTGGGAGTCAGCCCCGGCTATCCTGACGACGAGTTCAATGACCGCGACCGGCCGCCGGGATTGCCGGCGCCCGTGTACTCATCGAGTGAGACGGACGGGCTGCATGTCGTGACCCGTACCGTCGGAGACTGGGCCTCCCGATGGTGGATCGATCCGCGGCGCGACTGGAGCGTCGTTCGAACCGAGACGCTGCACAAGGGTGACGTGCTCGGCGCCTGGGAATACGAGCTGGCGCAGAGCCCGCAGGACGGCGTCTGGTTTCCGCGCCGAGCATCAATGCACCGGTTCACGGATGGACGGACCGAAGCGGCGGTCACATTCGAATTGTTCTCGGTCCAGTTCAACCGGCCGGACCAGCCGCTCGAGTTGACCCAGGCGGACATCGGAATCGAGCCGGGGCTCAACATCATCTACGAAACGGAGAACGCGCCGCTTCCATCCGGTCGGTGGGACGGCCAGAAGGTCGTGCCGGAGGAAGAGTTCCGGCGACGTGTTGACGCGGGCGAGATCGAGATCGGGCCGCGGGTCGCGCGCGCCTATGCCCAAGTCCGCGCAATGAACCGCACGCTGGGATCGGTTGCAGTCGGTTTGCCGGAAGGCGCGCTGGAACCTGCCGCGGCGTCTCGCCCTGCGTCACGGCCCCAGAGCCGGCCGGCGGAGTCGGAGTGGCAGCGATACACGCGCAGTTTCATCGCCCGCTACCGTCTCGACGCGGACCAGTCGCAGAAAGCCTGGGCGATCTGCACACAGTGCGAGACGCGCGCCCAGGCACATCTGGCGCGCATGCGATCGACGCTGGACGAGATCGAGAAAGCGATCGGGCAGCTCGAGGCGCACCCGGGCGACGATCATGTCGAGATTGAGCACCTTCGCACCCGGCGCGACGCGCTGCTTCGGCCCGTGGACCTGATATTTGAGAAAGAGCTCAAGCCGCGACTGGATCGCCTCCCGACGCGGGCGCAGCGCGCCGCAGCGCACGACGTCGCCGCCGCATCCCAGCCGGCGCCATTCGAGCACGGCGTCAGCCCATAGCTGAATTCCTACTCCGCCATCGACGTGCCGGTGTGCGAACAGGCGCCAACCCCAGCCGCGGCTGTAGGCGGAGGGGTGACGCAGAGGCAGCGTCCGCACTGTCCCCTGCTCGCTTACGGTCGCGGCTCGGACCAGTCCCCGCTTCCGTACGCTCGCGGCTCGGATCAGCGGCACCCAATCGTGCACGGTCATTCAGCGCGACGCGAGATTCTTGAGCGCCGAACGCACACGTCGGCGGTGATAACACGTGACGTCCGTAGCGAATCGGCGTTGATTCCACCCCGGCCGCAAGCTACGGTGGAGAGCGCACGGCGGTTGCGAAGTCGGCCGCTCGCCGCGCTCCGTCGGCGAGCGTCGGGTCCGCCGGGTCGTCGTGAAGCGCGACAATTCCGAGGAGCAGCGTCGGATGCCTCGTCTCAGCCTCATCGCCCTGGCCGCGGTTGCGAATGCGGCTTCGGGTTCGCTTGCGTACGAGCCGATTCACATCGCATTCCTCTGGCATATGCATCAGCCGATCTATTACCCCTACGAGACGCCGGTCCAGACCGACGCGGCCGGGCGGTTCAGCTTCAGCGTGGTGGACGTTCACAACCAGCGCCTGGGGCCGTACACGAACTGGCCGAAGGACGCCATCCAGGCCGGGCTGTCGCTGCCGCACCTCGGCGCGCACGTCAGCTTCACCGGCTCGCTGATCGAGAACCTCAACGCGCTCGAGGCTGCCGGCGTCAACGGCGGCATCTGGAACAACTGGGACGCGGGCTACGACACCGCCCGCAACTGGTTCACCACGCTCGGCAACCGCAGGCTGGACCTGGTGGCGTTCGGCTTTCACCACCCGCTCATGCCGCTGCTGGACGAACTGGACATCCGCATGCAGATCAAGCTGCACCGGCATTTCTACGGCCAGACCTGGGCGAGCGGCGGATACGCGGCGGGCATGTTTCCGGCTGAGGCGGCATTCTCGACGCGGATGATCCCCGCGCTGGTCGCCGAAGGCATCGAATGGGTCATGGTGGACAACATCCATTTCGACCGGGCCTGCCAGAGTTATCCGCACACGAACGCGTCGAACCTCTTCGCGCCGAACGCCGCGGACCAGGTGAATCCCGATCCGGCCGCGGCCGGCGGGGCCTGGGTGCAGCTCAACAATCTCTGGGCGCCGAGCCGCGTGAGTGCGCCGTTCGGGTACCGGCCGCACTACGCGCAGCACGTCGATCCGGCCAGCGGAGCGATCACGCGGATGATCGTCGTGCCGGCGGCGCGCTACGAGGGCAACGAGGACGGCCGCGGCGGCTACGGCGCGTTCCTCTATGACCAGGTGATGGACCAGTACATTCAGTACAACACCGACCCCGCGCACCCGATGCTCGTGCTGCTGCATCACGACGGCGACAATTACGGCGGCGGCAGCGACAGCTACTATCACCACAATTTCCAGAACATGGTGAGCTGGGTCAGCGGCGACCCGGACTACGACGTGACCACCGTGGACGATTACCTCGAGCGCTTCCCGCCCGACATCGACGACGTGATTCATGTCGAGAACGGCGCCTGGGCCGGCGCCGACAACGGCGACCCCGAGTTCAAGAAGTGGCTGGGCGACCCGGGGGCGAACGGCTGGAGCCCGGACCGCAACAGTTGGGCGGTGCTCACGGCAGCCAAGAACCGCGTATTCATGGCCGAGCAGCTCGCACCGGCCGCGTCGCTTCAGAACATCCTGGTCGGCTCCGGGACGAATACGGAAAAAGCCTGGCACTGGCTGCTGGTGTCGCAGGCGAGCGACTATTGGTACTGGGACGGCACGGAAATCTGGGACAGCAACGTCACGCGCGGGTGCAACCAGGCCGTGACCTTTGCAAATCTGGTGATTGGCGGTCAGCCGGATCAGTCCCCGCCCACGGTCTTCCCGCCGCAGCGCGAGCCGTACAACCCGGGCGGTTATGAGTGGTCTGCCACGCCGGAGTCCAGTGATTTCGAGGTCTGGACGCTCGCATACGACGTGGCCGGTCTCGCGAGCGTGACGCTGTACTGGCGCGTCGATGGCGACGGCTTCAACCCGATCGACTCGATTCAAAACGAGACCTACGCGGGTGGGCCGGAGGTCGGGGCGTGGACGAGTGTCGCGATGACCGGCGAGACGATGCCCACGCCTCCGCCGGGCGTGTTGAACGCGACGTATCGCGCGCAGCGCTACAGCGCGATGGTCACGGGGCAGAGCGACGTGCTGATCGACTACTACGTCGAGGCGATCGACGGCGCTGGCAACATCGCCCGCAGCGACATTCAGCACGTGTACGTCGGCGCGCCGTCATCCGGCGGCGGCGACCGGGTGACGATCGAGCCCGATCCGCCGGTCGCCGGAAGTCCAGTTACGATTTCCTACAATCCCGCCGGCGGGCCGCTGGCCGGCTCGTCGCAACTCTATCTGCATTACGGCTTCAACAACTGGAACCCGGTCGTCAGCCCGGACCCGGCGATGAGTTGGAACGCGGCGGATGGCGTCTGGCAGGTTTCGGTGAACGTCAGCAGCAGCGCCTGGCAGCTCGATTTCGTGTTTCACAACCAAAGCAACCAGTGGGACAACAACAACGGCGCGGACTGGCACTTCGCCGTGCAGGCCGCCGAGCCGCCGCCGTGGCAGATGGACGGCGTGCTCGACGCCAGTGCCACGCTGCTCGCCAGCAACGGCGGCATGAACCTGTGGGCTGACTTGGATGGCGACACGCTGTACGTGGCGACGAACGACGCCGGCGAGGGCAACGACCACTTCGTGTACCTTGCGCTCACGCCTGGCGCGATGCGCGCCGCGAACTGGGCCAAGGCCGGCCAGATCGCCGGCTGGGACGCGTACCTGGCCGACGAGAACAACAACGACTACGAAGCGTGGTTCGACGCGCTCGGCACGAATCAGGCCGCGACCGGCGCAAACGGCGGGGTGCTGGAGGGCACGCTGAACCTCGCGGAGGAATTCGGCTCACTTCCATCCGAAATCTACCTCGCCGTCGGCGCATACCAGACGAACGACGGCGGCGCGCTGCAATGGCAGAAGCAGGTGCCGGCCAGCGTCAACGGCGACGGCAACCTCGACGCGGCCGAGTACCTGCTGGTGGACCTGAGCCGGTTCAATCCCGACCCCTGCCCGGCGGACCTCGACGGCGACGGAGACGTGGACCTGGCGGATTTGTCCGACCTCGTGGAGAACTTCGGCTGCGCGGCGGCAGACGGCTGCTACGACGCGAACGCCGACCTCGACGGCGACGGCACGGTCGGTCTGGCGGACCTGAGCGCGCTGCTGTCGGCCTTTGGGCTGGGGTGCCCGTAGAACAACGTGGCCGCGCCGAAGTGCGCGATCGTTGCGCGACCCGCCGCCGCGCCGGCGACCTGCCCGCGCGCTGCGTAGAATCTCATCGGGGGAACCGACGGCCTCCCGCACATTGGGGAGAAATACATGATCGCGCTCGAACTAAGCTCGGAGGAGGCCGAGCTGCTCCAGGAGCTGCTGGATCGCGAGCGTCGCGGCCTGGGTCCGGAAATCCGCCACACGCACAACCGCGAGTTTCGCGAGACCCTCAAGCAGCGCTACGACCTGGTGGAGGCGCTGGCCGCGAAACTGCGCAATGCAACCGCCGCGGTGTGAGCGGCCGCGCAAGACGCTGCCCGGCGACTGGGCCATCAATGTCCAGTGTGTCCGAACCCGCCGCCGCCGCGCGCCGAATCGCTGAGTTGGCTCACCTCCAGCACCTCGACGTGCTCGACGCGTGTGATGACAAGCTGCGCGAAGCGCATCCCGCGTGTGATCGCGTACGGTTCGCGCCCGCAGTTGCCGAGGATCACCTGCAATTCACCGCGGTAGTCGGCGTCGATCGTCCCCGGCGCGTTGGGGAGCATCAGCCCGTGCCGCAGCGCCAGCCCGCTGCGCGCCCGCACCTGGCCTTCGTACCCCGGCGGAATCTCTACGAACAGGCCGGTCGGAACCAGCTTGACCTCTCCTGGCGCGATCGTGATCGGCTGGTCGTTGGCCGCCACCAGGTCAAGCCCGGCGGCGTGCTCCGTCTGGTACCGCGGCAGCGGCAGATCCGCCGTTTCCGGACGCCGCGTGATCTTCAGCACCGGCTTCATGTGTTCGGTCCTTAGTGTGGCGGCGCGTCGGCCCTATGATGCCCGCCATGATGCGCGACGCGGGCGAGGCACGCCAGTCAACGGGCCTTTCAACCCGCAAAGAACTGGCCCTGCTGTTCGCGTTCTTTCACCTGCTCTACGCCGCCAGCTCCCCCGGCGACCTGATGACGGACTCGCAGACGCGCTGGAACGTCGCGGTCCGGCTGGTGGATACAGGTTGGGTGGACGTGACGCCGGAGAGCGCGGCGCTCTACGCCCGCGGCGTGGACGGCCGGCTCTACATGCCCTGGAGCCTGGGGCAGTCGCTGCTGCTGGTCCCTTTCGTGGCCGCGGGCCGGATGATCGCGGCGCTGCCGCTGCCGCTTCCGGGCGACGCCCAGATGTATGGGCAGTTCCTGGCGTGCATGCTGCTATTCCCCGCTCTGGGGGCGCTGAGCGCGGCGCTCGTATATTGCATCGCGCTCGACGCGGGGGCCAGCCGGCGGGCGGCGCGCTGGGCCGCGATCTGTCTCGGCCTGGCGACGATGCACTGGCAGCATTCGGTGAACAGCGTCGATGAAAGCCAAGCCGCGGTGTGCATCCTGCTGGCGCTGTGGGCCACGCAGCGCGCCTGGAGCGCATCCGACGCTGCTGTGCCCGGGCCCCCGCCACTGCGGTTCAGGTACTCTCTGATCGCCTGCGTCGCGGCCGGCGCGGGGCTGTGGTTCCGGCTTCCGTCCGTGCTGTTCATCGGCGTGATTGTCACGCTGGGCGCGCTCTTCGAGCTTTGCGCGCTGGCAGGCGCCGGCGCTCGGTTGCGCGCCGTGCTGCGCTGGGCCATCGCGGGGCTAATCGGGTTCGCGCCGCTCGTGCTGGCGTACGGCTGGTTCAATTCCGTGCGTTTCGGGTCGCCCCTGGAAACTGGCTATGAGCGCGTGATGCATGAGCGGCTGGGCGTGGGGCTGTTCGATACGCCGCTGTGGTTCGGCGCCGCTGGGATGCTCGTCTCGCCCGGCAAGGGCCTGTTCGTGTTCGATCCGGTGCTGCTGCTGGCGATCCCCGGCATCGTGGCGCTGTGGCGCGCGAACCGGCGGCTCGCCGGCATCGTCGCCGCGGTCTTCGTGGCCAGTGTGCTTTTCCACGGCCGCCACACAACCTGGGCCGGCGACCTGACCTGGGGCACGCGCTACCTGGTCTCGCAGCTCGGCGTCTGGGTGCTGGCGCTGCTGCCGAGGCTCGAACGGCCGCGGCTCGGCGCCGCGTTTAAGTGGCTCTTCTCGCTCAGCGTCGCGATTCAGGTCTCGTCGGTGGTATACAACTACGGACTGGAGTTCTTTCAGGACCGGCGGCACGGATTGATTCCGGACGGCTACATCTGGCGGCCGGCGGAATCGCAGCTCGCCTGTCGCGTCGCGAACATCTTTCGGCACCTGTCGGGCCGCCCGAACTACGATTCGATCCCGCCGGCGGTCGTCCGGCCGGAGTTGCATCACCTGCTCACGACGCAGGACGAGGTGCGGCGGTTGCACGCCGTGCATTTCTTCCCGTTCAAGGCGCTGGCGGCGACGGGCAACCGCAAGCTGTTCGTGGCCCTGCTCGTGTGCTGGCTCGCGCTGCTGGCCGCGCTGCTCGCCACGGGCGCGTACTGGCGCCGACGTGTGGTCGCGGACGCGCGGCATCGGTGCGAGCCGAGTTCGTAGGGTGAGCGTCGGCGTACCGCCGACAAGACCGGTCAGGAGACCGGTCCCCCAAAGGGCAGCCAGGAGACCGGTCCCCCAACGGGCAGCCAGGAGACCGGTCCCCCAAAGGGCAGCCAGGAGACCGGTCCCCCAAGATCAGGCAGGAAGCCCGTCCCCCAAGACCGGTCGCGTCGGCGCTCCGTTGCCGACGAATGCGTTACGGCCTGCCCGCAGCGGTGTGGCTCGCCTCTCCTGCGCGCTTTGCGCCGGCCGCGCCTGTCGCGCGACTTCGACGGCCGCCGTCCGTGCCCGGCAAGTCACGCCAGTCGTCAAGATCGAACGCGACGACCCGCTCGCTGATCGCGGGAATGAAAACGAACATCTTGTGCTCGTGCGGCTGCGTGGCGACCGTGTGCAGCGTGGCCTCCTGGCGGGCATAGCGGATCAGCTCGATGGCCGCCGCCGGATCCAGCCGCATGGCGCTCGCCGCGAGCTTTTCGAGCTCGCCCGAAATGACGGTGTAGCGACGACAGTCGGCCGCCGGCTGGCGGGCGCGCTGGTGGTTCGTACACCATAGCGCCTCGCCGCGCCCGGCGTCGGTCGCGTCGGCAAGGCGGACCGTCACGCCCAGGCCGCGTTCGTTGGAGTCGTACTCAAAGACCGCCGCGGGCTGCGCTCCGACGTGCAGCGGGCCGCTGACGTGGATGTTGTTGCCGACGAGCACGCGACGGCTGCGGAGGACGCGCGCCACATCCTCGATGTACGTGTCCGCGCCGGCCGCGGCCAGGGCCTCGTCGAGGATGATGGAGCGCGGCGTGAAGCCGTTGGCGTGTGATGGCGCCAGTCCGGGCGCGTCGTGCATGAAGACGCCGACGCCGTCGGCGTTCATCGCGGTGTACACGCCGACCAGCCCCGGCCAGCTCACCTCGATGTAGCCGCTTCGACCGCGGGAGGCGTGATGGATCTTGACGATCTGCGCCCTGGCCATGCTCTCGTTGTGCGGGAAGTCGAGGTTCCGCGCCGTCAGCGGCAGGCCATCGGCCGTTCGCATGCCCCAGACCGTCAGCGTCGAGCAGAACATTCCAAACCAGTCCGCCAATGCATTGACGGCCATCAGGTCTTCCAGCTTCAGTTCGCGGTCGAGCACGCGTGAGCGCGGCGGCGCTCCGAGCCGGTCGCGCACGCCGGCCATCAGCGCTTCCAGCCGGCGAATACAGGTCTCGTCCCACACAAACTGGCGGCGCACACTGGGAATCAGCAGCGCGTCATAGACCTGCCGGTCGGGAACGAACTCTTCGTCGAGCACGTAATCGTCGAACAGAGGGACCAGTCGATCGGCCAGGAGCCAGCCCTCGGCGTACGCCGCCTGCTCCGGCTCGCCCCACAACTCCAGCACGGGCAAGCCGTCGCGTTCCAGGAGCCGTCCGCACACGTTGGTGGACGGCGCCGGCGACGCGCCGCCGGCCGCGGGCGGCGAGGCGGCGTGCAGCGCTTGCGGGAGAGTCAGGAACTGAAACAGCCCGGCGGCGAGCAGCGCGGCGAACAGTGCCCGTCTCATTTCCGGCTCCGTGCGAGCGGCAGGCGGGACGCCCGGTGTGCCGGCGCGCCGCGCGACTCGCTACAATGCTAGGGATTTCTCGTGGCGAAGGCAATCGTCGGTCGCGTGGCCACTCCGGAGAGACGAGCGTGTTGATGACCGAGGACGATCGGATTCTCGTGGACGCGGTCCGCGAGTTTGCGCGCGCCGAGCTGATCGAGCGCGACCGCGAGTGGGACCGAACAGAAAGCTCCTGCTGCCAGCAGATCGAGGGGCTGTACGAAATGGGGCTGCTGGCGTTGCGAGTCCCGGAGGAGCTCGGCGGCCTGGGGTGCCCGATGGTCCCCTATGCGCACATCATCCGCGAGCTGGCGTACGCCTCGCCGAGCGTCGCCGTCACCGCTGCCGTCCACAACATGGTCGCCGAGATCGTGAACATGTACGCCGGCGCCGAGGTCAAGCAGGCGCTCCTGCCGAGACTGACGCAGCCGGGCAACCTGGCCGCGTTCGCGATCTCCGAGCCGAACGCCGGCTCGGACCCGGCGGGCGCGAAAACCCGGGCCGAGAAGGCGCCGGATGGATGGAGACTGTACGGCGCGAAAATGTGGGTGACGAACGGGATCACGGGCCGCTGGTTCGTTGTGCTGGCGCGGATCGGCGGCGGCGGCGCGCGCCAGTCCCACGGCCACGCCTCGGCCGCAGCCGGCGAGTTGTCGATGTTCCTGCTGGACGCGGAGCAGTCCGGCGTCCGACGGACTCCGATCCACGGGAAGCTGGGCATCCGCGGCTCGGAGACGGCGGACATGGCGCTCGACGGCGCCTTCGTGCCGGCCGATCACCTGCTCGGCGGCGCCGGTTGGGGCCTGCGGATCGCGCTCAGCGCGCTGGACGGCGGACGAATCGGAATCGCCAGCCAGGCCGTGGGAATCGCCGAGGCGGCCCTGGACCTCATGATCCAGTACTCTCGGCAGCGCGAGCAGTTCGGCGAGCCGATCGCGCACTTCCAGGCGATCCAGTGGATGATCGCCGACAGCAAAACCGAGCTGTTGGCGGCGCAGCAGCTCATCGACAAGGCGGCGTGGCTCAAGGACCAGGGTCGGCCGTTCACGCACGCCGCCAGCATGGCCAAACTCTACGCCAGCGAGGCGGCCAATCGCATCGCATACCGGGCGCTGCAGGGCCACGGCGGATACGGGTTCGTGCGCGAGTTCCGTGTTGAACAGCTCTACCGCGACGCGCGCATTACCACCATCTACGAGGGCACGAGCGAGATTCAGCGCAAGGTGATCGCACGCGAACTGCTTCGGCCCTTCCTCGAATCGCGGCCGCCGGCGTAGCAGGCCGTCGAATCGCTTGTGGCGCGGGTTTTCAACCCGCGTTTTCGGCGGCGGGAGATCGAAGCCGCTCCCGCTGGCGTGCATACTTCAACGGACTGATAGGTCGGTAAGGATCCCGCGCTCGCCGCACGCAACCAGCCGCCATGCAGGATTCCGACTATTTGCCCCGACCCTCCGCCTGCATGAACGTCCGCTGCTCGGCATGACAGGAACGGCGCCGTTACCCGCCGGTCGCCGGGTCGCCGACCGAGGGCGCGGGCGAGTTCGCGCCCACGAACGCAGCGAGAATCTCGCGCGCCGCCGATTCCGGCTCGTCGGCGCCGATCACCGCCGAGCACACGCACACGCAACCGGCGCCAGTTTCGCGGATCGCCGCCGAGTTCGCGGCGGAGATGCCTCCGATCACCACGACGGGAAGCGTCGAAAGTTCGACCGCCGTTCTCGCGAACGCGGGACCTGCGACGTTCGCGCCGGGCTTGGTCACGCTGGCGAACATCGGGCCGACCGCGACGTAGTCCGGCGACTCGGCGAGCGCCGCGCGGAGCTGCTCGGCCGAATGCGTGCTCTTGCCGACCAGCAGGTCGGCGCCGCCGGCGCGGCGGGCGTCGCGCACCGGCAGGTCGTCCTGCCCGACGTGTACGCCGTCGGCGGCGCTGAGCCGGGCGATGTCGGGGCGGTCATTGACGATCAGCAGCGCGCCGTAGCGCCGGGTGAGTTCGCGCAGCGCGCGGGCGCGGCGCAGCAGCTCGCGGTCGGGCAGGGTTTTCTCGCGGAGTTGCAGGCAGCCGGCGCCGCCGCGCAGCGCCGCTTCGGCGACAGCCGTCCAGGGCCGGCGACAGAGCGCCTCGGTGATCAGCACGTACAGGCGCACCGCGGCGAAGCGCTGGCGGGCAGCGCCGCGAAGCGCCACGATCTGTTCCAGCTCGTACGCGGCGTAGCGAAGCTTTTCTGCGCGCTGCGCCGCCTCGCGCGAGACGAGCTTGGCATTCTCGCCGAGCGATCGCGCGGCCTCCTGGAGCCGGGCGAATGCGGCGCGGACGACGGCTTCGGTCCCATCGCGGGCGTGCTCGCTCTCGGTCTTCTGGTCGCGTCCGACGTCGCCGGCGATGTCGCGCGCCGCGAGCAGCGCCTCGGGGCCGCAAGCCCCGACGATGGCGCGCAACTCGTGCCGCGCGAGCTTGGCGCGCTGGGCGACGTCGCGGTCGTCTCGGGCGAAGCGGGCGTAATCCTCGATGACCCGCAGCGCCTCGCGGCAGCGGTTGATGTTGACGTCCAGAATGCGCAGCGTGCCGGCGTCCACGTGTGCTCCGCGGCAGACGCCGAGGATGGTATCACACGCGGCGATTCGTGACCGCGCGGCGGGAACGGGCCGCTGTGTCGCTCACGTGGCCGGGTGCCAGCCCGCGTCGGCCCAGAGCCGGCCGCTGACGCTGGCGTTGCGGATCATGAACACGATCGCATCGGCGATCTCCTCGGGCTGAATGAGCCGGCCGAGCGTCGTGCGCGGCAGGATGTGCTCGCTGATGAGCGAGTCGCCCAGAGCACGGACCATCTGCGTGTCCGTGTAGCCGGGATGGATGATCGCGCTGCGGACGCCGTAGTAGATGCCCTCGACCGCCATCGTCGCCTGCGCGCCTTCGAGGCCCGCCTTGGCGGTGGCGTACGAAATCTGCCCGCGGTTGCCGGCGGACGATACCGAGCCGATCAGGATCACGGCGCCCTCGACGCGCTCCTGGGGGCTCCATTTCCTCATGCCGCGGCGGTGACGGTCGCGCGCCACGCTGGCCACCGTCTCCAGCGCCCAGTAGATCGGGGCGGTCATGTCGATCTCGATCACGCGGCGGAAGTCGTCTTCCGGGTAGATTTCGGATTCGCCCGAGTCGCGATCGATCTTCACCGCAAGCCGGTCGCGCGTGATGCCGGCGGCCGGCACGCAAATGGACACGCAGCCGAAGCGACGGTCCAGCTCCGCGAACACCGAGCGGCGGAAGTCGCCGTCGGTCACGTCGCCCTGGAAGGGGACCATGACCGCGCGGCCCAGTCGAGCGTTGGCGTCGGTGCAGAACGCGAGCACTTCGGCGTCGCGATCGACGACGCCCACGGCGCGGATGCCGTCGCGCGCGAGGGCGATGCAAGTAGCTCGGCCAATGCCGCGGGCGCCGCCGGTGACGACGGCGACCTTGGCGCTCAGGTCGAGCCGGCGGTCCTGCCAGCCGGCGTTGCCGTTGGAGCCGTTGTCCTGCTCACCGTGTATGTGCGACATGCGTGCTTCCCTCCGTATTCTCCTGTGGGCGGCCGGCCGGCCCGCGGCTCGGACAGAAACCGCTCCCTCACGGTCGCGGGCCCGACGGCGCCGCATGCCGGCGCGTCTCGCTCCGCTCGCCCAGCCACTCGGCGACCTGCGGCCACAGTTCGCGATGCGCGCGGCTGCTGACGGCCAGCCCGATGTGCCCCGCGGGAAAGTTGATCGCGGTCCGATCGCGCGAGCCGACCGCGTCGTTGAACGGCAGGCTCTGGTTCGGATGAACCAGGTGATCGTGCTGGGCGATCAGGTTCAGGACCGGGCAGGTGATCCGCTTCAGGTCGACGCGCTCGTCGCCGAGTTCCAGACGTCCCTGGATGAGCCGGTTCTGCTGGAAGCAGTACTTGACGAACTGGCGGAACGTCTCGCCCGCCACGGGGATGTTGTCGTTCAGCCAGGTTTCCATCGCGAAGAAGTCCTCAAGGAACTTCTCGTCTTCCATGTTCTGCCAAAAGCCGTACCACTTCTCGATGAAGTTCTGCACCGGCTTGAGCATCAAGAACGAGGTCTGGAGATACTGCGGCGGGACGTTGCCGTAGACCTCGATGAGCCGGTCGACGTCAAAGTACTTCTCGTCGGTCCACACGCTGAGCAGGCTGTCCCGGCCGGACCAGTCCACCGGCGCCGCGAGCAGGATCAGGTTCGCGACCTTCTCGGGCCGCAGCGCCGCGTACATGGCGCTCATCGAGCCGCCCATGCAGTAGCCCAGGACGCTGACTTTCTCGCAGCGGCAGCGGCGGCGGACCTGGTCGACGCAGTGGTCCATGTAGCGCAGCACGTAGTCTTCGAGCGAAAGGTGGCGGTCGCCGTCTGCGGGCTTGCCCCAGTCGATGTTGTACGTCTCGAAGCCCCGCTCGACGAAGTGGCTGACCACGCTCTTGCCGGGCCTAAGGTCAAGGATGTACGGCCGGTTCACCAGCGCGAACACGAACAAGAGCGGCGGCTGGTATCGCGGCGCGGCCTCGGCCTCGTAGCGCAACAGCCGCAGCGCCCCCTCGCGATACACCGGGCGCGTCGGCGTGCAGCCCACGCGCACGCGCTCGATCGCCTGCACCACGCGCGGCAAGGCCATCGCCTTGCCGACCATGCTAAGCCATTGGCTCGCCAGGACATCGGGCGTCGGAATCCAGCCCGCCTGAGACGGCGTGGACATGCTCGCGGTTCCCTCAACCTGCCGCGCCGGCGGCTAGTTTTTCTTCGTCTTTCGTGCCGTGGACGCGGCCGAGGCAGACCGGCGTCTGCCGCCGCTGCGGGGCGCCGCCGGCCGCTCCAGCCGCTCGACGCGGCGATCCAGCGCGTCCAGACGATCCAGGATGCGCTCCTCGGCGTCGCGGACGAGCTGCGAGACGTGGTCCGCGTCGGCGCGCGTCGGCGCCTGCGCGGCGGACAGCCCCTTGCGGAGCGACTCGTTCATCATCTGCTGCACACCGAGCGCGTTGTCCATGGCCTGTTTCATGGCTTTGAGAAACGTCTCACTGCGCAGGAACTGCTCGGCCTGCTGCGCCATGGCGTCGAAGAACGCTTTGCGCATGCGCTCGAAGACCTCGGGCTGCGGCTGGGGCGCGGCGGCGCCGCCCGCGCCGAGCTTGCTCCACATCTCAGACCAGAACGCCGTGAACGGATCGCCGCCGGGGAAACCGAACCCTCCCGCAGTGCTCATGCCCGCTCTCCTGCCGCGCCGCCGTGGGCCATGACGACCCGCGCGGGTCTGCTCCGGGTCGAAACGAGAATCGCGTCATGCTCCCTCCGGTGCGTCCGGAAAGCATAACGCGATCGTACGTCTCCCGGCGAAGATCGAACCGAGCGCCGGCTCGCCCTGGCGCTCGGCGTCTGCGTTCCGCCGACAGGCGGCGGCTACTTGCGGCCCTTGCCGGCCGGCTGCTTGCCGGACTTGACGCTGGTCTCAAAGCGCGGCATGGCTTCGGACAGGTCCTTCCAGGTCTCGACGCCGCTGTGACAGACGGCCTCGGCCGCGTCGCGCACCACGTCGGCGACGCTGCGCCAGTTCGCGAAGATGCGGTCGAACATCTCGGCCGGGTCGCTCGTCGGCGTGACATCCATCGCCTTGCGAGCCGCGTCCATGCCGCGCTGGACCTGGTCCTCGGACAGCTTCCGGAAGCGCTGCGCGTTCTTCGAGTTGAAGTCCGCGAAGCGCTCCTGCACCTTCTCCCACTCGCTGCGGAAGTTGTCGAGATTGGACTGCGCCAGCTCGCTCCAGAAGCGAACCGTCTCCTCCTGCACCTTCATGCCGGTGCGGACCGATTCCGTGAAGTTGTCGCTCATGCCCTTGAACGTGTCGCGAACGAAATCCTGCCCGGCAGTGGTCATGCGATTGCTCCAGAAAACGGGTTGCGTCCCAAGGTCTCGCTGTCAGCGACATTATGCAGGCGATTTGCACGTGTGTCAAGCGAATTTTGTGCAATTGCATTACATTTGGATTTCAGTCGTAAGTCATTCATATACAGTATATAATGAACACATGTGCCGTGAATCAGACTCGTTTTTAACGCACGCAAGCGCGGCGCAATTAACGCATGTGCTTCGTGGAGGCGAACCGTGGCCGCTGCCCCCCCCGACCCGACCGAACTGCAAATCCGCAAATACCCCAATCGCCGCTTCTACGACGCGACGCGAAGCCGCCATGTGACGATGGCCGACCTCTACGACCTGGTCGCGGCCGGACGACGGCTGCATGTGATCGACTCCGCGACCGGCGCTGACATCACCAACGTCGTCCTGATGCAGATGATCCTCGAACGCGATGCGGACAAACTGGCGGTCTTCCCCCCAGAAATCCTGCACCAGGTCATCCGCACGCGCCAGCAGTTCCTCGGCGCCGTGTTCGAAGACTTCTTCCGCCAGACCGCCCAGGCGCAGCGCGCCGCGCAGGACCAGTGGACGCGCTTCGTCCAGGGCATGCAGGGCGCGATGACCAACGCCGGCAATCCGGCCGAGTGGACGCGCGCCATGGCCGAAGCGCTGGGCGGCGCAGGCGTACGCGGCGCCGCCGATTCACGAGCGCCGGATTCGCCCGCTTCGACGCACGCTCCCGCTGCGCCCGATGAGCAGACGCCGCGGGCGGGCGATGACGTGGCGGAGCTGCGGGCGCAGGTCGCCGAGCTATCGCGACGGCTGGAGCAGTTGTCGCCCCGGCGCTCGCGCAAGGGGCGTCGACGCCGCGCTTGACGGGACTTTGCAGCGGGCGGCCAACGGTGGAGCAGGCGACGGCGAAATCGACATGCCCCGCTTGCGTACGCGCGCGGCCCCGGATCAGAACCCCGCACGGAAGCGCGGGGCCGATTCGCGGCCAGGACGTCCGCGCCCCTCCGCTTCGCGTGAAGCCCAGGTAGATCAGTGATGCGGGTGCAGCGGCTGGTACGTGATCCCCGTGTCGCGGCCGGCCATGACCACGAAGGGCTCGGACTCGTGCAGCCAGAACGCCCCGATCGGCGTGCCGAACGGCGCCAGTTCGCTCGGCAGCTTCTCCACCTCGCCGGCGCGGTTGCACACGAACCAGCGTCCGTCGCTGGCGTGCAGCAGGCTGACGACGTTCCCCTCCGGGCTGAGCTCCACAAGCGCCCGGCTGAACGCCACGTCCTTGGGAGGCACGATCTCGACGGCGGGCTGTTCGCCGCACTTCCCGTCGCCGGCGATACGCCAGGCGTGCAGCCAGTACTCGGCCCGCCCGGACACGGGACGCGCGAGCATCGCGGCGCCGAAGAGCGTGTCGTTGTCGTTCAGCGTCGCGCCGGCGCCGAGCACGTCGCCCAGCCAGCGCGCGACCGCCTGCGGCGCCGCCCCGCCGCCGGGCGAACCGTCCCAGGTGAGAAACGAGAGCGCGCATTCGTTGCCGCTGCGCTCGATGAGCGCGAAGCGCCGCTCGCCGCCGCTGAGCGCCGCCGCCCGCCCCCAGCGCAGCTCGCCGTTGCCGAGCGCGAAGTCCGGCCCGCGACTGAGGCTGCCGTCCGGCTCGAACGTGCGAATGCTGAGCCGGCCGCGGCCGGCGTCGGCGGTCCACAGCGCGACCTCCCCGCGCCCCGGCTTCGAGCCGTCGTTGCCCGTCAGGTCCAGCAGCACGGGCGGCACGATCCGCGCTCGCGTCAGCCCGGGGTTCTGCGGCGAGGTGGTGAGCTGCACCTGCCCGTTGCCCACGTACAATCCGCAGAGATCGTCCACGGTCTGCCAGACGACCCATTGCTTCGGGTAGGGCAGGCGGTTCGGCGAGACGGAGATCACGGGCTGGGCCGCGTAGCTCAACTCGGTCAGACGATTGGAGTAGGGCGTGATCGGATGTCCGTGCTGGTCGAACGAGCCGCACGTCAAGACCAGCACCGAGCCGCCGCCCGCGGCGTGCGACCAGGCGCAGTAGCGGTACGTGTTGTGCCCGCTGTGTCCGCCGACGATTTCGGCCGAGCGCAGGCTGAGCGGATCGATCGTCACGCGGACCGGATCGGACATCGCCCGGCCGCCGTCGAACTCGAACGCGGCCGTCAGCTCGTAGTCGCCTGGGCCGTCAAAGAGCGCGCGACGCGAGAGCAGCGCCTCGACGCGCGTGCTCTGTCGCGGGCCGAGCGTGATGTTGATCTCCGGCATGACGGGCATGAACTCGCTGATGCCCCGCGCGGCGACGTCGAACGGGCCGAACGCCGTCTCCTTGCCGCTCTTGCGGTCCTTCACGCGCAGCTCGGGCCAGCGTTTGTTCTGATTCGGGTCGGGGATTTTCAGCGGGCTGGCGGCGGTGTTCGTGAGTACGTACGTCAGCGCGGCGTCCTCGCCGACAACGATCTGCTGCCGGGCGAGGTGCAGTTCCAGTTTCAGGCTCATGGCGTGTCTCTCATCGCCGGGCGGGGCCGACTGTCCGCTGGTGCAGCCGACCAGCGCCCCGAACAGCACGGTCAGGATCAGCCGCGCGCGGCGCGGATGCATCCGATCGGTCCTTTCTGCGCGCGTCATGGGCCGGGCGGGTTCGGCGGCATGCCGTGCGTATCCCAGCCGGCCAGCAGCAGGAGGCACCGGCCGCAGAAATCAGCCTGTCCGCCGGGACGCCGGCTCATGTACCCCATGACGCACAGGTCGTGGTAGTCGTGCTCGTCGAAGCCGCCGCCGGTGGAACCGCCCGGTCCGGTGTTGACCTGGGCCGCATCGGTGTATTGGTGCGGGCCATACATCGTGTGCCCGGTCTCGTGCAGCGCGTTGCTGTTGTGGTCGTAGGGGAACCCGGCGTTGCTGTACGTACCGTTGCCGAACGTGACGTAGCAGCCGCGGCGCATGCCGCCCCATCCGCTGCGCAGCCAGTTTCCGCCGCTGGGGTGCCCCAGCAGCGCGAAGCCCTGCTGGGCCTCGACCGAGGTCATCACCGGGGCCTGGACGATGCTCAACCCGCTGATCGCGTTGTGCGTGAAGAACTCCATGATCTCGGCGGACATCGCGTGCATGATCGCCGCCAGGTCCGTGAGGAAGTTCGCGTTTCCCGTCGCCGCCGGCCAGCCGCCGGGCGGCGGCGGACCCTTGGGCGCGGCGTCGTACTGCGCCGCGGTCAGGAACTGGATCAGCCCGGAACTGCTGTTGTTCGTGCCGGGTGAGACCGGGCTGTTCTCGGCAATGAGCACGTTCAGGTTGTAGCGCTGGCTGAGCGTCGGGTTGATGCGCCCCTTGGCAAAGCGAATGGCTTGCAGCCAGTCAGCCTGCGAAATGTTCTGCGGCGACTGCGCCAGACTCTCGACCTCGACGTCGAGCCAGGCTTTCGCGTACTCGTCGGCAATGAAGCCGCCGGTGTCGAAGTTGTTCAGCGCACCGCCGCACAGCGCAAACTCGGCCGCGTGGTTGGGGTTCACGCCCGCGCCGGGATAGTCCCAGCGCATGTACTTGCTGAGGCGGAAGACCCGCCACACCACCATCGTGCCGGTCTCTTCCTTGACCGCGAAAGGCTCGCTGCCGTTGGACGGCTGATCGTCGCCGGCTTCGGAGATCGGGTCCAGGAAGGCGCGAATCTTGTAGCGGTCGCCGCAGGTCCGCGCCGGCATCAGGATTACGCACGCCTTGCCTTCGTCGTTCGTCGTGGCCATCACGGCGTTCGCGTGTGAGCTGGCGGACGCGGGGACGAGGTTCAGCGCGTCGTGGAAGCCCGCGCGTGGCCCGGTCATCAACACGTTCTGCGCGCGGTTCGCGCCCGCGACCGCGCCGCCGCGCTTCCCGCCCACGCTGCGGTGCGCGTTGTCCACCTGCGGATCGTTCGCCACGGCGGGGTTGCGGTTGCGCTCGTCGTCTATGTACTTCTTCGGGTGGCCGGTCATGTTGAACGTGAACGGCGTGGGCGGGGTGGTCGTGGTCGAGTTGTTCTGGCTGTTGGTCACCGGCGCGGTGCGCAGCGGCGGTTGCCCGGCGAACGAGCCGGACGGCGCGTCGTCCGGCGGAATCAGTTGGAAATGGACCTTGTGACCGGCGGCCGCCGGCCCCCAGGTCTCACCGTCGCGTTCCTCGACGATCGCGACGATCGGCAGCAGGCCCAGCGCGTCGTTGGCGTTCCACGCGGCGGTCTCCGCCTGAAACTTGCGGTGCGGCGTACCGGCGGGCGTCGCAGGGTTGCCGAAGAAACCGCCGGCCAGGTCGGCGTTCGTCACCGCCCAGACGCCCGGCAGTCGAATGCGGGTGAGCTCATCCTTGCCCGGAAGCTGTCCATCGGCCAGGATCACGTTGCGAACGCGGGTCTTGAGCTCCTCGACAGCGGCGGCATCGTCCGCAATCCCCGTAACCGTCTTGAAATGGTCCCAGGCGTGCTGCGCGATCGTGCCGATGTTCGCGCTGTTGAGCGGCTCGTACAGGAAGCCGATCGCCTGAAGCCGCTTGCGCACGCCGTCGTCGGTGTGCGTGGCCGCGGCCACGTCGGGGAAAATCTTGTCGATCTCGCCGTATTCCAGCCGAATGCGCAGCCGCCGGCCCACCTCGTGCGGATTGCACGGCAGCGGGTCGAAGCGAAAGATGCGGTTGGGCCCGTAGAGCTGGCATTTCGCGGGGTCGCACGTGGCGCCGATCGGGTGGCACTCCAACTCCGGCACTTCCGGCGGATCGAAGAACAGCACGTGGACCCGGCGGTCGATCTGGCTGCGCTGGTTCTCGACCAGGTCGGGCGTAATCGGCCAGTTCTCGCCGCAGCCGACCGTGTGCCGGGCGGAATCGAGAAACTTGATGCGGCCGCGCGCGGCGGCGAGCCCCGCGTCGTCGGTCTGCATGATTTGCTTCAGGCCTGCCATGTACATGTCGAAGAACGCGCCCCAGGTCTGCTTGCCGAGCACGCCGTCAACCGCGATGTTCTGGTTGAACGCCGCGTTGTACTGCTCTTGGAACTTGCGCAATGCGGTCTGCGTCTGCGCGTTCCAGACGTTGTTCTTCGGGCCGGGGTCGGTGTCCCAACCGAAAAAGCCCTTGATCCAGATGAGAATCTGCTGCACGTCCTCGGTCTTGTGCTTCGCGTCGCAAATGTCCACCCACTCGGGCTTCTCGCCCATCAGCACGTGATGCACGTTCTTGGAGCGGTAGTCCGAAAGTCCGAGGTTGTAGTCCGGTGAACCGCTCCGGTCAGTGTGGCCGGCGATCAGGATCACGTTCGACGGCATGTTCTCCGCATGCAGATAGCAGGCGTGGATCGCGTCGAGGCCGGCGACGTGGTTTGCGTCCGCGGGATCGACGTTCGGATCGCATGCGCCATAGTCCGGCAACATCACCGCACTGTCCCAGTGGAAGTGCACGTCCTCCACTTCCAGGATGTACGCGTGGTTCAGCAGCAGCCGAAACTTGTGCTGCTCGTTCGTCGGCCGGCCGAACTTGCGGTCGCGGTCGCGAACCGTGATGTCCTGAACCGGTCGTTGCGTCTGGGGCGGCGATGACATGGCGCGGCTTTCACCCTACGGTGTCGTGGTGGACCCGTGCAGACCGAGCATCGGGAACTGCACCCAGCACGTTCCTTGCGGGATCGCGTCCAGCCGAACGTGGCCGGCGGCGTCGAGCTTGCCGGCGCGGATCGTGCCGTCCGGCAGCGTGATTTTGTAATCTTCGCCGGCGATCGGCTGCTCGTCCTCGTTAACCAGCAGGATTTCGATCCAGCCGGTCTCAGGCGTCGGCGTCGGACCGGGAGGCTCTTCGGGCGGCTCGGCCTCTTTCGGGATCGTTCCCGTAAAGAGCGGTTCGCGATACTCCTCCTCCAGCAATGCGAGCCGGCCGGCGAGGATCAGCCGCGCAATCGTGTCGACGGTGCCGCCGAGCGGGTACTGCGAGAGAATTTGGGCGGCTGGCGCGCTGATGTCGAGCGGCGAAGTGCGGAGCAGGCGCTCGATGTCGGACTGGGACATCAGGCCGAGCGTGCGACTGGTCCGGGCGCTGGCTTCGACTAACCGCAGGCGCCGGTCCGGCCGCAGGCGCTGTGTAATGAGGTGTTCGAGCTGCGTGCCTTCGCCTTCGCCGGCCACCGACCTTCCTCCTCAGAAGCGAGCGACGCCCCGAAGCGTTCCATATAGGCACCGTGCCGCGTGCGGCTCGGTGCAGCAAGAGAATCGGGCCGGCGATGCGGCCGCATGGATGGGAGCCTCGGCGAAGTATAGGCGCGCCCAAGCCGGCGATCAATCCGAACGACGCCGTGGCCTGCCGCGCCGCCGCGCACGGCTTACGTTGAAGCGGCGGCGGCCGTCGGTGAGGCAACGCTGTTCTCGCGTGCTTGTGCGTCCGGCGCGAGTTCCTCGATCCGCTGAACGATCAGACGCGTCACCGCGCGCAGCACTTCGCGGTCCTTCTCTCGGCCGCGATACGCCGAGAGGTCGATCGGCTTGCCGAAGCGCACGCGGGACCGGTGCCGGACGAAGTAGCACGCCAGCGGATGCTTCGAATAGCGCGTGCCGGAGATATGAACCGGGATGACCGGCGCATCGGACTTGAGCGCGATGAGCGCCAGACCGTCCTTGTACTCCGGCTGGTCGGAGACTTCGCCGAAGCCGCCCGCCGGGAAGACGAGCAGGCAGTTGCCGTCGCGGAGGCATTGCAGGCAGTTTCGGAAGAACTGCAAGCCCGGCTTGGCGCGATCGACGGGCACGCTGCGGACCATCTGGATCACCCAGCCGACCAACGGATTCTCGTACCACTCCTTGGCGACCAGGTAGCTGATGATGCGATGCCGCAGGGCCCCTTGGAGCGCCATCGGGTCAATCCCGCTGGTGTGGTTCGCCGCCAACAGCACCGGGCCCCTGAGCGGCACCGTCATCGGACCGATGCGTTTCAGGCCGCACCAGGAGTACGCGTACGTGTGGACGATCTGCCAGACGATGCTCAGCAGCGGCGATTCGATTTCGGTTTTGCGGTACTCGCGCCAGGCGAGCGCCAGCGCCACGAACAGCGCCAGCGCGGTCGCCCCGAGCAGGAACGGGACATAGCGGTCAAGGTGCGGTATCTCCGGCAGGCCGAGCAGACCAGTGGTCGCGACGGTGGCGGCCATTGTCGCCATGTCGGACACGCCGAAAACGCGCCCGCGCCGCGAGTCCGGCACGAAGCGCTGGATGGTGGACATGATCGTGACCAGCAGCGCGGCGCCCGCGCCGCCCAGTCCGACCAGGCACAGTCCCGGGATGAAGCGACCCAGCCGGAAGACGTACGCAATGTCCAGCAGCACGAGCCACGTCGCGCTGCCCGCCAGCGACGCCAGCACCGCGGTCTTGATCGGCATCGCCGGGCCGATCATCGTCATCACCGCCGCGCCGAGCACCAGCCCCAGCCCAAGCAGCCCGCGATAGACGCCGATGTCGGCGATGTCGCCGCGGAACACGTCCTTCACCATCGCCGGAATGATCGAGATCACCACACCGGCCGCGCCCCAGAACACCGTTCCGAGCAGGATCATCTGCAACGCGCGGCGGTGCCGGCGGACGTAGGCGAAGCCCTGACGGATGGGGGTCCACACGCCCGTCAGCCGCGGCCGGTCGGCGACGCGCGCGCGTCGCAGGTTGATGAGCGAGATCAGCGCGGCGCTGCTGGCGAACGTGACGGCGCCGAGGCGGTAGTTCCAGAGCACGCCGAGGTGTTTGACGATCCATCCGCCGAGCAGATAGCTGAAGATGCCCGAGATGGTCACCGCGGCGCTGATGAGGGCGTTGGCGCGGACGAGTTGGTCCTCGCGGATCAGCGTCGGCAACAGCGCCTGCCGGCAGGGCGAAAAGAACGACGCGAACAGCCCGATCATCATCAGCGGCAGAACGATTGAATAGTCGCCGACTCCGAGCGGATCGAGCCATGCGGCCAGCGCCGGAACCAGCAGCGACAGGTTGAACGCCACGACGCCGCGCAGCAGGTCCGACGAGATCATCGTCCACTTGCGGCTGAAGCGGTCGGCCCACCAGCCGGCCAGCGGCCCGAGCACGGCATACGGCAGGAAGAACGCGAACGTCAGCAGGGCCTGGATGCGAACCGACCGGTCGCTGTCGAGCGCGCGGCGCTCCTGGAGCAGCGCCATCTCGTTGAGGTGGTCGCCGACCGCGGCGATCGCGGCCGCGGCCCAGAGACACAGGAAATTGGGGTTGCGGATGACGAGGCTGGGGAGCGAAGGCTGTCGTTGCGCTGAATCGCCCATGCGTGGTGGCGTCCTCGCCGCGGACCCAGGACACGCAGGCGGCGCCGCCGTGCGGCCGGTGCGCTCCACGGCCTTGGCGCTCGCGCGGCCAGGAGGACTTTACGCAGGCGCAGGTGATGCGTAAAGATCGTGCCTGCACGCGCCGCGTTACCACCGTTCAACGCCGTGTACAGGGAGGGCTCATGCATGCGACCGTCGGCCGCACTGCTGCAAGTCGACTCGGATTCCGCAGGCTCGACAAGGCGCAGCGTATGGCTTGCGTGTCGGGCGATTGCATTTGCGGCGGCGCTGCTGGTCGGCTGCGAGTCGCCGGAGCCGCGCGAACGGCGCATCGAGCCGCCACCGCCGGCCAGCGAGGCGCCGCCGCCGCAAGCCGCCCGACCCTCACCCGCGACGCAGCCGGCGCCCACTCCAGTGCCGCCGCGCGTTGAGCCGCCCGTTGCGGCGCAGGAGCCGCAGAGTTCTCCGCCGCCCGCGCCCCCGCCGCCGCAGGAAAGCCCGACGCCGGAGCTGCCCGAATACCTGCGGATCGTGGAGCGGATCGACGCCACACGGCCGGTGCGCGTGGACGCCGCGACGCGCGCCAGCGGCGTGCTGGCGCTTTCGACCGCGAACGTGAAGCGCCTGCGGCTGGAGCGCCGCCTGTTGCCGATGAACACGGCGCGCAGCGTCGCCGTGCGCGTAGACGGGCAGGCGATCGAGTGGACGGCGCGCTACGAGTGGATCGAGCTGGAGCGCTCCAGCGTCGGCCAGTGGACGGTGTCGAGACGCTATCCGGACCAGCCATGAGCGCCGGCGGCGAGCGCTACGTGACGCGGGCGGGGCTGAAGCTCGAAGCCGCGCTGCGCGAGTTTCAACTGAGCGTCGCCGGACTCACGTGCGTCGACTTCGGCAGCCACGCTGGCGGCTTCGTCGATTGCCTGCTCCAGCACGGCGCGGCGCGCGTCTACGCCGTGGACCCCGGTTACGGCGTGCTCGACTACCGGCTGCGGAATGACCCGCGGGTCGTGGTCTTCGAACGCACCAACGCCTTGCGCTTCGCCTGCCCGGAGCTGTGCGACCTGGTGACGATCGACGCGGGCTGGACGCGGCAGCGCGTCATCCTGCCCGCGGCGGCCCGCGCGCTGCGGCCGGGCGGGTGCGTGGTCACGCTCGTCAAGCCGCAATACGAGGCGCCGCCGCGCGCGCTGCGGCGCGGCGTGCTCGCGCCCGACCAGGTGGAGCCGGTCCTGCGAGAGGTGGAGCTGGAGGTGGTCGAGGAAGGCTGGCGCGTCGCGCAGCGAAGAGCAAGCCCCATCGCCGGCCACGGCGGGAACGTCGAATGGCTCTGGCTGCTGGAACGCGCGAATTGAGCGTCCGACGTGCGAGAGCCGCGCGGGTCAGGCCGGAGAAGCTCGCGGAGCCCCGCCGCGACCCAATCTCCGTAGCGTCAGACGTCCCAGTCCGACGAGCGTCTCGGCGTCGGACGCGGAGGTCCGGCGCTACGCACGTCGTACAATTCCACGCTGCCTATCGGAACGACTCTATTCGCTGGACTTGGAAACCGGCGTTTCGAGCGCCCGCTTCACCGCGGCGGCCACGAAGTCGTCCAGCGACGAGATCGTGGCGTTGCGCGCCAGTTTGACCATGTACTCGGCGGCAAGCTTGTTGAACCGTTCGCGGAAGGCCGCTTCGCGCAGTTCGTCCTGAACGTCGAGGAAGCTCTGGACGGCCTTGGGCGTGATCTTCCCGCAGCGGACGATGTACCAGCCGTTGACGGTCTCGATCGGTTCGCTGACCTGCCCCGGCTGGAAGGCGAAGATTTTGGCGCTGATCTCGTCGTACGGGGGATTCAGCGGCGCGCCGATGTCGCCCCACGATCCACCGCTTTCGGCGTGCACGCTCTTGGAGAACTCCCGCGCCGCCTCTTCGAACGGCCGCTGCTTCACGGCCTCGGCCGCCGCCCGGATGTGCCGCACCGCGGCCAGGCGCGCCCGGGCGCGCTGGTCGGGGTTGGCATAGTCCCACTCGACTCCCTCGGGCAGGAAGCGCTCGAACGGCGCCTCGATCATCTGAAGTTCGCGCGTCTCGGGCGAGGTGTATTGCTGCTCGTTGTCGCGGTAACGCGCCAGAAGCTCGTCGCGGCGAAGCTGGATCTTCGGGGCGATGATCTCGCGCGTGTAGCTGCTGACGACAAGCTGTCGCCGCAGGCGCTCGCGGAACTTGTCCAGGTCCAGGCCGAAGCCCGTCAGGTAGTTGGCCAGCCGGGCCGAACTGCCGCCGAAGTCGTGGTTGACGACCTTCTGAAGCTCCTGGTCGACGGCCTTGTCGAGCGCCTCCTTCTTCGGATCGTCGAGGTTGCCCATGGCTTTCTCGTACACGAGCAACGAGCCGATCTCCTGCTGTGCGACCTCGCGTGCCCAGCGCTGAACGCGCTCCGCGAGGCGCGCCTCGGTCAGGGACTCGCGGGCCTCCTTGATCTCGTCGCTGAGCACGAAGAGAACTTCGCCGACCGTCAACACGGAGTTGTTCACCACCAGGATGTCGCCCGCGATCGAGCCTGCCTTCGGCCGCAGGGCCGTGGGCGGCGGGCGGACGGGCGCGGGCCGCTCGGATTCGAACACCGGCGCCGAGGTCGGCACGACCTTGCCGCTCTCGATGAGCTGCTCGCGCTGCGCCGCAAGCTCGGCGTCGCTGCGCAGCACCGGGCGGCGCACGTCGGGCGGGGGCGACGCAGCCGGTCCGCGCTGGCATCCGCACGCGCCAGCAAGCGCCGTTGCGGCAATGAGTAGATCGAATCCGAGGCGAAGATGCATGAGCTCACTATAGCGGGCGCCGCGCGGCGAACAAAACCATTGCCCGCGTGCGAACGGCGGGCTTGACGGGCGCTGCGTGCGGACTATGCTGAAAGTCTTCCGGTCGAGCGCCCTGAGCGTCGGCCCGGGTGGCGGAATTGGCAGACGCGCCAGGTTGAGGGCCTGGTGGGGGTTAACCTCGTGCTGGTTCGAATCCAGTCCCGGGCATTCCGCCGGCAGAAGGCGTAGCAGGGCCACGGCACCCGTTACGTTGAGCGCCCCTAGCTCAACTGGATAGAGCATCGGTCTACGGAACCGAAGGTTACTGGTTCGAATCCAGTGGGGCGCGGTTTTCGTGCTGCAACAGTTCGTGCGGGATGCCGTACCGCGCATCGTTAGCCACTGCATCCCGACCACACGATCCCGATCGTTCCGTGCGGCCGTTCGGCATTGTCGTGCCTTCGGCGGCGCCCGGCGGGACGGTTTCTCGGTCGAGAAAATCCGCACGAAACGGCGATCGGCGCTCACTCTGATCGAGCTGCTCGTCGTCATGGCCATCATCGCGCTGCTGACCGCGATCCTCCTTCCCTCGCTGTCGAACGCGCGGCAGCAGGCGAATTCAGCCGGTTGCCTGTCCAACCTGCGGCAGCTCGCGCACGGCTGGCCGATGTACTCCGACGAGAACGACGACGTGATCCTGCCCGGCCGGCACGCGGCACTGCCCGGCGGCCTCTCGAACCCGGCCCATTACTTCGACGTCGGCAATGGTACAAAGTATCGAGCCCGCTGGATCGCCGTCGTGGGCAAGTACGTCGGAATCCCGGCCTGGGACCAGCCCATTCCAACGGACGATCGTCAGGACTACGACAGCCGCGTATACCAGTGCCCGGCCGTCCCGGACTGGGTGGACACGCGCAACCATGCCTTCGGCTACAGCCACCAGTTTCTCGGGAATGCGCGCACCAAGTACGGCCGGTTCGTAAACTACCCGGTGAATCGCTCGCGCATCCGGAACTTCGCCTCCACGGTCATGGCGATGGACTCGCTTGGGTCGGCCGCGGGGCTCCCCCGAACGCAGCGCAAAGAGCACAACAACCGGGGCACGGACGAGGCGGAAGCGGGCAACCACGTCTGGACTCTGGACCCGGCCCGCCTGACGGCCGCGAGCGACCGGGGCTCCGGTGATCCCGGTGCGCGCCGCACGGCCCCGGACGAGCAACACGGGGGCCGGGCCAGCGGGTTGTTCTGCGACGGACACGCGATCCGAACGCCCGCGGTCGCACTGGGCTAACGCACGCTGCCGGACGGCGCGTACGCTGACCTGGAGGTGGTCGAGGATCCCCCGACAAACCGCTTGTTCAGCGGCCTGGGACCGACGAAGACCTGCCGCCCCTGCCCGCGGAATAGTCTCCGGTCGATCGCGTACGTTTCGGGGGTCTTCGAGCGGAGCGCGAACCCGCCGGCCGCCGGCATCGTACAAGTGCAACGCGAGCGGCGGCCGCGCTTGCCGCGGGTGTAAGCGCTCCGCCGTGCCTTGACACACGCACATGCGTTTCTAGAATGCCCGGCTCGACTGACCAGGCGCGTTTGGCCGTAGCAAGCGACGGTTGGCGGTCTGCTCATGCCTGTGCGGGGCCCGCCTCGCGGTTTGAGACCGGTGAGGATTCGGGCTGGTTCGGGGCCGTCCGACCGTCCGCAAACCTCGAACAGGGAGGGCGCGACGCGTGATCGAGGTACAGAATCTGTCGAAGTACTACGGCAGCTTCTGCGCGGTGAAGGGCATTTCATTCCGCGTGGATGAAGGCGAGATCGTCGGTTTCCTGGGGCCCAATGGGGCCGGCAAGACGACGACGATCCGCATCTTGACCTGCTTCCAGCCGGCCACGTCCGGCTCGGCGAAAGTCGCCGGGTTCGACGTCTTCAAAGACTCGATGCAGGTCCGCCGCAGCGTCGGATACCTGCCGGAATCGGTCCCGCTCTACCCGGAGATGCGGGTTCGCGAGTATCTCGCGTTTCGGGGGCGGCTCCGTGGACTGGACCGCGCGCAGCGCGAATCCGCGATCGCGCGCGTCGCGGAGCGCTGCTGGATTCGCGATGTGATCCACCGCCCGATCGCGCATCTGTCCAAAGGCTATCGCCAGCGCGTCGGTCTCGCGGACGCGCTGCTGCACAACCCCAAGGTGCTGATCCTCGACGAGCCGACGGTCGGGCTGGACCCCAGCCAGATTCGCGAGACACGCACCCTGATCCGCGAGCTGGCCCAGGAGCACACCGTCATCCTTTCAAGCCACATCCTGCCCGAGGTCGAGGCCACCTGCCAGCGCCTGGTCATTATCAACAAGGGCACGATCGTCGCCAGCGGCACGACGCGCGAGCTGCGCGAGCGCGTCACCGGCGAGTCCAAGCTGATCACCGAGATCCGCGCCGGCGAGGCCGAGGTCAGCGCCGGCCTCAAAACGCTTCCCGGCGTCACGAGCGTCCACGCCGCAGCTTCGGATGGCTGGACGCGGGCCACGGTTTCGACCGCCCGCGACCTTCGCGAGGACATCTACAAACTGTCCACGCAGAAGGGCTGGACCATTCGCGAGCTGCGCCGCGACATCGCCTCGCTGGAGGACTTCTTCGTCAAGATTGTCGCCGGCACGCGCGACGCGGAGAACTAGACGCCGCCGGAGGAGACCAACCCATGCAGAACACGGTTGCCATCATGCGGCGGGAGCTGCTCTCGCTGTTCTGCTCGCCGATCGGCTACATCGTCATCGCCGGCTTCCTGCTGCTGACCGGCGTGATCGTGCTCGTAACCGGCAGCTTCGGCCCCGGCCAGCCCGCGACGCTGCGGAACGTGTTCGACTTCACGCCCTATGTGCTGACGATCATCATCCCCGCGATCACGATGCGGATGCTGGCGGACGAGTACCGCAACGGCACGTTCGAGTCGCTGATGACCGCGCCGGTGTCGGACGGCCAGCTCGTGATCGGAAAATTCCTGGCCGCGATCGTGTTCTACGTTCTGATGCTCGCGGGAACGCTGATCTACCTGGGCGTGATGAAGCTCTACGGCGAGCCCGACCTCGGGGCATCGCTCGCCTCGTACATCGGGCTGCTGCTTGTCGGCGTGGCGTTCGCGTCGTTCGGCGTCTTCACCAGCAGCGTGACCAACAACCAGATCGTGGCCTGGATGCTGGGCATGGTCCCGCTGATGCTGTTTGTCTGGTTCGGCGGGTTCATCGTGCGCGTGGCGACCGGAACGACGCGCGACGTGATTCAGAGCATCAACATCGTGCGGCACCTGGATCAGTTCAACCGCGGCCTGGTCACCACCGAGAACGTGGTGTTCTTTCTGACCATGACCGCCCTGTTCCTGTTCCTGACCGTGAAAGTCGTGGAGTCCCGGCGATGGCGGTAAGCACAGGCATGAGCGCCTCGGCGCGGCGGACGGTCTACGGACTCAACGTCCTGCTCGCGGTCGCGCTGCTGATCGTTCTCCTGGTCATCGTGAACTGGGCGGCCCGCGCCTACGGCGGTCGCCTGGACCTGACCAGCACGGGCGTGAACAGCCTCAGCCCGCGCACAACCAAGCTTCTCGCCGGTCTGGACCGCAACATCACGATCACCAGCCTGTACAGCCTGGCGCTGAAGGAAATCCGGCCGCACGCGGAGAAGCATAAGCAGGCCGTCGAGGACCTGCTCGATCTGTATGAAACCGCCGGGCGCGGCCGCGTCGCGACGTTCCACATCGATCCCGGCGAGCAGCCCGACAAGGTCGCGGAACTGCTCAAGCGCCTGGCGGAGAAGCCGGCCTACAAGGACGAATCGAAGCCGCACGCCGAAGCGCTCACCGGATTCGGCCACATCGACGAGCAGCTTTCGGCGCTCGTGCAGGCCGAGCTGCCGAAGATCGAGGGCTTCGCCAAGGCCGATCCGCGGCTGAATCGCCTCCCGGAACTGGCGATCCTGGCGCGGGCGCTGCGGCAGATCGTCTCCGAGGGGCAGTCGGTCAAGCAGGACGTGCAGGAGCTCCAGGCGGACGAGATCCCACGCTACGGCCGCGCGATCGAAGTCGTACGCGATCACCTGACCTCCGCCCGGACGAGCTTGCAGACCACGATCGACTGGATGACCGGTGACGCCCAGAAGCTGACCTGGCTCGCCGAGGACGCGCGGGCCTGGTTCGCGGAGTGCAAGCCGCGCTTCGCGCCCGTGCTGGAAGCCCTGGACGCCCAGATCGCCGCGGTGAAGGACCTCAAGCAGGTCGAGCTGGAACAGCTCTATGAATCGCTCAAGGCCGGCCAGACCGTGCTGGTCGAGACACCCGAAAAGGCCCGCGTCCTGACGCAGGAAGACGTCTGGCCCTACCGCACGGACCGCAACACCCCCCTGCCCGCGGACGGCGACCCGCGCGAGTTCGCCGGCGAGCAGGCCGTATCCTCCGCGATCCTGCAACTGACGCAGAGCGACAAGACCGCGGTGATCTTCGTGCGCTTCGGCGGCAGCGCGTTGCTGGAGCCGGACTTTTCGCAGATGAACCCCATGGCGCCGCCGCCCGAGGCGCCCTTCGGCGCGATGCGAACGCTGCTCGACAAGGCCAATTTCCAGACCGCCGAGTGGGACGTGCAGGCCCAGCCCGATCCGCCCGCGGTCGAAGGCGCGTCGCGAAAGGTATTTGTGGTGTTCCCGCCGCGCGAGCCGCAGTCGCCGAACCCGATGCAGCCGCCGCGGACGCCGCCGATCTCCGACGAGCAGAAGAAGAAGATCACCGACGCCGTGGCCGCGTCCGGGATGGGAATCTTCCTGGTCGGCTGGCAGCCGCCGTCGAACCCGATGATGCCGTTTCCGTCGGCGTACGCGTTTGCGGATTATTTGAAGAAGGACTGGGGGGTCGAGGTCAAGAGCACGCACCTGGTGGTGCACTTCGCCCCGAACCCGCAGCGCGAGGGCGTCTGGATTCCCGCCAGCCGCAATCCCACGGTCGTTACGAGCGAGGCGTTCCGTTTCAGCGATCAGCCGATCGGCAAGCCGCTCCAGTCTCTGCCGGCCGGGTTGCAGTACGCGGCGCCGCTGGCGCTGGTCGAAGGCGCGGAGAAGCCGGCAGGCGTCTCGATCGAGCCGATCATCGCCGTCGCCAAGAGCGAGGACGTCTGGGCGATCGCGAACCTCAACCGCACAGACGAGGACTTCCAGAAGCAGCAAGGGACGCGGCGCTACGAAGACGACCTGCCGTCGCCGTTCCCGTTGGCGGTCGCCGCGACGAAAGAGGGCGACGGCAAGTTGGTCGTGATCGCCAGCGAGCAGTTCGCCGCCGACGCCCTGCTCCAGATGGCGAGCCTCGTGCAGGTCGGGAACTCGCTCCAGGTCGCGCAGGCGTATCCGGCCAACGCCGACCTGCTCATCAACAGCCTGCACTGGCTCACGGGGGACGCGGACCGCATCGCGGTGGGTCCGCAAAAGGGCGCCGTGCCGCGGTTGGACCAGCTCAAGGAGGGGCCGGTTGCGACGTTCTGGCGCGCGTTCCTGGTCGGCGTCTGGCCGGCTCTGGCGCTGGTCGCCGGCGCGTTCATGTGGTTCGTTCGCCGGAGGTAGCTGCGTATGAACTTCCGTACGACGATCGTCTTGCTCGTGCTGGTCGCGATCGGCGCGGCGGCCTGGCTGATCAGCGGCCGCGGCGGCTCCCCGACAACGGAAGCGGAGCCGAAGAAGGGCGCCGAGACCGAGCTGCGCTATGTGCTCGACCCGCGGCCCGAGACCAAGGACGTCACCCGGCTTACCGTGGAGCGCCCGGGGCAGCCGACACTCGTGTTCGAGCGATCGGACGAGGAGGACCCGGCGACAAAGCAGAAGCTCTGGCGCATGCGGCAGCCCGTCGACAGCGCCACCGAGAGCTACATGGTGGACGGACTGGTGGGGTCGTTCGTCGGACTGCAATACCGAACGAAGTACGCGCCCGGAGCCAAGGACGCGGTGAGTCCCCAAACCGCCGGGCTGGAACCCGCCGCCGTCACGTACGTGATGGTCGACAAGGACGGCAAGGAGTACAAGCTCCAGGTCGGCAAGAAGGCGGCGCTGAGCAACGACACGTACGTCCGCGGACCGGGGGATGTGATTTACCTCTGCCAGCGCGATTTTTCGTACGACCTGAAGAAGACCGTCAACGACTACCGCGCCAAGAGCCTCTTCAAGCTCTCGCGGAAGGACGTCACGCGCGTGCGCGTCGAGTACGCGGATCAGACGTACGAACTCTCGAAGTCGGGCGACGATTGGGTGCTGAGCGAGCCGCACCGCGCCTACGCCGATGCGGACAAGGTCAAGGCGCTGGTGAACGCGGTCGGGAACGTGCGCGTCGCGGAGTACCTCGAGGACGCGCCGGCGTCGCTCGACTCGTTCGGCCTCGACAAGCCGTACCTGAGCGTCAGCGTGACCAGCGAAGAAACGCGCCAACTCCCCGCCACGCAGCCGGCGGGGTCCGAATCGCAGCCGGCCGAGCCGAAGACGGAGACCGTCACGCGCACGTTCGCGCTGCTCGCCGGCGCGTTCGCCGACATGGAATCCAAGAACCGCTACATCAAGCTCGCCGATCAGCCGTGGGTGGCCAGCGCCGACAAGCAGCGCTTCGAGGAGATCGTCGGCGCGCTGGCCGGCCTGCGCGACACGCGACTCACGCGGCTGAAGCCGGAAACCGTGACAACGATCGAGCTGCACTACGGCGATCAGGCCGCGAAGCTGTCGAAGGTGGGCGGCCAGTGGCGCGGCGAAGGCGAGCTGGCCGAGGCCGATCCGCAGGCGGTCGATTCGCTGGTCCAGGCGTTGCAGGACACGCGCGCGATCGACTTCGTGGAGCCGTCCGAGGCGCTCGACAAGTACGGCCTTCAGCCGCCAAGGGCCGAGCTGCACGTCTCGACGTCGGCCGCCGTCGAACCGATCGTGGTCCAGGTCGGCGCCGTCACAGCCAGCGGCCGGAACGCGTACGCCCGCGTCGTAGGGCAGGAATCGATCCTTGTCATCAGTGCGGCGCAGGCGGACCGACTGGCGCCGCAGCCGCTGGCGCTTCGCTCGCGCACCATCTTCGACATCGACCCCGAGCGGATCGACACGGCCCGCGTCGAGCACGCCGGCAAGCGCTACGAAATGCGTCGCGACGCGGGCGGCTGGTCGCTGGTCGAGCCGGCCGACGCGCCCGCGGACGCGGAGCGCGTCGCGGCGCTGGTCAACGATCTCGGCCGTCTTCGCGCCAAGACCGTCGCCGGACGGGCCGATGTGGACACGTTCGGCCTGTCGAATCCCTCGCTTACGATCCGTTTCTCCGTCCTGCCCGCGCCGCAGTCGCAGCCGGCAGAATCCCAGCCGGCCGAGTCGCAGCCCGCGCCGGCGAGTGAGCCGGCGGCGCCGGTCGAGCACGTGGTGGTCGTGAATCGTCCGGATGACGCCGTGTACCTGAGGAAGGACGACGACGCGTACGTGTTCGAAATCGACGAGACGGTGTACAACACGTTCGCCGCCGAGTTCATCCGCAACCAGCTTTTCGACTTCCCGCCGGAGCAGATCGTCAGCATCCGCATCGAGCGCGACGGCAAGACGCTCGAACTGATCCGCGACCAGGATCAGTGGAAGTACGCGCCCGACCTGTTCGTCAAGCTCGACCAGGAGAAGATCAAGAGCCTCACGCAAGCGATCTGCGGTTGGAAGGTGGACCGCTATGTGACCTATCGAGACGCGGACACCGCGGAATCGTGGATCAGCGAGGCCCCAATCCACCTGACGCTGCGGCTGGAAGACGGCAGCGCGGTCACGCTCAAGGTCGATCGTGTGCGCGCCGGCGCCGCGGGGCAGCTCGCCGCGTGGATCGAGCAAAAACGCACGTTCCGCCTCCCACCGGGCGCGATCGCGAACATCGCGATGGACATCGACCAGTACGTCGCTTCGGAAACGCCCAAGCCGCGGACGCCGTCGCCGAGTCCGGCGCCGCTGCCGACGCCGTAGCACTCCGTCGAAAAACACGCCGCTGGTTGGGGATCCGTTTCCGGTCCGCCCGGGTTCGTCGGGCCCGGAGGCCCGACGCTACGGCGCGGGCGAGGCGCGATTGACCCGTGAAATCGCCGGCCGGCCGCGGTAGCATCGCCGCGTTCGAGGGGAGCGTGCGTGAACGATCGGGCCGAATCCAGCAGCTAGAGCCTTCGCGCGCCGACTCGCGCGAAGCATGGGAAGGAGCACTCCGTGAGCGGCGTGCGCATTCTGGTCGGGACGAGGAAGGGCGCGTTCATCCTCACGTCCGACGGCAAGCGGCAGCGCTGGGACGTCAGCGGCCCGCACTTCGCGGGGTGGGAGGTCTATCACATGAAAGGCTCGCCGGCCGAGCCGAGCCGCATCTTTGCCTCGCAGACCAGCGGCTGGTTCGGCCAGGTCATTCAGCGCTCCGACGACGGCGGGAAGACGTGGACGCTGCCCGGCACGCCGTCCGGCGAGCTTCCGAAATCGCCGGAGGGCTTCCCGATGGGCGAAAGCAACAAGTTCGTCTACGACACCTCGCCCGAGACCGGCCGACCGCTCACCACGCACCAGTTCTTCGACGGCACGCAGCACCCGTGGGAGTTCAAGCGCGTCTGGCACATCGAGCCGTCGCCGAACAACCCGGACACGGCGTACGCGGGCGTCGAGGACGCCGCGATCTTCCGCACTACGGACGGCGGCAAGACGTGGCGCGAACTGCCCGGACTGCGCGGGCACGAGTCCGGGCCGAAGTGGCAGCCCGGCGCGGGCGGCATGGGGCTGCACACCATCGTGCTCGATGCGAAGAACCCCGGCCGCATTCACATCGCCATCTCCGCGGCGGGTGTGTTCCGCACCGACGACGGCGGCACGACCTGGGCGCCGAAGAACCGCGGCCTCAGCTCGAACTACATTCCCGACCCCCACGCCGAGGTCGGTCACTGCGTGCACCGCATCGCGATGCACCCTTCTCGGCCAAACACGCTGTTCATGCAGAAACACTGGGACATCATGCGCAGTGACGACGCCGGCGACTCGTGGCGCGAGGTGAGCGGCAACCT
Source organism: Phycisphaerae bacterium (assembly GCA_039961675.1). Classification (GTDB taxonomy): domain Bacteria; phylum Planctomycetota; class Phycisphaerae; order UBA1845; family Fen-1342; genus JABRWC01. The sequence goes on from JABRWC010000017.1 coordinate 42,744, forward strand.
GCCGACCGACTTCGGCTTCCCGATCGCGGTTCACGCACACGAACCGGAAACCATCTACGTCGTGCCGATCCTGAGCGACTCGCTGCACTACCCGCCGGACGGCAAGCTGCGCGTCTACCGCAGCCGCGCCGGCGGCAACGAGTGGGAAGCCCTCACCCAGGGGCTGCCGCAGAAGGACTGCTACGTAAACATCCTCCGCGGGGCGATGTCGGTGGACCGGCTCGACCCGTGCGGCGTGTACTTCGGGACGACGGGCGGACAGGTGTACGCTTCGGCGGACGGCGGCGACTCGTGGGCGCCGATTGTCCGCGACCTGCCCGCCGTGTTGAGCGTGGAGGCGCAGACGCTGGCATAGCGGCGACGTGGTGCGGGCGTCCCTGCCCGCATCCGTCGGGTGTCCGAGGCAAGTGCTGGCGTTTTGCCCGGTCCGCATAAACCGAACCGCTCGTACGCTTCGCGATTTCTGGGACCGCGGCGGCGGGAAGCGTGGGACCGGCTGCTGACCGGTCGTCGCGAGCGCGAGCGAGCGTATCTTTTCTTCCGGGGGCATGTGCTGATTGCCGCGCAGGGAGAGCACGCATGGCCATCATCGGCGCTCACGCGCTGCTGTATTCATCGCAACCCGAGAAGCTGCGGGCGATGCTGCGCGACGCGTTCGGCTGGAAGCACGTCGACGCGGGCGGCGGCTGGCTGATCTTCGCCCTGCCGCCGGCCGAACTGGGCGTGCATCCGGCGGAAGGCCCCACGCATGACGCGGGAGTCCGCCACCAGATCAGCTTCATGTGCGACGACATCCACGCCACGATCCGCGAACTGCGCGGCAAGGGCGTCGAGGTGAAGGGCGCGCCGCAGACCGAGAGCTACGGGATCACGGTGATGCTCGGCCTGCCCGGCGGCGTGGAGGTCATGTTGTACGAGCCGCGGCACGCGACGGCGATTTCGGCCAGGAAGTAAAGCCCGCCCGCCAACCGACGCCGTGGCGACTTTCGCGCGCGGCCGCCCAGCCGCGTGCGGGTCGTTATCCTGCGCCATGTGTCGCCGCGCGCTCCGCGCCGCAGTTCCAGCAGGCTGTGAATTGCGCTTCGATCCGCTCGCCGCAGCGGCCGCACGTCCACGGCGCGGGCCGGACCTGGAACGGCGTGCCGCATTCCGGGCAGCGCGGGCCGGGCGCGCCGGTGAGGTCGTACCCGCATCTCGGGCACGTCGAGGGGTACTGGTCAATTTCGCTTCGGCGGCAGTCGATGAGCCGGCTGGCGCGCTCGTGGTCGCACTCGTCGACGTGAATCTCCGGGCCCGCGACGGTGAACGGCACCTCGCCGACGGCGGCGGAGAGCGCGGCGCCCTCGATCACGGCGCGAATGCCTTCCTGCTCAAGCAGCCCGCGGAGCAACTCGGCCTCGCCGATGTCGCGAGCGATGTAGACCCGTCGGAGCGCCATGTTCGTCTCCTCGGCTCGATTGATCCCGCCGGCGGTCGTTCAGGCTGTGGCTGCGTGCGGCGGCCGGGGCAGAGCGTTCATCCGGTCCGCGGCGATCAGTCCGTCGCGGAACTCGACCACGCGCTTGCAGCGCGCGGCGACGCTCGGATCATGCGTCACCAGCACGATGGTCATCCCCGCGGCGTTCAGCTCGTCGAGCATCGCCAGCACGACCTGGCCGGTCTTGCTGTCCAGGTTGCCGGTCGGCTCGTCTGCCAGCAGCATCGCCGGGTCATTCGCCAGCGCGCGGGCGATCGCGACGCGCTGCTGCTGTCCGCCGGAAAGCTCCGACGGCCGGTGCGCCAGCCGCTCCGACAGACCGACGCGCTCGGCCAGCGACACGGCCCGGGCGCGGCGCTCGCGCGGCAAGATGGCCTGGTAGAACAGCGGCGTTTCCAGATTCTCCAGCACGGTCTGGGCGTGGATCAGGTTGAAGCTCTGGAAGATGAACCCGATCCGCCGGCCGCGGATCTCCGACAGCTCGTCGTCGTCGAGCTGCGATACGTCGCGGCCTTCGAGACGGTAGACGCCGCGCGTCGGCCGGTCGAGGCAGCCGAGGATGTTCATCAGCGTGCTCTTGCCGCTGCCGGAGGCGCCGACGATGGCGACGTACTCGCCGCGCTCGACGACGAGCGAGATTCCGGCCAGCGCGTGTACTTCGACTGCCGCGCCGGGCTTGCGGTAGATCTTGACCACGCCGTCGAGCTGGATGACCGGCGTGGGCGGCGTTGCCTCGTGCATGGACCGTGCTCCCGCGGACCCGCGCGATTGTAGTGGCTCAGACGCGGACGCACACGGGTGAGGTCGGCGCGCGGATTGCCGCGGAGACGGGCGGGACGCCCGCACCGCCTGTCAGCCGCGCGCGACGGCGCGCAGCTCGGCGCTCTCGCGCAGCAGCTCCAGTGCGGCGCGGATGTCGTCGCCGAACTCGCGGTCCGCTTCGGCGTGGGCGATGCGGCGACGTACAATCTCGCGTGCGTGCCGCGGACCGACGCCCGGGGCGAGCGGGTCGCGGTAATCCAAGGCCTGCGCGGCGCACATCATCTCGATCGCAAGCACGGTCTCGGCGCGGTCGATGATCTCGTACAGCTTGAGCGCCGAGGTGCCGCCCATGCTCACGTGATCTTCCTGTCCGAGCGAGGTGGGGATCGAGTCCGTCGAGGCCGGCGACGCCAGCACCTTGCACTCGTTCACCAGCGCCGCCGCCGTGTACTGCGGCAGCATGAAGCCGCTGTTCAGGCCCGTGTCACGCATCAGCAGCTTGGGCAGGCCGTCCTCGCCGCTCAGCAGTAGGTAGATGCGACGCTCGGAGATGTTCGCCAACTCCGTGAGGGCGATCGCCAGGTAGTCCATGACCAGCGCCAGCGGCTCGCCGTGAAACGCCCCGCCGGAGACGGCCTCGGCTGGGGCGGATTCATGCGGCGCGCCCGTCGGCCCGAACAGCAGCGGGTTGTCCGTGACGCTGTTGATCTCGCGTTCGACGACGGTGCAGAAGTGATCGAGCGCGTCGCGGATCGCGCCGTGAACCTGCGGCGCGCAGCGGAGCGAGTACGGGTCCTGCACCTTGTCGCAATGCGCGTGCGCTTTGAGGATTTCGCTGCCCGCCATGTGCCGGCGGACGTTGGCCGCGACGACGGCCGCCCCCGGATGCGGGCGCAGCCCGTGCAGGCGCGGGTCCATTGGCCGCACGCTGCCCTGAAGCCCCTCGAGCGACATGCACAGCACCAGGTCGGCCAGGTCGACCAAGCGGCGCGAACGCACACCGACGCTGGCCGCGTATGCGGCCATGAACTGCGTGCCGTTGATCAGCGCCAACCCTTCCTTGGCGGCCAGGCGGGCGGGCGCCAGGCCGCATCGCGCAAGCACGTCGGCGCTCGGCTCGGGCACGCCGGCGTGCGGGCCGCACTGCACCCGCCCGCGCCCGATGAGCGGCAGGAACAGGTGCGCGAGCGGCGCGAGGTCGCCGCTGGCCCCGAGCGAGCCGCGCGTCGGCACGACCGGCAGCAGATCGGCGTTGAGCCACGCCGCGAGCTGCTCGACGATCATCGGCCGCACGCCGCTGTGGCCGGCCAGCAGCATGTGCAGTTTGAAGAGCAGCATCCAGCGGACGATCTCGGGCGGGACGGGCGGGCCGACGCCGACGGCGTGCGAGACGAGCAGGTTCTCCTGGAGCTGGTCGACCTGCTCCGGCGCGATGCGTTTGTTCTTCAGGTGGCCGAAGCCGGTGTTGATGCCGTACACCGCCTCGCCGCGCTGCGCGATCTGCTCCACCCACGCGCGGCCGCGCTCGACGGCGCGCAGCGCCTCGGGCGCCAGCGCGACGCGCAGCGGCGACCCGAGCGCGGCGTCGAGCACTTCCCATGTCAGCGGGCCGGTCCCAAGCGTCAGCTCGATCGGCATCACGGCGCCCCCTGCGGTTGCTGTTCCCAGTCGGCCAAACGGGCTTCCGTTTCCTGGATGAAGGTCTCGAGGTCCGGCAGCCCGGCCGCGATCATGCGCGCGTCCACGAGCCGCCGCAGCTCGGCCCGGGCCATGCGCCGGTAGTAGTCGGCCGGCAGCGCGAGGTTCTCCAGCGGCAGCAGCTCGATCGCTCCCGTGGCCGTCGCCAGCCGGTACACCCCCCCGCCGTCTTCCGGTACCCGCGCGAAGTAGACCCAGGCGGGATCGCAACGCTCGTAGGGCATGGACTCGGGCACGAGCGCGGGGAACGGGTCGTCGCCCGGCAGCGCAACGCGCTGCGCGGACTCCGCGTCCGGGTCGAACGTCAGCAGTCCCTGGTCGGAGAAGAGATACACGGTCGTGCGACCGGCGCCGTCGCGGTGGGCTCGGACGAAGCAGCGCGGCGGGCGCTCCAGCCCGGCCGCTTCCGCCAGCCACGCGGACGACCAGAGCCGCTGTCGCTCTGGATCCACGATGGCTTCCGGGCCGCCCCGAAGGGCGACCTGCACGAGCCGTGGGTCGCCGGGGACGGGCTGGATCGAGCCGATCTCGGGCAGATCGGGATCGGCGGCGAACTGCCGATTCGCGCGCAGCTCCGCGCGAAGGAACTCGCTGGTCTCGCCCGCAGGCGGCGGCGCGGATTCCGCCAGCTCCGCGAACCGGTCGAAGACCGGGCCGATGCAGCCGTCGAACACCGGAATGTCGGCTGTGGCGACGTTCATTCGCAGCGCCGCGCCGCGCCCCGGCGTGACTTCGATGAGCCGCCGCAACTCGTAGACCCACACACGCCCGCTCGTGCGCTGCCAGCCGACCCACGGCCAGGTGATCGGGCTTGGGAACCACTCGCTCGGCGGCGCGGCGAGCGCTTCGAGCGCGCCGGAGGCGGAGTCGAACCGCAACAGCCGCCGGTCGCGGGCCAGGATCAGCCAATTGCCGTCCTGGTACTCGACCGCCAGCAGCGGAGTGCGCAGGGCGTCGTGCGCGGCCGCCGACGCCGGCGGCTTCTCGCGAAACCCGATCGTGCTTTCCAGCGCCGCGGCTTCCGCGCTTCCCTGGAGCGGGGCGAGCGCCATACGCGCGGCGGGCATGTCGCCGCCGGCCAACCGGCGGAGCGCCTCAATCTGAGCGACCCAGCGCTCGCGATCGACGGGGCGCGACTCCGCAGCGCGTTGGCGCGCGGCGAGAAACACGTCGTCCTGCGGCCGCTCCGCGACATACTCCAGCAGGGCCGTTGCGCGGGCGAACGGCAGCACCTCCTCGTCGCTGAAGTTCGGGAGCATGGCGTGCAGGTGCCGCCGAACGACCGCGTACGCATCGCCGTCGAGCGCGGTGAGCATCCAGGTCGCGTACTCGGCCAAGGCGACGTGTCCGCGCACGTTTACGGCGGTCAGCGCTTCGTCGAGCTTCGGTTCGTCGCGCAGGCGGTACAGGAACAATGCCAACCGGGCCGCGACGGCGGGGTTGCGGATCAGGCTGCTGCTTTCGTCTGGGCGGGGCGGATGGCGGAGGATGTCGAGCGCGTGTTCGTACAGCCCGTCCACGGCGAGCTGCGTGTCCCCGTTCACGAACGGCAGCCACGCATCCGTCTCGACGCGAATCCACTTGGCGACGCCCTGCTGAGACGTGCGCAGAATTCGGCTGCGCGGCTCGACCAGGCGGCAGCATTCCGAGCGAAGATCGAGGTCGTAGAGCATCCAGCCGCAAACCGCGAGCTGGTTGCCGGCGACGCGGTTCGTGTCGGCATCGGCGCCCAGTTCGCTCTGCATCTGGTTCCACAGCGCGGCGGCGGTCATCAGCGCATCGACGGTACGGTTGGCGGGTACGAGCACGCGCTGCACGCGCAGGTCGCGGTCATTGTGCGTCTCGAATCGTGGCTGGCTGCGCGACCCGGCGGGCTCGCTGTAGAGTTTCCATTCCAGCAGGAACGGCGCCTTGCCCGGCCCGCTTCGGTCCAGCATCGAGTCGCTGTTCCACTCGGCGCCGATCGGCCGCACGGAGTCTTCCTGGCCGCGGAGCGCCTCGAACGCCGCGGGCGCGTCGCCGGCCGTGTAGGCCAGGCGAGCGTGGAGAAGCTGCGGCCACTGCTCCTCGGGACCCGGACCGCCGGAAGCTTGAATGAGAGCGTACGCTTGCTCCGCGAGGCCCTGGGCGTACAACCGCAGCGCCCTCGCGAAGTCGGCGCCGCGCGGGGCGACATAGTCCGCCAGCTCCTCGATCTGGCTCATGAACAGCGGGGCGGTCTCGCGCGGGCCGTCGACGCTGAAGACGCTGAGCCGCGCGCCGCGCTGGTCGTCCCCCAGAAGTTGGCGCAGCTCCGACTCGCTTCGAACGCGGCGCGAGTTCACGTGCGTGATCAGGTCGCCGGGCGCAAGCCCCGTCGCCGGCGCAGCCCGGATCAGGAGGACGGCCCGATCCGGCGGGCGGATGTGCTCCAGGATGTATCGCAGGCGGAAGCGGATCTCCGGATCGGTGGTGGTCGCGAGGTGGGTTTCGAGCGCGGGGGAAACCGCCGGTCCGAGGATCATGATCGCCCGGCTCGCGGTCTCCCGGCGCTTGTAGTCATCGTCCCCGAGCTGCGCGATGAGTGATTCCAGCGTCACGCCGTCGCGCGATTCGGCAATGGAACTTGCGGTGGCGGGAGCGCCGGGGGACTGGGCGAAGGCTCGCGGCGCGGCCGGCGGAAGGCACAGCGCTCCGACGCAGACCAGGATGAAGCGCGACAGTCCGTGCATCGGGGCGCGTCCTCGTTTCCGGTTCGATGCAGTCTATGATACGGGGCCGGTTCCGAAAACGGCCGGAGGCACGCTGGACGAGACGCGGGCTTGTCCGACCCGATCCGCCAACAACGGACGCGCGTCGCGGTGAGGCAACCCCATGCAGGACCAAGTTGCGACAGTCTTCGGCGCCGGGCGCGCCGATCCGGAATCGACGCTCTACCGGCTCGCGTACGACGTGGGGCGCACGGTCGCGTCCTGCGGGTGGACGCTGTGCACCGGCGGCTACGGCGGGACGATGGAAGCCGCATCTCGCGGAGCGTTCGAGGCCGGTGGGCATACGATCGGCGTCACCTGTGAGGCGTTCGGCCGCGCCGGTCCGAACCCGTTCGTCCGTGCGGAAGTCCCAACGCCGGATCTGTTTACGCGGCTGGCGACGCTGATGCGGCTTGGTCTCGTGTACGTGGTGCTTCCGGGCGGAACGGGTACGCTTCTGGAGTTGGCGGCAGTCTGGGAGTTCACGAACAAGGGACTCACCGCGGCGCGGCCGATCGTTCTGGCGGGAGAGTTCTGGGCGCCCCTGGAGCGGCTGGTGCGAGCCGCGCAACCCGACGCTTGCGCCTTGCTCACAATTCCCGACGCGCAAGCGCTCCGCGGTCTGCTCTTGTCACTCGCCCAAACCAGCGTCGCCCGATGACATACACATGATTGCCGATGCCTCGATAGCTTGCGCGTGAGTTCCGGCCGGCGACAACGTATTGAGCGGTGCAGCGATTCGGCGCCGCGGCCGCGCGAGGCTGACGAAACGCCGTCAGAGTCGCTTGACGACCTTCCGTCGCAGCCCATACCATTCGCCCCGACGCGTCGCTTGGTCCGTGGTACGGCGCATCTCGAGCTTGGCGCGGGGCAGAACCGTCGAGCACCAAATGATCGTGGATTGCCATACGCAGGTCTGGGGCGCGAGTTCCCGCGGGGTTCCGTGTGTAACCGAGTGCGGCGGCGAGGACGTTCGGGCGGACATCAACCGCCACCTAGAAGCGGTCCACATGATCGACCGCGCGATCGTGCTGGCGTTCAAGAGCCGCTACCTCAACACGGAAATCTCGAACGAGTTCGTCTCCGACTACGTGCGGCGGTTTTCGGCCAAGCTGGTTGGGTTCGCCGGGATCGATCCGACCGACTCTGACTGCCTGGATGAAATCCGCCGGGCGCAGGAAGCGCTCGGACTGAAGGGCATCACGGTCTCGCCGGCGCTCCAGGATTTTCACCCCTCCGACACGCGCGCGATGCGCGTCTACGAGGAGTGCGCTCGGCGGCGGCTGCCGATCGTTTTTCAGCAGAGCCACCGCAATGCGCTGGCGAAACTGGAATACGCGCGCCCGCTGATGCTCGACGCGATCGCGGCCGAGTTTCCCGAGCTGCGGATCATCGTGGCGCACATGGGCTATCCGTGGGTGGACGAGACGGTCGTGCTGCTCGGCAAGCACCGGCACGTCTACGCTGACGTCTCCGGCCTGTTGCAGCGCCCGTGGCTGGGGTACAAGTCACTGCTGGCCGCATACGAGTACGGGGTGATGAACAAGCTGCTGTTCGGCAGCGACTTCCCGTATCGTTCGCCGGTCGCGTGCATCGAGGCGCTCTATTCCGTGAACCAGTTGAGCTACGGCACAAATCTGGTGACGATCCCGCGCGAACAGCTCCGCGGAATCGTGGAGCGCGACGCACTGTCGCTGCTCGGGCTGGCCGAGCGGCAGAACGGAAACGGCGTCTCGACCGTTGGCAACGCAGCCGACCATGACTGATCGCTTGAGCTCGCGGCTCCAACGCCGGACGTCGAGGCGCGGGCGGTCGGCGTTCGGCGCGCCTGTACCGGGGTTGCTGCTCTTGGCGTTGTGCTGCGGGTGCAGGTCCGGGGTATCGCGCCTCGAGCTGGTCTCGTACAAGGACCCGTATTTCCCCGAGCGCTACTCGCTGGTTCTCGACGAATGCGCTTATGACGTAGACGCCGGCGGAGACTACCACATCGTCGGGCGTTCTTCGGACCAGCCCGATCCCGACGCGGGGCCGGTCGAGCAGCTCCTGCACGTGCACTTGTTCTGGCGCCCGCGGCCCGGAAAAACGCACGACAACCCGACGTCCGTCGACGCGGTCATCCGCTACGTGATCGCCACGCACGGCGGACTGGCCGTGTACTCGGGCACGGGGTTCGTTTACCCGAAGCGCGACCGGATTTCGGACTGGGTGCGCGCATCGGTTGAGAACGCCCGGCTGCGACTGGTCGAGCAGCGCGGCGAGCCTCCCGATCTGCTCGGTGAAGCCCGCCTGATGGGAACGCTGGCGGCGCGCGACGACGGCAACGCCGCCGTGAACCTCTTGCGCTCCATGGACCTGCTTACGGCGCCCCCCGCCCAGCCCTGACGCCATGCAGTTCGCGCTTCTCGAACACTCCACGGACCAGGGGACGCACTGGGACCTGCTCATCGAACAGCCAGGCGGAGAGACGCTTGCGACTTGGCGGCTGAGCACGGACCCGACGGCCGCGACCACGCCGATCCCTGCGCAGCGGATTCAGGACCATCGGCGAATCTACCTGACGTTCGAGGGGCCGCTCGCCGGTGGCCGCGGCGAGGTGCGGCGGCTCGACGCGGGCAAGGCCGAGTGGCTGGAACGCACGGCGGAGCGAACCGCGATGCGCCTCCACGGCGCCAAGCTGAACGGGGAGTTCGAGATCGCAGCGCGTGAGGGGCGGATGAGGTTTTCGCGCAGGGAATGACGGGCGGATGTCCACGGCGTTCGCCAAGCGGCGCCCGCTCGACGAACGCCCAGCCCTGGACGTGGGAAGGGTCGGAGCCTACGGCGCGAGCCGTGGGAAAAGGAGCGCCTCGGAGCGCAGCCCCGGATGTGCTGCGGAAGAGCGTTGCCGAGCGTTGTTCCGCAACTGCGCCTTCCGCCGGGCCGTTCGTTTCGTTCCGTACGGCCGATGCGTTACACTCTGAATTGACAAGCGCATCCTGCCGCCGCAAGTGAGGATTCCGCGTGACCACCGATCGCTACGCTGCATTCGTTCACCGCGTCCGCCGCCTGTACGCCGCCCGGGCGGTCGAGGCGCTTCTGGACTGGGACCAGGAGACCTGCATGCCGCCGCGCGGCGCGGAGGACCGCGCCGTGCAGGTGTCGCTGATGGCGGGCATCTCGCACAACATGCTGCTGTCGGAGGAGCTGCGCGAGGATCTCGAACACCTGGAGCGCGAGCAGCCGGCGGACGGGGTGGACGCGCGGACGAACGTCCGCGAGATTCGCCGCCAGGTTGATCGCGCGATGAAGCTGCCACGCCCGCTCGTCGAGGAAATCGCGCATGTCACGACGCTGGCGAAAGACGCCTGGTCGCGCGCCCGACGGGCGTCCGATTTCGACCTGTTCGCACCGCACTTGCGGCGGATCGTCGAGTTGAAGCGCGAGGTCGCCGACCGCGTCGGGTGGACGGCCGAACCGTACGACGCGCTGATGGACGAGTTTGAGCCTGGGGCGCGGGCGGCCGATGTGGCCGCGCTGTTCGAGAGCGTCAAGCCGCACCTGGTGCGCTTGGTGCAGGGAATTGCAAACGCGCCGCGGCGTCCGAACCTGGCGATGCTCGAATGCCCGTTCGACGCCGGCGCGCTGGGGGAGTTTTGCCGCCAGATCGCGGTGGCGTTCGGCTACGATTTCGAAGCGGGACGGCTGGACGTGTCCGCGCACCCGTTCTGCACCGGCTTGTCGCCGCGCGACGTGCGAATCACCACGCGCTACACCGAAAAGCTCGTCACCAACCCGATCTTCAGCGTGATGCACGAGGTCGGCCACGCGCTGTACGAGCAGGGATTTGATGTCCGCCACACGCACACGCCCCTGGCGGCGGCGGCGTCGCTCGGGATTCACGAGTCGCAGTCGCGGCTGTGGGAGAACATCATCGGGCGCAGCCGGCCGTTCTGGGAGCGCTACTTGCCGGCTCTGAAAACCCGCGTGCCGGCGCTCAGCGGCGTGACGCTGGACGAATGGCACCTGGCGGTCAATGACGTGCGGCCTTCATTTATCCGCGTGGACGCGGACGAAGTCACGTACAACCTGCACGTGATGCTGCGCTTCGACCTCGAGCGCCGACTGATCCGCGGCGAGCTGGCGGTGCAGGACGTACCGGAGGCCTGGAACGGCGCGATGCGCGAGCTGCTGGGCGTCATCCCGCCGACCGCCGCGGACGGATGCCTCCAGGACATCCACTGGAGCATGGGAGCGATCGGCTACTTCCCGACGTACGCGCTGGGCAACTTGTACGCGGCGCAGTTCGCGGGGGCCGCCCGCGCCGCCCTGCCTCGCCTGGACGAAGACGTGCGGCGCGGCGAGTTCCGGCCGCTGCGGGAGTGGCTGCGAGAGAACATCCACCGGCACGGACAGTCCTACCGGGCGGGCGAACTCGTGAAGCGCGTAACGGGCCGCGAGCTGTCGCCGACCGCGTTCATCGACATGCTGCGCGAGAAGTTCGAACCGCTGTACGGGCTGCGCTGACGCGTTGAGCTCGGCAGACGGCGCGTCGCGTATGGAATCCCGCGCATCGCCCCGCGGTCTTCGTCGGCCACGTAGGCCCGACGCGACTGGGCTCGGCGGGCGGCTATGGCACCGCGACGACCGCGCGGATTTCCGGAACCTGCGCGAGTACCTCGCGCTCGATCCCCATCTGAAGCGTGTACAGGCTGCCGGGGCAGCCGGCGCACGCCCCGCGCAGCCGCACGCGCGCGCGATTCCGCTCGTCGACTCCCAGGAACTCCACGTCGCCGCCGTGCGAGCGGATGTACGGCCGGGAGCTTTCAATGACGCGCAACACGCGCTGTTCGAGCGTCGGCGGCGGGTTGTCGCTTGAAGTGCTCACTTGTTCACGCCGAACACAGGCGACACGCCTGTGCTACCAGAATTCACAGGCGACACGCCTGTGCTACCAGAATACACAGGCGGGACGCCTGTGCTACCAGGATACACAGGCGGGACGCCTGTGCTACCAGGATACACAGGCGGGACGCCTGCGCTACCGCACTGGGGCAGGCGGGATTCGAACCCGCACTGGGGGGATTTTAAGTCCCCTGCCTCTGCCGTTGGGCTACTGCCCCGCCGCAAGCGATTGGAAACGCTACGCCGAAGCGATCTCGATTTCACGCCGTGGGTCGCCAATCGCGATCCCAGTCGTCTGCGTGACGTGCGTCCGAAGGTAGCCTAGACCCACCCAGCCGGACCGCGCGACGCGCGCCACCAGCGAGGTCACGCGCCCCACGTCCTTTCCGCCCAGTTCCATCGTCGCAGGCAGCGAAACGTCGTGTCCGTCCGGCGTGCGCAGCCGCACGAGCCGGCGGGCGAGCGAGCCGTGCGAGCGCATCCGCTCCAGGATCTCCTGCCCGAGGTAGCAGCCTTTGCGATAGCTGACGCCACGATCGACCTGGCCGGTCTCCGGCGGCAGCGTCGTGTCGTCGATATCCCGACCCAGCCAGGGAATGCCGGCCTCGATCCGCAGCACATCGAGCGCGATCCGCCCCATCGGCCGCGCCCCCGCGGAAACGGCCCGCTCCCAGGCTGTGTGCGCCTCGGCGCGGGGTACGACAAGCTCGAACCCGACCAGCCCGCAGAAATCGTGTCGAATCAGCCGCGTTCGCCCGCCGTCCAGCGGCCGGCTCGACAGCGGCGACATGTCGGTCAGCCCGCCGGCGCCGAGCGCCGCGGCGATCTCCGCAGCGCGCGGCCCGCAGACGCCCAGGCGCGCGAAGTCTTCGGCGCGAAGCGCAACCGCGACGTCCTCGCTGATGTGATAGCGCTCCAGGTGCGCCAGCGCACCCGGAGCGGCCGCGCGATCGACGTCAATCCAGATCGTGTCCGGCAGGTTCAGGATGTTCAGGTCGAACTGCACGCGGCCGCGGACGTCGCAGGCGAACGCGTACGCGCCGGCGTCGTCCGCCAAGGTCGTCACGGCGTTCGTCACCAGGTTGTGCAGCCACGTCTTCCGGTCGCGCCCGCGCAGCTCGACCACCACGCGGTCGCTGCGATCGACGACGGCGGCGCCGCCGCGCGCGGCTTCGTACTCGTCGCGCGGGTCGGTAAAGCGCTGCGGGAGTTCGGCTCCCCGCTCGGCCCGCGTCTCCGCCGGCTCGTAAGCCCGGCTCCCGGAAAAAGGCGATGCTGCGATCACAATTCCGATGACTCCCCGCGCCGGCGACGGCCCGCGGCGCACTGTGACCGATACAATGAGCCTATGGCAGACGCCACGGGCGATCAATTCACCGAGCGCTTCACGCTCGCGGAGGTGCTCTCGATTGGAACCGAACTCGCGCTCGGACAGAGCCTCGACACCAACGCCGCCTGGATCGCCCAACGCCTGGCGGCGTGCGGCATCCGCTGCCGCCGGCACCTCACCGTGCCCGACGAGATCGAGCTGATCCGCGACGCGCTGGTCACGGCCGGCCGCGCGGCGGACGTGATTGTCGCGACGGGCGGACTCGGACCGACCGCCGACGACCTCACGCGGCAGGCGCTGGCCGAGGCGACGGGCTCGACGCTGATCGAGGACGCCACGGCGCTGGCGCAGATTCGGGAGTTCTTCCGCCGCCGCGGGCGCGAAATGCCGGAACGCAACCGCGTCCAAGCGCTGCGGCCGGAGTGCGCCCGGATCATCGAGAACCCCTGCGGGACGGCGCCGGGCGTGCAGCTCCAGCTCGGCCGCGCGCAGTGCTTTGCCTTGCCGGGCGTGCCGTCTGAAATGCGGGCGATGTTCGAGCGCGACGTGGCGCCGCGCCTGCGCAGCGTCGCCGGCGGAAGCGTGATTCGGAGTCGGATACTGCAAACGATCGGCTTGCCGGAGTCCGAACTGGGGGCGCGCATCGCCGATCTGATGACCCGCGGGCGAAACCCGGAAGTCGGCACGACCGCCGAGCTCGGGGTGATCGGCGTGCGCATCAACGCAACCGCCGATTCGCCGGCCGCGGCGGATTCGCTGCTGGACGAGGCCGAGCGTGAGATTCGCGGTCGGCTCGGTGACGCGGTATTCGGCCAGGACGACGATACGCTCGCGGCGGCGGTCGGGCGGCTGCTCGTCAAACGCGGCGCGACGGTCTGCACGGCGGAATCGTGCACCGGCGGCATGATCGGCGCGGCGCTGACCGACGTTGCCGGCAGCAGCCGGTATTTTCGCGGGGCGGTCGTCGCCTACGCCGACGAGCTGAAAACGGCGGCGCTGGGCGTTTCCCCGGAGTCGCTCCGGCGGTTCGGGGCGGTCAGCGAGCCTGTCGCACGGGCGATGGCAGAGAACGCCAGGAGTCGCCTTCACGCAACATACGCGCTGGCGGTCACCGGCATTGCCGGTCCAACCGGCGGCGACGCCGAGAAACCCGTTGGCCTCGTGTATCTTGCGCTGGCCGGGCCGCGGGGAACGGTTGTCCGCGAACACCGCTTCGGTGAGGATTCCGACCGGTACGCGATCCGCGTCCGCACGGTCCGGGCCGCGCTGGCGGCGCTTCGCCTGGAATTGCTGCACGAACGGACGACCGGCTGAGCTCGTACGAAAACCGGGTCGCCGCAAGTGGTTGCCGCAAGCGCGGCCTGCCGATAACTATGCTTGGGCAAGTCCGGCCGCGGGCCGCACTTCACGCCCGTCGAAGCGCAGGAGAACTGCGAATGCTGAGGCGCGGGTTCGTCGTGCTGATTGCTCTCACGCTGATCTCGGTCTGCGCCGCGCAGCAGCCCGCGCCGCCGACGGCGCCGATCGGGCAAATGACCATCCCCGATCTGCTGGCGGAGGCGGAGCGGCTGGCTGCCGCCAAGCAGTGGGCGCAGGCCCGGCCCTACGTCGAGTCCGTTCTTGCGCGGGAGCAGAACAACGCCCAGGCGCTATCGCTGAAGGGGGAAATCCTAGAGCAGACCGACCAGCGCGATATGGCGCGGCAGGAATACCTCGCGGTCCGCGAGATTCAGCCCAACGAGTTCCGGGCCAATCTGGGCCTCGGCCGGCTGTACGTCGAGTCAAACATGTACCGCCAGGCGCTCGTGTACCTCAACGTCGCGGAGACTGTCGCGCCGCCGGAACGCAAGCCCGAGCTGTACGTTCTGCTCGCCCGCGCCCAGCGGGGCGTGGGCAATCGAAACGGGGCGATCGACGCCGTGAACCGCGCGCTGGAAGCCGACGCGGCGAACTTCGAAGCCTGGCTGTATGCCATCGCGATCATGGTCGAGTCCGACGAGTACGATCGGGCGGTCGCGGCGACGGGGGAACTGGTCCGCATCGCGCAAAGCGAGATGATGAAAGACCGCTCCAGCCGCGACGGGCTGGTGAAGCTGGGCACGGCCTACGACACACGCCTGGGCGTGCTGCGTGCGTACCACCAGCGGCTCTACATCCGCAACGTCGACGGCACATTCAGCGACCAGTTGCTGCCGGGAATGGAGAAAGGCGCGGCGGCCATGCTGCGCGACGTGGTCGAGACCATGGTGCTCCAGGCGGAAGTGGAGCGCACGCTGCGCCTGTACACGATCCTCCCGATCGCCGAGCAGGCCGTGAAGTACGACCCCAGCTCCGCCCAGACGTGGATGCACCTCGGGCTGCTGTACGTGAACACCGCCCAGTACGAGAAGGCCGCCGAAGCCCTCCGGCGCGTGCTCGAGATCCAGCCGGACAACGCCCAGGCCGCCGAGCAGTTGCGCCAGTTGCCGCGCGGCGGAGCGCCCACGGCCCCACCGAGCTCGGCGCCCGCCTCCTCGCCAGCGAGCCAGCCGTAAGCCTCTTGGCGCGCGGGTCCGGCCGCTGCTCGTGGCTTGCCGCGCGCAGGGTGGAGCCTGGGGAGTGACGGGCGAGCAGCCGCCGCTATCGCGGCCGCGGCCAGTACACGATGTCGTTGGTCTCGCCCTTGGCGTCGTGGACGCCACCCTCGTCCGTTCCGTTGGCGCCGCGCGAGTAAAGTGAGAATGCCTCCCCGTCGCGCCGGTACGCGAACGGTTCGCCCGTAAACGGATCCAGCGTGAACTCGCGCTCGCCGAGCGCGTTGAGCGAGTCCGGGTAGGCGCCGTTCTGTTGCCGGTGCGCGCTCAGTTGCGTGACGGCCATCGTCGCCCGGCGCGTGGCCTCGGCGCGCGTGGTCGCCAGCGTGTAGCGGCTGAGCGAGGGTCCGAGGCTCGCCAGCAGCGGGTTTCTCGTGACGCTGGCCGGATCGGCCAGTTCCCGTTCCACTTCGCGAAGCTGCCGCACGGCCTCCGGGAACGGCCGCTGCACGGCCTCGGTCATGCGGTCATACAACTCGTTGGTGTGCGAAACCATCGACTCGAACCCGACGCCGCCGAGCGACAGCACGGCGCTGACCGGGTCCAGCGCGTCGTCGGCCCCGTCGCCGGTCATCTCCATCAGCGCGCTCAGGCGCTCGATCCCTTTCGGCGCGATGCGGTACCGCCCGCTCGACGCGTCGTACTCGTACATGGACTGGAGCGTGTCCAGCACCATCGCGCGCTCGAACTGCACCGTCTCCACCGGCGGCCGAAGCGGGCGATGCGCCGCCTCCAGCTTGGAGGCGATGCGGCCGAAGTCGAGCTCGCCCGCAGCCTCGTGTGAGTAGAGATCGAGCATGGCGTCGGCGGCGTTCTGCTGAATCGCGACGCCGACCAGGTTCTCAATCATGGTCGGCCCGGCGCCGACGTTCGCGCCGGAAGCCAGCGCATCGATGTAGAAGTCGGCGGCGCCGCCATACGAGCCTTCGGATTCCATCAGTTTGCCGGCCAGGATGCTGGCCTTGCTCAGCTCGCGCATGCCGCCCAGGTGCGGCAGCAGCGCACCGATCAGCGAGCCGTCCTCGCTCGCGAGCGTGATGCCGCGATACGGCAGTGCGTTCCCGGCTGAGAGGCGCTGCATCGAGCCCAGGTTGGCGTGCAGCCACTCTTGAACGTCGCGTGACCCCAGCGCCAACGCATCCCCTTGAAGAGCGCGTTCAAGCAGCGAGGCGCTGCCCTCGTATTTCTTCATGCTCGCCAGCGCGGCGCGATACTCGCTCCAGGCGTTGGCGCCGGAAATCCGCGTCTGTGCGTTCGCCCAGGCGAGGTAATCAACCGGCCGCGCCGGGTCTGGCATCGGCACCGGAATCCCGGCAGCAGCGCTGACGCCAGCCGGTCCGGACGGGTCGTAGCGCGGCGCGGCAGGCTCCGGCGCCGGCGGAGGCGCGGCGGCTTCCCGCGCTGGCTGCGGGGCCGCAGCGGGCTCGGGCTGCGGGGCCACCGAATCAGACGCCTCGACGTTCGCCAGCGAAGCAGATTCGTCGGTCGGCGCGTCCGCGGGCGCCGCGTTCGCGGCGGCCTCGACCGGCGGATCCGCTTCGGCGGGAGGCGCCGCGGTATCGACGGGTTGAACCGCGTCCTCGTGGGCGGCGACCGGCGGCGACTCAACCTGGGGAGCGCTCGTCTCGCGCGCTGCGGGAGGTTTTACGGCCGCCGCCGGGGGCGACGTTTCGGCGACGACGGGGACCCCCGGGGGCGAAGGCTCAGGAATCGTCGCCGGCGACGGACGGCCCGCCGCGTCGTCGCCGGGCTGCTGTTCGAGCAGCATCGCGAGCTGGTCGGCCAGCCGCGCCACCCGCTGCTGGTCGGGGTTTTCCGGCGCGCGCTGTTCGAGCAGCGCCAGGATGTCGTCGGGTATCGGTTGATCGTCTGCGCTCGTCCCGCCAACGTCGAGCGGCTCCAGCCGTTCGAGGTCGATGCGGATGGTCCGGTTCCAGCGCGTGCGGATGTGGAACTCGGCGGGCTGATCGACAAACGCGAACTCGGCCCCGCCGAGCCACTCGAGCGCCCGCCCGCGTTTGCGCACCTCGGCCCAGTCGGCGCCGCGCAGCAGCTCGCGCAGGCGGAACTCACGCAGCGCCGCGCCGTCCGCGCCGTAGACGACCAGCGCGTGCCGCGCGCCGCCCCGGCGGAACTCGTCGAGCGTGATGGTGAAGCGACCGTCGTTGCGCACCAGCCCGTAGACCGGCGCGAACTCGTTTACCAGCGGCCCCTGCCAGACTTCCTGCTCCTCGCCCGGCCGCGCGCCGCGCCGTACCAGCGACGCCCGACAGCCGCGTGCCTCGCCCTCCGCTCCGCTACCCCGACGGACGTGCAGCGTGTACCCGCCGTCCGCGGAGCGCGCCTCTCGCAGCGGGCCCGCGCGGCCGCTGCGCGCGTCCATTTCGCTCACCGTCTGCTCGCCCGCGAGCAGCGCGGCACAGGTACACAGAATCGACAGCAGGAACGACGGTACGCGCGTCGGCATGGGCTTGCTCCGCTGGGGTTGGAACATGTCGCTTGCACCGCGTGAAAAACCGCGCCAGACAGGACTCGGACGGGAATTCTAACCCCGCCGACTGCGGTCCGGCTCATACTATGTCACGCATAGTATACGGCCCGCCGGTGAAAAGACAAGTTCACGCCTGCGGCCCGGCTCGCGAGCACGCGGGCGCTCAACCCGCCGCGGCTCACGGCGGTGGCTCAGCGTCGGCCCCATCACGCCAAGTCAAGAAGTGGGCCATCACGGCCTGCGCGAATTCGCGCTAGAATTGGTCGTCATCGCCGCAGTTTCGGGGCTGCCCCCCAAGTACGGATTCAGCAGCGTTGCGATTCTTCGGATCGGCGGCGTCGATGACGCCGCCGCACCAGCGCTTGGCCGCCGCCGCCACCCAGACGCTCAGCAACTGCGCGGCGCGGAGCTGCCCGGTGCCCTCCTTGCGCGTGCGGCGCTGGTTGTCGAGGCCGAGCACGTCCCAGCCGTGAACCAGCATGCTCGCGGAGAACTTGCTTGCGCGCTCTACGCCCGGCTTGCCGAGGGGCCGCTCCGGTTCCGCCGCCACGGCCGCAAGCAGTTCCGCCAACGCGAGCGGGAGTCCGGGCGGCTTTGCGGAGACAACATCGTTTCGCACGCGCTCAGGCAGGTCGGGCAGGATGGCGTGCAGCGCCGCGAGCCCGTCGGCCGACAGGCGCTTCTCGGC
The DNA here is from genome assembly GCA_039961675.1 of Phycisphaerae bacterium. GTDB lineage: Bacteria > Planctomycetota > Phycisphaerae > UBA1845 > Fen-1342 > JABRWC01. The sequence continues at coordinate 61,373 of JABRWC010000017.1, forward strand.
GTTCGTGAGGCGATGCGCGTCGATCTGCGACGGGGGATCGGGCTGGCGATGCGCCGTCTTGTCCGACTCGATGTAGCGCAGCGTCCACGAATGCGCACGGGCCCGAGGTCGGCGCGAGGATCGCCACGAGCGGCGGGTCGCGCACGGTCGGCGAATCCAGCGGGAAGATCCAGCCCCACACGCGGCCTTCGCGCTTCAACTGGAGGGCGCCGCAAGACGTGCCGCGCGATTAGATGGTGCGCGATGCGAAGCTGGCGCTCGAGCTCCACGCGGTCCAACCGAGCGCGGCGCCAACCAGGACCACCAGCGAACCGATCAGCAATCGTCTTTGACCGTTCACGGCGAGGCGTCCATCGTCCCTAGAATGGCGGTGCTTGTTCCGGTGCCTCCGGAGCCATCTTGTCGCCGCTGCGTGTGAGTCGCCGTCGAGACCAGCGTCTCCGCAGACTCTCAGCCGGCGCTGCGGCGACGCATTCCACGCGAAACGCGCCGCTCATCCGCCCGCCCGCTTCTCAATCTTCGCCCACGTGTCCTTGAGCGTCACCGTGCGGTTGAACACCAGACACCCCGGCGCCGAGTCCGGATCGACGCAGAAATACCCCAGCCGCTCGAACTGGAACCGCTCGCCCGCCGAAGCGCCGGCCAGGCTCGGCTCCAGCTTGCATCCGCGCAGAACTTCCAGCGAGCCGGGATTCAGGTTCCGCAGCCATTCGGGCGCGCCGCCCGTAGCCCCTTCCTCCGTTCGTACCGTTCGCCCTTCATCCCCTTTTCCTGATTCGCCCAACGCGGCGGCCGCGGCTTCCGCACCCGCCTCGTCGAGCTGCTCGGGATCGGGCCGGATGAACAAGTGGTCGTACAGCCGCACTTGGGCCTCGATCGCGTGCGCGGCCGAAACCCAGTGGATCGTTCCCTTGACCTTCCGCCCGTCGGGCGCGTCGCCCCCGCGCGTCGCGGGGTCGTAGGTGCACCGCACCTCGATTACCTCGCCGGTCGCGGGGTCGCGGACGCAGCCCGTGCAGCGCACGAAGTATGCGTAGCGCAGCCGCACCTCCGCGCCGGGAAAGAGGCGGTGGTATTTCGGCGGCGGCGGATCGCGGAAATCGTCCTGCTCGATGTACAGCTCGCCGCTGAACGGAACCTTGCGCGTCCCCGCCGCCGCGTCCTCGGGGTTGTTGATCGCATCCAGCCAATCGACGCGTCCGGGTTCGCCGTGCTCGCCCCAATTCTCGATCACCAGCTTCAGCGGCCGCAGCACCGCCATGCGCCGCGGCGCCGACTGGTTGAGCTGCTCGCGGACGGCGTTCTCCAGCAGCACCACGTCGATCACGCTGTCGGCCTTGCTGACGCCGATTTGCGCGCAGAAGCTGCGGATCGCCTGCGGCGGGTAGCCGCGCCGCCGCATGCCGGAGAGCGTCGGCATGCGCGGGTCGTCCCAGCCGCGCACCAGCTTTTCACGCACCAGGTGCAGCAGCTTGCGCTTGCTCATGACGGTGTAGCTGAGGTTCAGCCGTGCGAATTCGATCTGTTGCGGGTGGGCGATCGTGCGGCCCCAGGGACCGCTCCCGTCCGGCGTGCGTCCCTCGTTGATCGCGTCGAGGAACCAGTCGTAGAGCGGCCGGTGGTTCTCGAACTCCAGCGTGCAGATGCTGTGCGTGATGCCCTCGATGCTGTCCTCGTTGCCGTGGGCCCAGTCGTACGTGGGGTACACGCACCAGGCGTCGCCCGTGCGATGGTGCGAGGCGTGGACGATGCGGTACATGATCGGGTCGCGCAGCAGCACGTTCGGGTGCGCCATGTCGATCTTGGCCCGCAATGTCTTCGAGCCGTCGGGAAACTCGCCCTTCCGCATGCGCTCGAACAGGTCGAGGTTCTCTTCCACGCCCCGGTCGCGGTACGGGCTGTTGCGGCCCGGCTTCGTCAGCGTGCCGCGCATCTCCGAGACCCGCTCGCCCGGCAGGTCGCACACGTACGCTTTGCCCTTGCGGATCAGCTCGACCGCCCAGGCGTACATCTGCTCAAAATAGTCGCTGGCGAACAGCACGCCGGCGAGGGGGGCGTCGTCGCGCATCCCCGTCCACCGGGCGCCCAGCCACCGCACGTCCTCGACGATCGACTCGACGTACTCCTGCTCCTCCGTCACCGGGTTCGTGTCGTCGAAGCGCAAGTTGAACTTGCCGCCGTACTGCTGCGCCAAACCGTAGTTCAGGCAGATGCTCTTGGCGTGCCCGATGTGCAGATAGCCGTTCGGCTCCGGCGGGAATCGCGTGTGGACCCGGCCGCCCCATTTCCCACTCGCGTTGTCGGCCTCGATGATTTCCTGGATGAAATTGAGCGACGGTCGGTCGTCGTGCTCGGTCATTGCGACACTACCTCGGTCTCAGGGGCGCCCGCCGCCAAGCTGGCGGCGAGCGGTGAATCGACGCCGCCGCCCGGCGCCGGTTCGCGCCGCGACCCGGGCGCGGCGGCCGGCAGGCCGGCGCGCATGCCCGGTCCACCGGCCGCGAATCGTACTCGCCCGCCAGCGCCCCACCAATGTTCCCGCCGTGGCGGCGCATGCGAAACCCGCGCTCGCCACGTATACTGCGTGGAGCTGGGTCGCTGGCGCTCGTCGGCAGAAAGGGGGCTATGCGGTGCCCGCCGACTCGCCCACGTCGTCCGACATTGTGTGCGCGTGCCGCGCCGTCATCGAAGCGGCCGTCGCACGAGACCCGCTCCGGCGCGAGGCCCCTGGCCTCATCGCGGACCGCCCGCACGGCGGCGTGTTCGTAACCCTGTGGAAAGCCGGCCGACTCCGCGGCTGCATGGGCACGCTCGACGCGAGCCTGCCGCTGGCGGAGGCGCTCCGCGACGCCGCACTCAGCGCCGCCACGCGCGACCCGCGCTTTCCACCGGTGGCTCCGGACGAACTTGCCGAGCTGAAGATCGAGGTGTCCGTGCTCAGCGCGCCGCAAGCGATGCGGTCGATCGACGACCTGGTGATCGGCCGGCACGGCGTGCTGGTCCGCCGCGGCAGCCGGCGCGGTCTGTTCCTGCCGAAGGTCGCGACCGACCACCACCTGAGCAGGGAGGAGTTTCTAGAGCGGTGTTGCACCGAGAAAGCCGGACTCCCGCCCGACGCGTGGCGCGACGGCCAGACGGAAGTCCTGCTCTTCACGGCCGAGGTGCTGTCGGAGGCGTAGCCGCGTTATTGCCCACGCTCGCGCGACCGGCGTCCTCGTGCGCGATTCCCAGAATCAGCGCAATCCCCACCCCCAGAAGGCCCAGCAGCGTTTCTTCACTGACGTTGAAGCCCCACTGCGCCGCATACGCCGCGACGCACGTGGCCGCCGCCACCTGCACCTTGCGGCTGCGCAGCGGCCACAACCAACGCTTCCACCCTTGGTTTTCCATACCGCAAGCTCCTCCTTCGCACGGCGTTGCTTCGATGCGCGCTCCCACGGTCTCGAACCGATTTCGTCGGGCGAACAGGCCGCGCCCTTTTGGCGTTCGGCTTACGGCTCGTGGCCAAGGCCCATGTCGGCCGGCTTACGACTCGCCCCGTATTGCTGACGGCTGAACGCTGCGCTTCCCCTACGTACCCACGCGCCGTACGCGATAGCGCCGCCCGTCCACGTTTTCCACCATGAGGTCCGGATTCTCGTTCAGTAGGTGCGCCGGGAGCGCCGCCGCCGGCGTCCGGAAAATCTCCACCCACTTTTCGCCGTCCTCCCGGACGAAATCCCGGCTGGTGTCCGCCGCCATCGCCTTTCGGTAGACTATCATCGCATGCTCCTCGAACGTCTGGTTTCGTCCGCACCGGCCCCCGCCGGTTTCACTCTCCCGCGGGAGCGGAAAGCCCCTTCCCCGCGATCTCCGCGCCAACCTGCTTCAGCCGGTCGAGCTTCGCCGTCATCTGCTTGTACAGCAGGTCTACGATCGACTGGTCGCTGTACAGCTTTACGTCCACCCCGACCATCCGCAGCGCCCGGGCGCGTTCGTGCTGCACCGCCCAGAATTCGAACAGGTCGCGGTCGTTCCACGCCCGGTTGACCGTCGCTCGCTGCCCGGCCGTCAGGGCGCCGCCTCCGCGCTCCAGCTCCGCCAGGAGGTCCCGGAACAGCAGGATTCGCAGCGCCTCGTGCTGGCAGTCGAAGACGGCCTGCTGCACTGCGTCCGCCCGCCGCTGCGCATCCAGCGCAGCCCGCAGCGATTCGCCCGTGCAGCCCCCGCCCAGAAGCAGGAGCAATAGGATCGGGGCGCAGCGGCTTCCGCGGCGCGCGTTTCGCCGGCCGCCCGTTGGGCGCAGTCCCTCGAATGAAGCCCGCATCACAACATCCCCAGTTGCGTAAACACGCGGATCGCGAACAGCACGCCGTCGGTCCACTTCTCCGCCGCGATCGCCTCGCCCATCCGCCGCGCTGTTTCGCGCAGCTCGTCGTGCGCGATCCACGCGCCGGCGGGCGTCGTCCGTGGGAGCCCCGCGTTTTCGTAATCGCGAGGGGCGGGCGACTGCGCCTGCTGCACCCGCGCTGCTTCGATCAGCAGCGCGTCGATCACGTGGCGCGCCGCACTCACGAACGCGCGCGCCGTCGGCGCGTCTACCGCACTGGCAAGCGTCCTGAGGTTCATCGCCGATCCTCGTTCGCTGGATCGAGCCACAAGCGCCCGATCAAATCCACACGAAAATCCATACCCCATCGCGCGGGCAAAGAAGCACGCCGTGCGCCGCGGCGGATCGCTCACGAGCCCTGAAGCTGCTCGATCTGCCGCGAGACCCGCGCGCGCCACTCGGCCTCCGCCCCGCGTCCCGCGCGAAGCTCCTCGCGCAGTCCGGCCAGCGCCTCGGTGTTCGCCCGGATCACGTCCAGCAGGTGCTCATTCACGTCCGCAATCTGGTTCATGTAGTGCAGCGCCTCCTGCACGTTGCTCGCGTTGCGCGCCCGCTCCTGCCGCTCGTACCACCACATCACGAACAGCAGGCCGGAGATGCCCAGCGAGAGCGCCTGCGTGACCAGCGGATCCGTCCCCACAACTGCGCCCTCTCCTGACTAAGCCACGATCTCGTACTCGATCCAGAGCGAGAACGAGCCGACCAGGTCGGTGTAGAACCCCAGCGGCGTCCCGGCCGGCGCCTGCGGCGCTTCCTCGCGAAAGCGCAGGTCGAGCGGGCTCATGCCCGCGGCGCGGACGTAAATCTTCGGCAGGATTCGCGCCTCCTCGCCCGTACCGTAGCTGTGCCGCAGCTCGAACGATCCGTTCTGGTCGGTCGTGAAGATGATCCGTCGCACGCGGATCACGCGCTGCTCCACGGCCGGAACGATGTCGCCGTTGGGCGGGTTGTCCGCGAAATAGACCGCCATCTCGTTTCTCCCCGAACGCCCGCGCCCCGTGCCGCGCCGCGCTTCGCCGACTCCGCGCCCCACCGGTAAACGCCGCCGTCGCGCTGCAACCCGCGCGCAGGCTCCGCCTCGTTCGCGGCCTGTGGCGTATGGCTTACGGTCTAACGGCTGGGCGCTGGTTTCTGGCCGCAAGCGGATAGCTGCCAGCGACTTCGCTCACAGCCCATCCAGCTCGTCACCCGTGAACTTCCGAGCCGTCGCCGCGAATCGCGGACCGTCGTTCTCCGCCGTGCGCGACGCCGGCGGCGCCGCGGCCGGCAGCGGAATCCGGCCGGACGCGACCGACTCAAACCAGCGCAGCGCATCCTCCTGCATGAACAACACGCGGTCCGGCAGGTTGCCGACGAACGGCGACGTTCGCCAAGCCAGGTGTTCGACCAGGTCCAGCACGCGCGATCGGAGCACGTTGGCCAGCTCGGGATGCGCCGTGAGGTCCACGGGCGTAGCGTAGCGCTGCGCCAGATAACTGTGCGCCAGCGCCTCGGCCTCGTCGACGATCGCCTGCGCAACCGTCGCGTTCTCGGTCGCGCCGTTCACGCGGTCCGTCAGCCGTGCGTACAGATCGTCGCCCAGCCGCTGCTTCATCTGCGCCGTCGTCACGTACGCCATGTTCTCGTTTCCCGCGCCGCAGCCGCCGAGCCGTGGCCCGGGGCGCGCTCATCACTCGTCACTTGTCACGTCTCACGTCTCACGCTTGGCGCTACGTGAGCGTCACCAGGCACG
>JABRWC010000018.1:0-47748 GCA_039961675.1 Phycisphaerae bacterium
GAATCTGCCGCGCGAACATCGAGGTGAGGCATGCACAGACTCGCTTGGATTGCGGTGCTGGCTGGAGCGCTGGCCGGCGCGGTGCTGGGACAGGACCCGCGCGAGGAGAAGATCAAGGTCGGCGACTGGGCGCCCGACCTTGAAGCCAAGGAGTGGATCAACGCCAGCGGCACGCTCTCGGGCGACGAAATCCCGTCGCTGCGCGAGTACCGCGGGCTGGTGACCGTGATCGTCTTCTGGGTCTCACACCACGAGGGCGGACGGTACATCCTTCCTTACCTCAACGTCGCCGACTACGGCGGGCGTTTCGGAGGCAGCGGGCTGGCGTTTGTCGGCGTGACCGACGCGGACCGTAAGCGCACCGAGGGCTGGCTGCGCGAGAGCAAGGTCTTCTTCCCGGTCGGGTGCGAGTCCAAGGCCGCGGAGGACTACGGCATCACCACATTCCCCTCCATTGTGGTGGTCGACCCGGAAGGAAAGGTGGCCTTCAAGGGCGCGGCCGACGAGAGCTTCTTCAAGACGATCGAGGAAGTGCAAACCAAGACGCCTCCCACGCGGACCAACCCGGAGGAATCGATCCGCGCGGCGCGCTGGCTGAACGAGGCACGGGAGAAGCTGCGCGAGGGCAACCTGCGACGCTCGTACGTGCTGGCCGCGGACGCGTGGATGCACACGGTTCTGGGCGACAAGCTCAAGTCGGAGTCGTTCGCGCTGGCGGACCTGCTGGAGCTGATGGCGCAGGACGAATTGGCGAAGGTGCCGGCGCTGATCGACGAGAAGAAATACGCCGACGCGGCCCGTATCCTGACCGACGTGCGCAAGCGCTTCCACGGAACGGACGCATCACGCGACGCCAAGGCGGCGATCGAAAAGTACGAGAAGGACTTCGAGGAATTCAAGAAGGCGGTGTCCTCGTTCGGCGACGAGCGCAGCGCCGCGAAGCTGCTGCTCGAGGCCCGCGACGACATCCGCGCCCACAAGTTCGGCGAGGGCTACGCCAAGCTGGTGCGGATACAGGCCGACTACGCCTCGACCCAGGCGGCCGAATACGCCAAGGAGCTGATCGCGCGCATCCAGTCGAACCCGGCAGTGTGGAGCGTCGTCCGCGACAAACAGGCCGAGACCGATTGCCGCATGTGGCTGGCGCAGGCACGCAGCTACCTGAAGTCCGGACGCAGCAAGGAAGCGCGCGAGCTGTTCAACCGCGTGATGGAGAAGTACCCCGACACGAGCTTTGCGAAAGAAGCGAAAGAGGAGCTGGTCCGGATGAAGCCCTGACGGCTCCGCCCCGCCGGACGGCGCGCCGCGCGACGGCCGGTATCCCCCGCCGCTCGTGGAGCCTGAGCTCGGATGACGCAGAAAGACCCCTATGAAATCCTCGGCGTAGCGCGGAACGCCTCCCAGGAGGAGATCAAGCGCGCCTATCGCCGACTGGCCCTCAAGCACCACCCGGACCGCAACCGCGGCGACAGCGCCGCCGCGCAGAGGTTCAAGGAAGTCCAGGCCGCATACGAAATCCTCGGCGACGCCGAGCGACGCGCCCAGTATGACCGCTTCGGCGCCGGCGGCCCCACGCCCGAGTACCGCACCTGGAACGTCTCCGGCGGCCCCGGCGTTGAGTTCGACTTCGGCTCGTTCGGCGACCTCAGCAGCATCTTCGAGCAGTTTTTCCGCCGCGCGGAAAGTCCCGCCGCGAGCCGGCGTTCGGCGTCCCGCGCACGGCCGCGCGGCGCCGACGTCGAGCACGTCGTGGACCTGTCGTTCGAGGAAGCGGTGCGCGGCGCCACGCGCGACGTCGTGCTGCGGAGCGCCGACACCGGCGAGTCCGAGCGGTTGGAGGTGCGCATTCCGCCCGCAGTGACCGACGGGCAGCGAATCCGCGTCCGCGGCAAGGGCCAGCCGGGGCCGGGCGGCCGCGGCGACCTGATGATCGTCTGCCGCGTTCACCCGCACCCCGAGCTTCGCCGCGAGAACCTGGACCTGCTGTTGGATGTGCCGCTGAGTTTTCCCGAGGCGGCCCTGGGCACGCGCATCGAGATCGCCACACTCGACGGACGCACGCTCGTGACCGTTCCGCCGGGGACCAGCAGCGGCGCCAAGCTCCGCCTGCGCGGCAAGGGCATTCACGATCCGCGAAGCGGGCAGACCGGCGACCTGTACGCCGTCGTCCGCGTCATGGTCCCGCGCCAGATTTCCCCGCGCGCTCGCAAGCTCATCGAGCAACTCGCTGACGAACTGGGCGTTCGGTCCGCGGTCGCCGCCGCGCCGAGCCGGGGCGGCCCATGAGCACTGCGCACGCTCCCTGCACCGCCCCGTTCTTCGCCCTGTTCGCAGCCGGCGCCGCGCTGGGTACGCTTGCCGCCGAGACTCCGCCTGACGCTGCCTCGCAGCCGTACCCGTCGGCCGACGCGGAGACGGCCCGCCGCCTGGCGCTCTCGCTCCGGCTCTTGCTCGGGCTGCTCGCCTTGTTCATCGGGTTTCTGGCGGTATCGCTGCTGGCGGTCCGCCTACTGCGACGGCATGCCGCGCGACTCGGTGGCGCGCGCGAGCGCACCGCGTACGTGGACGCCTGGCGCCGCTACCGCGTCACGCCGGACGAGATTCAGCGCGCCACGTCGGAGCCGGGCGCCGGCGATTCGACCGGTCCGCCGCCGTCGGGCGGACGACCGCCATCGTAAGCAGGAGCGCGCCGCATGCCCAACGAACCCGAACCTCGACGCACGCGGACCGGAAGTGCGCTGGAGCGGTTGTACGTGTTGTGGGCGGTGTCGCTGGCGCTCACGCTGCTGCTGATCCTGCTGGCGGTGTCGGTCTTGCGCTCGCACTTGGTGCGGCAGGCAGACGCACTTCGCGAGCACACGGCGGCGCTCGCTGCGCTGCACGAGCGGCTGGCCGCGCTGGAGTCGATGCTGGCGCACGAACCGATCGTGGTCAGCCCGGGCGTGCTCCGGCCCGAACCCCCTGCCAGCCCCCCCACCACGCGCCCGAGCCAGCCGTCGCCGCCCACTGCCACGACGACCCGGCCTTTGGTAGGCGCGGCGGCCGACGCCGAATCAGAACTGGCGCAGGCGCTTCGAATCGATGACGACGGCAACGCGATCGTCGCGGACCGCGAGCTGGCCGCGCGGCTGGTGTCGCGAGCCGCGAGTGCGCCGAGCGCGAGCGCGTATTCGGGCCGGACCTGGGCGCGCCTGGCCTGGCTGGCGCAATTGCTGGGCCGCGACGAGCAAGCCGACGCGTTCGCCGAGCGATCCAGGGAATCGGGCGTCGTGCCGCGCGAGTATTACGCCGCGGATGCGCGCAAACGCCTGGAGTCCGGCGACGCGCCCGCGGCGCTGGTCGCGGCGCAGCGCCTGGCGGGCGCCGACGCGGGAGATCCGCTCGGGCGCTTGTGGACGGCGCGTGCGCAGCTCGCGCTGGGACGGGCGGTCGAGGCGTCCGAGGCGATTGCGGGCATCGACGCCCGGCGGCTGCCGCCGGCGGATCGGCTGCGGCTGTGCCGGCTTTACGCGGAGCTGGAGCAGTGGGAAGCACTGGATCGTACGCTGGATACATTCCGAACTGTGTCGAAGGAGCTTCGGGCGGAAAGAAACCTGTTGCGGGCGATCGGGATGATTCACGCCGAGCGGCTGACGGAGGCGCTCGCGATTCTCGAGGGGCTGCTGGAAACGCGGCCGGAAGATGAGGAGCTCCGCGCCTGGCAGGCCGCGGCGCTGGTTCGCGCGGGGCAGTTCGCCGCGGCGCGCGACGCGCTCGGTCGTGTGCCGACCCCGACACGGGCCGACACGTGGTACTGGCTCGGCGCCACGGCGCTGAGCGCGGGGCAGGAACAGGAGGCCGTGCGCTGCTTCCAGCGCAGCTTGTCGGTGACGCGCGGCTTCGCGCCCGCGTGGGAGGGGTTGGCCACGATCGCGCTGAACAACAGCGATCTGGAGGCGGCGGTGCAGTACGCGCGCAGCGCCGTGGAGGCGAACCCGCTCCGCGCCTCGGCGAACCTGCTTCTGGCGATTGCCAGCGCGCGCTCGGTATTGAAGGTCGAGACCGTGTCGGCGCTGCGGCGGGCGCTGGAACTGGACCCCAAGCTCGCCGACGTGGCCCGCCAGGTCGAGGCGATTCGCGCGCTGCTGGGGCCCGGGGAATTGGAAGCACTGCTGCCGCGACCGGCGGCGTCGCAGCCAGGCAGCGCTCCGGCCGATCCGTAGCCGCCGCGAGCTCCCAGCGGCGCACTCCCGCACGGCCGCGTATCGCCCATCCGACGACGCGAGGTCCATCGTGGCCCCCGACTTTACGCGTGATTCAAGACGACATACGTCGGACGAGGCACGTCCACACGTGTAAACGCTGCGCGGCCCGAAACAGCGGCGGCGCCTCCACACGTGGCCGCCCGCACTCCGGGCAGTAGTCTTGGTCGTTGAGCAACGTATGAGCGCAAAACAGGCACGCAGATGGCACGCTGCGGTCTGCGTCATGCGCCGCTTGGGCTCGCCGCATTGTGCGGAACCGCTTCCACAGCGAACTTTGCCACGTCCATACCAGCAAGCCGACCAACCAGCATCCGAGAAACGACCACCACAATGCAACGGCGTTCGCCGCAGGAAAGGACGCATAGTACATCACAGGCAGCAGCACCATTGCAAGTGCGCCGGCAAGAAACGCCAGTTGCATCAGCCTGTACTTGGCGATGTACAGACCCATCCGACGATAACGGGCGTGTACGGAAAAACACACTATTTGTATTGCGCACATCACTGCAAACGGGATCCCATACATCGCCAGAACGTTCAAGAACGGCGGGCGCCAAGCGCTGACCGGTAGCCACATGGCCCACAACCCCACCCCAACGCCAATTACGAACCCCAGCACAAAAATCAGCATCACCTAGCCTTGACAGTGTAGAATCCAGCACAGATCGACTCGAATCTCATAGTAGTTGTGCGCCGCGCGCACGGCAGACATGTAGTTTCCAATGCACTGCTGCCTTGCCCCGTACCATACTACAAGAAGCGGTGCGGCGCACAACACAAAAATCCATGGCCCGATCGGGCCGGACCAGAAGGCGGTTAATGCGCAGGCGGCCACACCGGACAGCAAACCCGCATCGGCCGAATCACAGCACGATAGATAGTCGCGCCACGCACGATGGAGGTCCACGGATAACACTTCCTCGCACTCCAGGAGGCAGTCTTTGTACTGCTGGCTAGTACATTCGCCAGGGTCGCCGAGTGTGCGCAGTCCCAGCCACCGCTCCTGAATCGACTTCCAGTCCTCCATCAGCTGAATGTCATTCGCGTCGGTAATCCACCTCCCATCGGCGAGGAGCAAGGTCATGCGACTGGACTGGACGGCGCCCGTGTCAAACCCCAAATAAATCCATTGGACATACAGCTCTCCGCAGGGCCCCGTAATCTTGCCCCAGGTCATCCCCATGGCGAACTGTGAATCGAGAAGTGTCTGTCGCTGCGAGGCGGAGAGCGATGGGATGTCGTTTGGGTCACTGAACTCAACCGCCCAGCAGCCGTAGACGTCGAAATCAAACGGCACCGACTCAGTGCCGTGTAGGTATTGCCCTGAAATCGTCTCGATGCGCGCCACATGTATGGTCTCTCCCGACGGAGCCGTTGTGGCGACGGTTGCAGGATCGGAGTCCAAGACGAAAACACCACCGCATGGTTCATTTACTCCGAAGAGCTCCCAGACAGCGGCGGCGTTGAGCTGCGCCATGCTGGTCATGGCGTCGTACTGGGCCTGGGCAACAACTAGGCCGTCACACTCATACGCGGGCTGCGGGGGGGGGGGGACGGACTGAGCCGGCGCCCGCCCGGAAAGCACGGGTGCGGTCGAGACAAGAATAATCAGTGCTCGAAACCGTGTTCTACGTAGGATCATGTCTTCATCTCCCGGGCCCAGATTAGCCAACTGTGCGACGCGGACTCCCTCGGACCGTGGTTGGCGCTCAACGAGGTTCTTTTAGCCACGGTAGGTTTTGAAGTCAAGGCGATCTTCGTAGGTCCTCAAGCGCCTGTCCCGATGGATCGACCTGATCGGCTTTCGGGTCCCGCTGCACACCCGACCGCCTGCTCACACTCGACGTGCAGGTCTCATCGTCTGCAGCGAAAAGAAACCTGACCGAAGATGTGATTTGCATCCACGCCGGCGGTTTTGGAGAACCGGTCGGTAAAAAACGCGGAACGTCTTGCCATTGCGGGATCCAAGGACCAGTGGGGCAGCGCTGTGCAATGTCAGGCCCTTGCTGATACGATCTTGTAGGTCCGGCGCCGGACGTGCGACAAGCAGCAGTCCGCTGCCAAACCGAAGCTTTGGCCGGGGCCGCGTCGCACTTATGCGCGAACGTTGCGCGACGAAGCTCTGCGGCAAGGCGGTTGCGCAGGGCATTCCGTGAACGGATCGCATACCCAGATGAACAAGCGCCAGCTTCGAAAACTCGGCTACAACAGCCCGCAACTCCTCAAGGCCGCGCAGCGCGCCACGATGGACGCCGAGCGCGCCGGCCAGGGCAAAGGCGAGATCCGCCTCTCTCTCCGCAAGCTGGCGGAGAATCCGCGCGAATTCGTTGACGACCCGGTATTGGGCCCGCTGGCGAAGATGCTCGACCGCCCCGCGCCGGTCGAGTCCGAGCCGCCCGCGCGCGAGGGTCTCGACTACGCCGTCTGGGGCGACGACATCGACGAGGCCGCCCATCAGCAGATGCGCAACGCCTGCCGCCTGCCGGTCAGCGTCGCCGCCGCGCTCATGCCCGATGCGCACGTCGGCTACGGCCTGCCGATCGGCGGCGTGCTCGCCACGCAGGACGCCGTGATCCCCTACGCCGTCGGCGTGGACATCGCCTGCCGGGTGAAGATGACCGTATTCGACCTGCCGCCGACAAAGCTGGAGCAGGAGCCGCACCGCTTCGAGCGCATTCTGGAGCGCGACACGAAGTTCGGCGTCGGCGCCGGTTGGCGCCGGCCCGAGCGGCCGGACCACGCGGTGATGGACATGGACTGGAGCGTCTCGCCGGTGACGCGCGAGCTCAAGGACAAGGCCTGGGAGCAGCTCGGCACCAGCGGCTCGGGCAACCACTTCGTCGAGTTCGGCGAGGTGCAGTTCGGGCCGAACGGGGTCGGCGTACCGCCGGGGAAATACCTGGCGGTGGTGTCGCACAGCGGCTCGCGCGGGACGGGCGCGCAGGTCTGTGCGTATTACAGCAAGCTGGCCCGCGAGCTGCACCGCAACCTGCCCAAGGAGCTCGTGCACCTGGCGTGGCTGCCGATGGACGGGGTGGGCGCGGAGTACTGGGCGGCGATGGAACTGATGGGGCACTACGCCTCCGCGAACCACGCGATCATCCACGACAAGATCGTCCGTTCGGTCGGCGCGCCGGTGGTGTACCAGATCGAGAATCACCACAACTTCGCCTGGAAGGAGACGCACGCCGGCCGCGGCGTCATTGTTCATCGCAAGGGCGCAACGCCCGCCGGCGCGGGCGTGCTGGGCTACATTCCCGGCTCGATGGCCGCGCCGGGATACCTGGTGCAGGGGCTTGGCGACCCACGCTCGCTGAACTCGGCGTCGCACGGCGCTGGACGGCGCATGTCGCGCACGCAGGCGATCCACACGCTCCGGCGCAGCGACGTCGACGCCCTGCTGCGCGAGCGGGGGGTGAAGCTGCTTTCGGCGGGGCTGGACGAAGCGCCGGTCGTATACAAAGACATCGAGAAAGTGATGGACGCGCAGAGAGAACTGGTGCAGCGCATGGCGCGCTTCATGCCGCGAATGGTCAAGATGGCGCCCGCGGGCGAGCGACCGGAGGATTGAGCGCGACGCCCGGGAGCCGCCTTCAGGTTCGCGCTTCGCGCTTGCGAAAGAGCACCACGAGCTGATCGCCCATCCACCCCTCGCGCCGGCTCAGCGCCGCATGCAACGCCAGCAGGACGCGCGGCAGCCCGCTGCGGCGGCCGTGCGTCAGCACCCGCAGCAGCGCTTGCAGCACCCAGAAGCAGCGCATCGCGGGAAATACGCGGCGTGTGCCACGGTTTCGAGCACGTCCGGCGCCAGCGCCCGCAGGTGCGCGTACGTGTAGTGACGGTGCCACGACCGCTGGTCGAGGGTGAGGTCCGCCGCCATGCCCAGCTCGTGCCGCCGTACCAATCCGAATCGGTTTTCATAGTACTGCTCGTCGTGCAGCACGCCGGTGTGCACGCGTTCACGCCGGCGGAAAGACGAACTTCAGACTGCCCGGATCGATCGCGGTCAGCAGCCCTGCGTGCGGCGTCGTAAACAGCAGCCGGCCGGATGGCGCCAGTACGCGCGCATTCTCGCAGCACGCCGCGCTCGTCGGCGACATGCTCCAACACCTCGCTCAGAATGACCGCATCGAATGCCGCGTCCGGAAACGGGAGCGAGCCGCGCGAAGCGATCTGTCGAAGCTGCACGTTTCCGACGCGAGCCGCGCAGCGCTTCGGCGTCTACGTCCGCGCCGCACAAGCGGTTGGCGCGGCTGCGGACGCGGTTGAGCCGTTCGCCCCGGACGCAGCCGTAGACCAGCACGTTTCCCAACGGCCCGCGGAGCCAGAGGTCGACAGGGTCCTGCCAGAAGCGCGGCTGGCCAGGACGTACGGGGGCGAGAGCCGCGGATTTCGGAGGCGCCCAGGCACGCATCGGAATCCCCCGTGGAACCCATGCCGCGCGGAAGCGTGAACCCGCAGGCGGAGCATCGCACGCGCGGCCCCGCCGGTCAAACCCGGACGCGCGCCGTTGGACCCCGGCGAATTGCCGCCCCGGGGCCGGCGTCGTATCATCGCGGCGCGATCGGCGTCCGGAGGCGCAGGCGAATCGTGACACCCCGCATTCCCTCCCGGCAGCTTGAAGAACTCACCCGCCGCTACGGTTTGGAGATGTTTGAGCGCATGGAGCGCGCCCGTCCGACGCCGCTGGCGCCGGCCTGGTGGCAGGAGCGCGGGCTTCAGCTCATGATGCAGGACGAGCGTCTGAAGGTGCAGGCGTTCCGTTTCATTGACGCCTTGCCGACGATGCGCGACGACGCCGATGTCGCCCGCCACTTGCGCGATTACTTCGTGCTGGCCGCACCGAAAACGCCCGCCACCGGCTCGCACGACGGCCCCGCTCCGCGGGAAGCCAATTGCCAGCTTGCGCGGCTCGCTTCGCAGTGGATGGACTTCCGCAACCTCGACTCGCTCCCGGCGCGCTTCTTCGCCTGGGTCTCGCAGCGCACCGCCGCCACCATGGCGCGGCAGTTCATCGCCGGAAGCAACCCGCGCGAGGCCGAGCGCGCGATCATGAAGATGCGCGGCCGTGGACTGGCGTTTACCATCGACGTGCTCGGCGAGGCGGCTCTCTCCCGACGCGAGGCCGACGCGTACGTGCAGACCTACCTGGACCTGATCGAGCAGCTCGCGGCGCACGCGGCGAACTGGCCGGTCGTACCGCTGGTGGACATGGCGGATGGGTCGCCGATCCCGCGCGTGAACGTCTCGGTCAAGCTCACTGCGATCCACCCCGGCATGGACCCGATCGCCTGGGAGCGCTCCAAGGACGCCGGGAAGCAGCGGCTGCGGCCGATCCTCCGCAAGGGCATGCAGGTCGGCGCGCACGTGCACATCGACATGGAGCACTACGCGATCAAGGACCTCACGCTGGCGCTGTGCCGCGAAATCTTCGCCGAGCCGGAGTTCCGCGATTACCCCCACTTCGGCATCGTGCTCCAGGCGTACCTCAAAGAGTGCGAGCGCGACGCCGTGGAGTTTATCGACTACGCCCGCAAGCGCGGCGCGCCGCTGTGGGTCCGACTGGTCAAGGGCGCGTACTGGGACACCGAGACCGTGCTGAGCCAGCAGTGGCACTGGCCCTGCCCGGTATGGGAGCAGAAGTGGCAGTCCGACGCGGCGTACGAGCGCCTCACGCGGCTCCTGCTGGAGAATTGGCGCCACACGCCCACGGCGCTCGCCAGTCACAATGTCCGCAGCCTCTGCCACGGCATGGCGCTGCGAACGCTGTGGAGCATTCCCTCGCGTGCCTTCGAGCTTCAGGCGCTCTACGGCATGGGGGATCCCATTCAACGCGCCGCCGTCGAGATGGGCCAGCGCTGCCGCGTCTATACGCCCTACGGCCAGATGCTCGCCGGCATGGCGTATTTCATCCGCCGCCTGCTCGAAAACACCGCCAACGAGTCGTTCCTGCGGCACACTTGCGACACGGACGCCTCGTGGGACGAGCTGCTGGAGAACCCCGAGGTCACCGGCCGCGGCACGCCGCCGCCGCGTCCGCCGGTCCTCGTCCGCTACGAGCGCGGGGAGCGCATCATGGACCCGTTCGAGAACGTCGCCGACACCGATTTCAGCCGCGAGGAAAACCGGCGCGCGATGTCCGACGCGCTGCGCCGGGCGCGAGCGGGATTCGGCGTCGAGATTCCGCTGGTTATCGGGGGCCAGGCCATCCGCACCGGAAGCTGGCTCGCGTCGACCAACCCCTCGCGGCCAAGCGAGACCATCGCGCGCGTGGCGCAGGCCGACGCGGCGTGCGTTGACCGCGCCGTCGCCGCGGCACACGAGGCCTTCGTTTCCTGGCGGCACGTGGACGCCACCGAGCGCGCCGAGTACGTCTTCAGCGTCGCCGGCCTCATGCAACAGCGCCGCTTTGACCTTGCCGCGCTGATCGGCCTGGAATGCGGCAAGCCCTGGCGCGAGGCGGACGCGGACGTTTCCGAGGCGATCGACTTCTGCAACTACTACGCTTCCGAGATGCTTCGTCTCGCCCGCCGCCCACGCCGTCGGGACGTGCCGGGCGAGACGAACACCTACTACTACACGCCGACGGGCGTCACGGTGGTGCTCAGCCCGTGGAGCTTCCCGCTGGCGCTGCTGGCCGGCATGACCGCCGCCGCGATCGTCACCGGCAACACGGTCGTGATGAAACCCGCCAGCGCCGCGGCCGTCACGGCCCAGCGGCTGGCCGGGTTTTTCGAGGAAGCCGGGCTGCCGGCGGGCGTGCTGAACTACCTGCCGGGACCGGGCGCGAGCGTGGGCGAAGCGCTGGTCCGGCATCCCGGCGTGGCGATGATCGCCTTCACCGGCTCTCGCGACGTGGGTCTGCGCATCAACCGCCTCGCGGCCGAGCACCCCTGCTCGCAGCCAGCGATCAAGAAGCTCATCGCCGAGATGGGCGGCAAGAACGCGGTCATCGTCGATTCCGACGCCGACCTGGACGAGGCCATCCGCGGGGTCGCGGCGGCGGCGTTCGGCTACGCCGGGCAGAAATGCACCGCCTGCTCGCGGGTCGTCGTATTGGCGCCGGTGTACGAGCGATTCCTCGACCGCCTGGTCGAGAACGTGCGCGGCGTGAGTCTCGGCCCGGCCGACGAGCCGACGACGCTCGTCCCGCCGGTGATCGACGCCGCGGCGCAGCGGCGCATCCGCGAGTACGTTGAGCTGGGCAAACGCGAGGCGCGCTGCGTACTGGAGGTTTCCGTCGATCCGCAGCTCAGCGCCAGCGGGGGGCACTACGTTGGGCCGGCGATCTTCGCCGATGTGCCCCCGGGCAGCCGCATTGCACAGGAAGAGATCTTCGGCCCGGTACTGTGCGTGCTCAAGGCGAATGACATTCGCGAGGCGATCGAGATCTTCAACAACAGCGCCTACGGCCTGACCGGCGGCATCTACTCGCGCAGCCCGGCGAGCATCGAGCTGGCCCGCGCCGAGTGCCAGTGCGGCACCCTCTACATCAACCGCAGGATTACCGGCTCGAAGGTCGATCTCCAGCCGTTCGGCGGGTACAAGCTCTCAGGCACCGGGGCGCGGGTGGGCGGGCCGGACTACCTGATCCAGTTCTGCGAGGCCCGCACCGTGGCCGAGAACACGCTCCGGCGCGGGTTCGCACCGAAGGAAGAGCAGGACGAGTTGGCGGAGGCGGCGCCATAGCTGCGGACTACCGTCGCGGCCCGGATGCCACGCCATCCGACGATCGGCCCCCGGCCGAGCCGCGCACGCAAGCGCGACTCGTGGCTTACGGTTCCGTTGGCGGCAGCGGAACGACCTTCGCCTCGCCCGTGCGCTGCGTGAACGCCTCGATCATCTGCATGATCTGCCGCTGCTTCTCAATGCTGTACTTCGGCCCGCGGAACGCGTAGTCGTCCACCCCGCCGAAAAAGCGCAGCAGCGGAATGCCCGCGGCCAGGTCCTCTGCGTAGCCCGAGAAAATCTGGCTGCGCTGCCGCAGCGCCTCGCGGTCCGTCGCGTTGCGAACCTCATCGGAAGACAGCAGTTCAAACGAGGGCTGGAAGTCCGGCGGGACGTACGTCAGGTCGCGAACGTCGTACACGGCGGTGTACCACTCGCGGCCGTTGGCGTCCACGGAGCTTCCCGAGCGCGCCATCTCGCCGCCGGCGTATCTCTCGCGCCGGGCCATGCGCTCCGGCCAATCGTCGGGATAGGCGATTTCCTGCTCGGGTCCGACGCGGGCTTCGTCGGCCTGCAACAGGCGGCGCGTCTCGTCTGCGGAGTAGGCGTGCTGGAGCGCGTACTCGTATTCCAGCCGCTGCCGGTCGCGCTCGTCGATCGCGCCGACGTCAAAGATTTCGCGCGCCGGCCGGTAGCCGTGCTCGTCCGGAATCTGCGCATCCAAGGCGCGTTGCTTGAGATCGGCGGCGGCGGCGTGCGTGTCGATATCCGGCGTGTCCGCGCCCTCGTAGCGGCGGAGAATCCGCCGCGCTGCGCGGGACTGCGCATCGAGGTAGTCCCGCACCAGCGGCGCCGGCAGAGTCGCACCGGTCGCTTCCGTCGAAGGCGCGGCAGGCGACGTCGCCCGGCCCGCGCCGTGCCGCCGCACCCGCGCGAGCACGCCCTCGGCCTGCAACGACAGCTCGTCGGCTTCCGCGTTCTCGGGGAGCGCTTGCAGCCGTTGCAGCACGTCGCTTGCCCTGCGCGCCGCGTCGTCGGTTCGGCCGGCCTTGAGATCCTTGCGGGCCAGCACCAGGTCGAGGCGAGCCTGCGACAGCAGCAGCGCGGCGCGGGCGTGCTGTTCCTCCGCGTCGGCAGGCGCGGTCGCAGCGCTCGCAGCCGAAGCCGCGGGTGCGGAGCGAGCCCGCTCAGCCGCCGTTTGCGCGATCAGCGTCCCGTCGTCGGACGCCGGCACCGCTGCGGCCAGCAGGGAGGACCCGAGTGAAGCGATGAGCCAGCGTGTCATGGGGCCTGCTCCTCGTACCAGCGACGCCAGGCTTCGGCGTCGAACCCGAAATCCTTTCCCGTGATCGCCCGCAGCGCCTCGAGCACTTCGGTGCGGAACACCGTGACGTCCCGTTCCTCCAGCGTGGTCGCGGCGAATGCGCCGGGATTGAACGCCACGCCGATGCTCGGCCGGTAGCGCACGTTCGAGAAACCGCCGAGCGAGATCGATGAACCGCTCTGGTATTTCTGCGCGCAGGCGTCGAAGTAGACGCTCGCGGGCACTTCCACCACCTTGCGCCGTTGCGTCGTCAGCACCTCGACCAGATCCAGCACGGCGGCCTCGGCGTTGAGCTTGCCGAGCGCGATCGCGGCGCGCCGAATGAGCTTGTCGCTGTCGGTCAGCAGCGCCTCGCGGAACTGCGGTATCACCCGCGGGTCGTTGCGGCGCAGCAGTTCGCTCAGCACGGCGCGGCGAATCTGCTCGTCCGGGTCGGCCAGCGCCATCGCTGCCAGGTTCAGCGTGGCCTCGTCCTGCGGGAACTGGCTCAGCGCCAGCACGAGCGTCTCGCGGCTGTATCGTCCGCCGTCGCTGAGGACGCGCGTCAGCGGCAGGATCGCCAGCGGATCGTGAATCTCCAGGATGCGCTTCCGTCCGTCGGCCGCGATGCGTGGCGAGCCGGTGTCCAGCATGTTCATGCGGATGGCCCGAATGCGGCGCGTCCAGTCGTTCTGCACCTGCGCGATGAGCTTGGCGGGGTCCGCCGGCGCGCTGGCGGGTTCAGACGCGACGGGTTGGCTGGCGGCGGACTTCTCCGCGGCCCGGCCGTCGACCCACAGACCGTTGATGCGCACGTAGCCGAGAGCCCCGCGGGCGCCGGCGTGCTCCGGATCGAGCTCGATGACGCGCAGCAGGTGCTTGCGCTTCTCCGCGCGCATCCCGACCGAGTCGCACCACTGCGCCAGGGAGTACTGACCCTCGGGAGAGTCCGGCGTCTGCTCGCGGCGGCGGTCGTACTCGGCGAAAGGACTCGGCGCGGGGTCCACGCGCAGGACCGCAGCCACCGGCACGCTCACGATGCCGAGACTGGTGCGCAGCCGGTAAACGATTTCGGTCTGCTCGAGGATTTCTCCCTCAACGGTGCCGCCGCTGCGAAGATGAAGCACGTCGCCGACGGCGAGCGGCGAGAGCAAGACGGCGACCGCGATCAGCAGGAATCGGCGGGGAATGTGGATTTCGATGGCGAGCGTGCCGCGACGACGCTCCCTGCCGCGCATGCCGAGCTCCCAGTACACGTCCTGCAACCCGATTATAGGAAGTCCGGCGAGTGTCCAACAATTGAAATCAGTGTGGCGAGCTGGGACGCTTCACCAGCAACTCCAGCTGGCGCGGAAAACATGCCTGCGACGCATGTCGGAACCCCTCGCGGCAGCGAGGGGTTGCCCCGCACTGCCGTGCGGGGTTCGGATAGGCTCGCTCGCGCTCGCGGACGCTCGTAGACCGCTTTGTCTCGCTCTTCTCGGCCCCTGCCCTTCTTGAAAGTCACTCCCGCGTCCGCCCGATCTTGCAGCGGGCTTTTCACTAGTTCCGACTCACCGTCCGATACTCGCACAGGGGAGAAATCAAATGCGCAAGTCAGCAGTGGCGTGGGTCGCGTGCATTGGGCTGTTGTTCGCTTCGGCCTGTACCCCGTCCTCGATGGAGGGCGCGGATTCGAACTCGGTCGGCGATACGACTGGAACCGACGAACAGACCCCTGCCGGGGACACGGGGAACGTCGATGCCGGCGGCGGCACGCAGAAAGCGCGCGTCGTGACGGGCACGATCGCCGCCGCCGGCGCGCCCAAGCAGGCGGCACAGAGCGTGGATGCCGGCGGATACCAAGTCGTGATGCAGTCGGCGGCGAGCTTCCAGCTTTACAGCGGCATTTCCGATTCGAACGGCGCGTTCTCGGTGGACATACCCGAAGACGAGGCCGGATCGCTCTTCATGGTGATGATCATCGACCCGCGCGCCCGCCCAGTCGGACCGCTGGTGTTTGACGCGAACGGCGATCAGGGCTTCACCGGACTGGAGCTGACGGACGACGCATCATTCGGGACGATCGCGGTCGCCGAGGGCGACGCCGCGGCGCTCGTGCCCGGCGCCGACGCCGACCTGGGCGCCAACCAGGTCGCGGCGGACGTGACGGCCCGACTGAACGACGCCGGCGCGCCGGTCGGCGCCGGCTCGCTCGGCAAGGGCGCCGATGCGCAGGGCGCGATCACGGACAACCCACGGCAGTCGGGCGACGCCGACCAGGACGGAATGATCGACGTGTTCGATGCCGACAACGACGGCGACGGCACGATCGACGACTTCGACAATGACGGAGGCGACGGCTCCGGCGGCGTTTTCATCAACATCTTCATGAACCTCAAGATCGGTGAGGAACGGGCCGGCACGTACTACGGCAGCGTCTCGGAGTCGATCAACGAGGCGCTCCAGACCGACACGGTGATCACCTTCGAGGTCCGCGGCGACGCGGGCCTGGCAACCGCAATCACCGCGGCGCGGGTGCTGGAAACGCCCGGCCCGGCGTACCTGCCGAGCTGCACGGTGCTGGGCAGCGGCGCGGGTGCGGCGCTGTGGTCCGCGAGCGGCTACGCGCTGATGCCCGACGGCGACAACCACTTCCAGCAGTGGGTCGTGCCGCATGACCTGCTCGACGCGGGCGACACGTTCACGGTTGAGGTGACCTTCGCCGACGGATCGACGCGCCAGTACGCGCGGATGATCAACTACGTCTTCCGCAACATTCCGCGGCTGGTGGAGCACGGACCGGCCGGCGCGCGGGTCGAGTACGACTCGTCTGCGCCGCTGGAGCTGGACCGGTCGCAGGACCTGGAGCTGGTCTTCAACCCGCCGATCGACGAGACCGGCGCATACCTGTTCGATTTGGACTACCGGTTTGAAATCTTCTACCACGCCCCCGGCGGACAGCAGCTCAACGGCGAGATCGACGGCGCGGCGACCTGGCCTGCGGCGCCCGAGGGTTTCCGCAGCGACGTGCTCTCATACGACGTGGTGGCGTCCGGACTGGCACTCTCCGGCGACAATACCTACACCATTTCGCTCCCCGCCGAGGTGTTTCCGGAAACCGTGCAGCTCAAGGACGGCAGCACGGCCGCGGTCGCGAGCTACAAGGTCGACGTGGCGGCGCAGCGAAACGGCAACAACGCGGCGATCATGCTGAACTTCTTGCCGAAGTAACAGTGAAAGGGGGCACGGCAGCGCGCGGGAGCGCGGGGTTCTCGCCCCGCGCTCCCGTGCGGGGTTCGGATCGGCGCTCGCTTGCGTTCGCGAACCGCCGTCCCTGGTCGAGCCGCGCGCGGAAACGAACGATTCGAGTGACCGCTCCCAGCCGAGCCGCGACCGTGAGGAGCGGTCACGCGGCCGCAGGCCGCGCACCGCAGTCGGAGACCCCTCCTGCGGGTGCGCGGCGTGCACAGTGGCCGCTTACGTACGTGCGCGGCCCGGCTCGTCTAGGGACGCGTCTCGGCTCGGGGCGCGGAAGCCGTGCCGCGGTCGGCGACTAGCTCGCCGTCGTCGCCGAAGTCCATCCCGGCCCACACGCCGAAGAGCGGGCCGCCCGGCCGGTCGGACACGTTGTCCCAGCGGCCGCGGATGATGCCGCGCGGCTCGCCATCCGGACTGAAATAGCGCCCGCGGAACACGCCCACCCCGTTCGCGCTGACGCCGTACTCGCCATGCGCGTATCCGCGGATTTCGCCGCTGCGATTCTCGTAGCGGAAACGGAAAACGCCGAGCGTGCGCGCCAGCGGCGGCTCGCCTTCGGCCGCGACCGTGGGTTGCGGGTCAATTTCCGCCTGGCCGCCGTCCGGTACACCGGCCTCGTCGCCGCCCGGTGCAAGCCCCGCGTCCGCGTGTGCCGCGTAGTGCCCGAAGAGATGCCCGGAGATGCGGCCGTTGGCACTGTGCCAGCGCGCCCGCAGCACGCCGCGGCGCACATCGGGGTGATTCGGATCGGGCGGGATCGGCCGATGCCAGCCGCGCAGGAACCCATGCGGCCCGGTCGGATCGACGCACGGCGGACCGTTGTGCAGCCGCACGTCAGGCTCCTCGAAAACCGGCGGCTCGTTCGGGTCGCCGAGGGGGGGCTGGTCTTCGAATGCGGCGTCGGGGTCAACGTCGCTGGCGACCAGTGCTTCCAGCGCGGCCTCGAGTTCCGCGTCGCCGCTTCCCTCCTCGCCCGGCAGGCTTGACTCGATCTCGCGGCACAGGTTGAACGCCGCCCAGTGGCCGCGGAACTCGCCGCCGCCGGAATCGGGGATGTCTTCCCAATGTCCGCGCAACAGTCCGATCAGGCGATCGTGCCGATCCAACCAGCGGCCGAAGAACAGGCTGCGGCCGTCGCGGTCGCGGCCATAGCGTCCGCGCAGCAGGCCGTGCACGCGGCCGTCGGGGTCGGCGAACCTGCCCTCGAACACGCCGGCGCCGACAAGCCCGGGCGGCACGTCGTCCGGCGGAAGCGGGTGATAGCGCCCGCGCAGCAGGCCGTCGAGATCGCCGTTGCTCGAGAACCAGCGGCCGCGGAAGTCTCCCGGGCTGCTGAATGAGTCTCCCGCCGGGTCGTCATTGAGGAACTCGCCGGTCAGTCCGCCACGCGCGACGGCGCCGGGGACAAGTTCGTCGCCAAGTGGATCCTCGCCGATGTCTTCGAACGGTACTCCGGCGTACAGCGACGAGTCCTCGCCGAACGCGGGCGCCACGGTGGACGCCCGCGAATCCGTGCTGTCGGCGAATAGGTCGATCTCCGGCTGTGCGAGCGTTTCCCCGAGCTTGGCCATGAGATCGGTCGCGGAGCCGGTGGACGTTCCGCCGGTCAGGATGTCCTGTGCAAGCTGCGAAGAGTCGGTACAGCCGCCGGCGAGCGCCGCCGCGCCGAGTCCGGCCGCCGCCGCCAGTCGCAAACACAGAGGCCAATGTGGCATGGAAAAGCCTCCCATGATGACTCGCCTGAGGGATGCCCGTAGACGGTCGGAACCGGGGCCGAGCCGGACCCAGCCCGCTCGGGCGGCGTCTTGGGGCGACAACTGACCGGCCCAACGCGGAAACGGCGGCTGTATTGCAGGGAATTCAGCGGCCCCCAGCGCGCGTCGCGCCGAGGGAATCGGGAGACTGCGGCGGGGTCAGTCCGAGAAGATTCGCTCGGTTTCCTCGATGCGTTCGGAGAGGCCCGCGAGCACCTGGCTGACCTTGGCCTCGTTCAGTCCGATCTGCGCGAGCATCGCTTCGTTAATCTCTTCGTTGAAGGCGGTGAGATGGAACCCCAGTTCGTTCTGGGCGCAGATGATGTCCGCGACCTGGACGGTCGTGACGATCGGCCGGAATTCCGGTTTGAGCTCGGACGGATCGTGATGATACGCGATCGCGGAGCGGAGCCCCGGGGGAAACTTCCAGCGGATCGCCAGGGCCTCGCCGAACATCTCGTGGTCGGCGCCGATCAGCTCGCGCTCAACGGTTCGGAAGTTGGCGCTCGTCTGCTCGACGCGCTCGATGACCTGCCGCAGCTTTTCCGGCACGATCTGGTACTCGACCAGCAGGCCGATGTCGTGGACCAGCCCGGAAACGAACGCCTCCTCCGGCTGGCCGCCGGCGGCTTCTGCGAGCATCCTGGCGCAGACGCCGACGGACACGCAGTGCTGCCACAGGTCGTGCGCCGAGAACCGGTCGGCGATCTTTCCGGGCTTGAACAGCCGCGACAGCGAGGCCGCCAGGGCGATGTTCTTCACAGCGCTGAGGCCCAGCATCACGATGGCGCGGTCCAGGTTGGAAATCTGGGCCGGCAGGCCGTAGAAGGCCGAGTTCACGACCTTCAGAACCCGCGCCGCGAGCGCCGGATCGGTCTTCACGATGTCATGCATGTCCTGCGCGGTGGATTTGGGGTCCTCCACGATCTCGACGATCCGCGTCGTCACTTCGGGGAGCGATCCGATTTCCGTCACGCGCCCCAGCGCCCGTTGCAGCGCCTCGGGAAGCCGCGACGTCGGCATCGCGTCCTTCTTCTCCGACCCGGTCGAATGGAGCGGCGAGGTTATGACGGCCATGTTTCTCCCCAGCAACAACCATACGGCGTCGTGAAGACCCGCCGGGTGGATATCGGAGGAATCCTGCCGGCACGTTCGTAAGGAGCCGGCGAGGCCCCCCAGCGCCGATCTTGCCGCTTTGCGGGTCCGACTTCGTTTGTGCCTGCAACCGAACGCGGCCGGTTCCCGGACCCGCCGACGCGGCGTGACGCGCGACGCCGGCGGCTGGTCGGCGGTTCGGCGAGACCGCTCCCAATCGCGGATGCGCCGCGCGCCGCCGTGCGCCAACGGGCGGGGCGCAAGCGCCGACAACTTGCCGCACTTGTGACGGTTGTCTAGAGTACGGCAGCGAGCATGAATTCGGCGCTCGCGTCGGCACGGCGTGTGCCCGACGCCCGACCGCCGCACGAGCCGGAATTGCTGCGATGCTCGCGGAGCGGTTTGTGACTCCACTGTCCTCCGTTCTGACGCGCGCCAAGGAATCACTGATCGTCCGTGAGGGCGCCGAGTCTGCCGACCTGTGGCTCTGGGAGCACAGCGAGCGCGTGATGAACTTGGCGCAGATGCTCGCGCTCTTGCCGGAGATTGGCCCGGAACGCCCGGATCAAACCATCGTTGCCGTGGGGGCGCTCTTCCACGACGCCGGTTGGGCCGTGCAGCTTCGCCAAGGCCGCATCGACCGCTGGCATGTGCTCTCGCGCCCAACCAACGACTTGCAGCGGGAGCTCGGCGCCGGCGAGCTGCGGCGGCTGCTGAGCGGCGTGCTGGACGCCGAGGTGATCGACACGGCGGCCGAAGCCATCCGGCAGTGCAACGACCGCTACACGACGATGGTCGAGGCCCAGGTTCTGGCCGAGGCCGAGAACCTGGACGAGATCGGGCTGATGTACGTGTTGCGGCAGTTCCGCCAGTACCAGGCGGAGGGCCGCCCGCTTGAGCAGCTCATCCTGAGCTGGTCGCGTCAACTCGAGTACCACTACTGGGACGCGCGCATCAACGACTGTCTGCGCTTCCCGACCTCCCACCGATTGGCGCGCGAGCGGCTCAAGGTCGTGGAGCAGTTCATGTCCGCGCTGGCCGGCGACCGCGAAGCGGCCGACCTGCGCCGCGCGCTCCGCGCCGCCGGCATCGACGGCGCCGCGGACACGCTTCAGCCGACGCAGGCCTGAGCTTTGCCGCCTCCGCCGCGGCGCTCGGGCGTCTTCTTTCAAGCCGCGCGCGGCCGTGTTACCGTATCCATGTTGGCTGTTTCGCCGAGGGCCGGCCATGCAGGCGGACATCGAGCGCGTCATCCTGCCCCACGACCAGATTCGGTCCCGCGTGCGCCGCATGGCGGAGGAGATCGCGCTCGCGTATGGGCCGGTTGATTCGGGTCCCGGCCTGACGCTGGTTCCGATCCTGGCCGGCTCGATCATCTTCGTCGCGGACCTGATCCGCGAGCTGCCCGTCAAGATGAAGATCGCCCTGGTGCAGGTCTCGGCGTATCCCGGCCGGTCCACCAGCGCCGGCGAGCCGCGCACCGTCACGCGCCTCAACGGCGACGTGGCCGGACGCCACGTGCTGATCGTGGACGACATCCTCGACAGCGGGCGGACGATCCGCCGCGTGCAGCAGATGGTCCGCGAGCTGTCACCGGCCAGCGTGCGCACCGCCGTGCTGCTTCGCAAGCCGGCCAAGGCGCCACCGGATGTTGTCGCGGACTTTGTGGGCTTTGACATCGAGGATCTGTTCGTCGTCGGCTACGGGCTGGATTTCGACGACCACTACCGCAACTACCCGCATATTGCGGTGCTGCGGCCGGAGCTGGTGCGATGAACGCGGCGCGCCCGCCCGACACGTTGCGGCTGCTGACGCGCGACGGCGCGGCGGCGCTGGACGAAGTCCGCGGCGCGCGGATCGAATTGATCCGCGATGATGAGATCATCCAGCTCCTGGTCAAGCCGTCGCTCTGGTACATCGCCATCGCCGCGGCCCGGTTTGTCGCGGCCGTCGGCATCCTGGCCGCGATCGCCGGCATGGTGTCGGACGGATTCACGCTCCGCGCACCGACGATCATCTTCTTGTTGCTGGTCGGCGCCGGGGCGGCGCGAATCGGGATCGCAACGCTGCAATGGGCCAGCCGTCTGTACGTGCTCACGAATCGCCGGGCGCTGCGTTTTCGCGGCGTGCTCGCCATCGAAGTGAGCGAATGCCTGCTCGGCCGCATCGAGAAGGCTGAGCTGCGCCGGACGGCGCTTCAGCGCATGCTGGGACTCGGTTCGATCGTGCTATTGCCGCTCGCGCCCGCGACGCAGACCGTTGTGTGGGACCACGTCCGCCGGCCGACGGAGATTCACGAGGCGGTCTCGCGCGCGATCGAGAAGGCGCGCGGCGCTCACTGAGCGGAGCGAAGTTGGGCATACAGCGCATCGAGCTGCGCGACCATGCGGCGCCAGTCGAAGCGTTGCAGGCACAGTTCCCGCCCGACCTTTCCCATTTGCCGCCGCATGGGTGCGTCGCGGGCCAACTCGACCAGCGCATCGGCGAACGCGCGCTCATCCCCCAGCGGCACGAGCCTGCCGGTGCGGCCGTCCAGCACCACCTCGGGCGTGCCGTCAATCGCGAACGCGACCGCCGGCGTCTCCATCAGCAGCGCCTGCACCACGGCGCGCGGCAGCCCCTCCCATTGCGAGGTGTGCGCGAGCAGATCGCAGCCGGCGAGGATTGCGGGTATCCGCTCCGGCGCCTGTAGCCCCAGCAGCGTCGTTCGTTCCGCCAGCCCGCGCTTGCGCAGCGCCGCTTCGTATTCCGCGCGCTGGGCGCCGTCTCCGACCCACACGAAGCACAGCCGCGACTCGCGCGCCGCCGCGTCGGCCATGATCCGGATGAGTTGTTCGTAGCCCTTGTTGCGGAACAGCCGCGCGACGCTGCCCACCACCACCTCGTCTTCGCCGACGCCCCATTCCTGCCGCACGCTCGCGCGGTCGCAGCGCCGCGGGTCGAAGCGCTCGACCTCCATTCCCGAATAGACGGTGTGCATGCGCTGGGGCGTTCCGATGCCTGCCGCCAGCATCTGACGCACCATCGCGTCCGCCACGCCGACGATCGCGTGCGTGCAGCGAGCCGCGCGGCGTTCCAGCGCGGCATAGAACCGGCGCACGGGCCAGGGCTGCGTGCGGTTGAAGCTCATGCCGTGGACGGTGTGCACGATGACGGGCACGCGGGCGCGCTCGGCGGCCAGGCGGGCGAGGATTCCGGCCTTGCTGCTGTGCGTGTGGACGACGTCCGGACGCAGCTCGCGAAACGTCGTGGTCAGCCGCCGCAGGGCACGCCAGTCTGTCCAGGGGCGCACGGCCCGGATCAGTTCGGGAACCTCGATGAAGGCGTAACCGCCGCGTTGCGCGCGGCCGCGCAGGCTGCCCTCCGGGCCTTGGGTCGGGCCGCTGATGAGCGTCACGCGCCGGCCGCGCTGGTGCAGGCCCTCGCATGTCAGGAGCGTGTTTTCCTGCGCGCCGCCGATGATCAGGCGTGTGATGACGTGCGCGACGTGCATGCGAAGATTATGCGCGTCGGCCGCTCCGAACGCGATTCGCCGGCCGCGCCGCGTCCGTGAGGGAGCGGCCCGGATGGGGTAACGCACAGGGGAATCGGGCGGATTCAGCGGCCTTCGAACAGGCGGTGGCCGAGCATGTCGTCGAGCATCGGCTCGGCGAGAATTTTTTTCACGGTCGTATCGATGTCGTACTCGAGGCGCACGAACTCGACCTGCTCGACGCTGCATGCCCCGTTGCGGGCGGCGCGCCCGACCGGCTTCTTCGCCCCGGTCTCGCGCGGGTGAACCACGACGTAGCTGGCGCGTGGGTCGCGGTCGCGCGGCTGGCCGACGCTGCCCACGTTGATGATCGCGCGCTCGTCCTCGACCACGTAGTACGGGGCGTCGGGAAGTTCATTCGGAGGGTCGAAGTACGGGTCGTCGAGGAACACCCCCGGCTGGTGGGTGTGGCCCACGAAGCAGAGCTGCGCATCCAGCCGCTCGAAGTTCGCGACGACCTTTTGCGGGTTGGTGAACACGTCCTCCGGGAAGATGTACTCGTTGATCGGACGGCGCGGCGAGGCGTGCACGAACAGCAGGTCGTCTTCACGCCGACGCACGGGAAGCTTGCCGAGGAATTCCCAGCGCTCGCCACACGCCGCGCGGTCCGATTCGATCATCTGGCGGGTCCAGAACGCGGCGCGTTCGGCGGCGGTGTTGAAGTTCGTCGGCTCGTAGAGGACGGCGTGATCGTGATTGCCCATCATGCACAGCCGGCACCGGCGGCGGACCAGGTCCAGGCACTCGCGCGGGTCCGGCCCGTAGCCGATGACGTCGCCGAGGCAGACGATCTCGGTCAGGCCGCGGCGGTCGATGTCGGCCAGCACGGTTTGCAGCGCTTCGAGGTTGGCGTGAATGTCGCTGATGATGGCAAATGGCGGCATGGTCGACCGATCAGGATCGGGCCTCGGGCGTGAGTTCGGCCTCTTCCGGAATCAGTACCGGCCAGTCGCCCTCGATCCGGTAACGACGCCGACAGTGCTCGCAGCGCAGCGCGCCGTCTTGCAGGACGAGCTTCCCGCGGCACTCCGGCACGGGGCAGACAAGGAGTTCCAGCAATTGCGCGTTGATGGGCGGCATGGCTCGCGTCGCCGGGAGTCCCAAGTCACTCAACCTCGCGAAGCATAGGGGGCAACGCGGGGCAAATCAATTCGCCGGCAAGCGGTCATGGCGCGACCCACTCGCGCCACGTCGGAACGTAGTGCGGATCGTTCGTCTTCCCCACGGACCCGATCGGCGGATCGCTCCAAACCATCTCCCCCCCTTCCGCAAACCAGGAATCCACGTGCCCGTCGGCGCATGCCGCATTGACGCGGTCGTTGTGCCGGAACGCCGTGGTCGGGCTCTCGTTCTCGGTCCAGCGGCCGTTGCCGGCGTAGAGCCAGGGCGGATCAAGCAGGGCGCAGTTTTTCAGACCGCCGTCCCAGACCAGCATCGTGTCCGCAAACGCGAATACGCGCTGGCGATCGGGCATCGTATCGACGTTCTGCCACGGAAAACCGCCGATCGCGTATTTCCAACCCGAGCTGCGCGGGGGGCACAGGAAATAGGCGTTGTAACCGTAGGTGCTGGTCCACCCCCCCGGCGTGCCTTGCTCGTATTCGTACGTGCCGCTGGGCTGCTGCGGACATTCGAAGACGCTGCCTTCGCGCAGGTCCGAAGACAGGTACAACCAGAGAAAACCGTCCTGCGGCTCGATGCGGCCGGACACCTCGCGGCCGTACCAGTACGTGGGTGTGGTGGTCATCTCGATATAGGCCAGCGGCATCGCCATCCCGTTGTGATCGTGGGCATAGAGCTGAAACGCGGTTCCGAGCTGGCGTAGGTTCGCCATGCACTTGACGCGCCGCGCTTCGTCCCGGGCGTGAACCAGCGACGGCGTGAGCACCGCGAGCAGCAGCACGATCACCGCGATCACGACCAGCAGCTCGACCAGCGTAAAACCGCTCATCGCCGCTTGTCGCGACCAAACCGCTGCGCGCCGGGATGACCGTCCGATGATCAAGGACACACTGCTCCGTACACCGAAAGTACCAGCGACAAGTCGGCGATGCCAATGGTCCCGTCCAAATCCAAGTCGCATTCCGCGTCGTACGTGCCGTCGCCCTCGTGCGATCCGTACACCTCCAGGAGCCGCGACAAGTCCGCGACGTTTACCTGCCCGTCGCCGTTCAGATCGGCCAGGCATTCCGGCGAAGGATTGAAGGCGACCAGCCCGTCGGCGCCGACCGAGTACAGTCGGCCGTGCGCGGCGGCGGCCGGACCGCCGGCGCCGGAACGTTTGGAGGTCACGAACCCGGCCTCTCCCGGCTGCCTGGTGAGGTCCAGCGCGTAAAGCTCGTCAAACGCACTGAAGTGCGGCGCCATGCCGGGGCGGCCGGCGTACAGGCGCTCTCGGAAGTACACCGGCTGATCGGTCCAACCCCCGACGACGAGGGATCCGCCGGAATCGACGTGCGTGTCCCAGAGCTGTGTCGCGAACGCGCCCTGGTCCTGGAACGCCTGGATTTTGCTGTACGAACCGAAGTCGCCGTCGATCCCGCCGCTCAGGAACACGCGACCGTCATCCAACACGACGGGCGTGGAGCTCGAGCGCTCCGCCGGCGCCGACCAGACGATGTCCCCAGTGGCGGCGTCCAGCTTGAAGATCGCCGCGTTGTTTTCGCCGCCCGTAAATACGTACATTGCGAGGTAAAGCGCGCCATTGCGGAGCGTGATGCCACCAAAGAACCCGCTCAGCGGGGGGTAGCCCGACAGGTCGATCTGTCGCTGCCACAGTTGCCCGCCGCTGCGCGCGTCCAGCGCCTTGACCAGTCCGCCGCGACTGGAAACGTACACGACCTGGTCGGCGTAGGCGGGGGAATTGCCGCTGGCGTTTGGCAAGCTGACCGACCAGGCGATCGCCCCCGGCTGGTGGGGGTTGTCGCTGGAATGAAATGGATCGATGTTGATCGCGTAGAGCTTGGCGTTAGCGCTGGTGCCAGTGTAGTCGGTGATGAACACGCGATTGGCGGGTGTGCCGTTGACCGTCAAGTCGGACGTGACGAGCGGCGAGGCGTTCACGATCTCCTTGTTCAGCGCGCGCGTCCACACGACGCTCCCGTCGTCGAGATCCACGCCGTAGACGAACTCGTCGGCGCAGGCGATGACCAGTCCGGTCCGCAGGTCCACCGCGGGGCTGCTCCAACTGTCGCGCGTGTCGGCTGCGATCGGC
This sequence comes from Phycisphaerae bacterium, assembly GCA_039961675.1. GTDB lineage: Bacteria > Planctomycetota > Phycisphaerae > UBA1845 > Fen-1342 > JABRWC01. The sequence continues at coordinate 26,051 of JABRWC010000018.1, forward strand.
GCAGTCCACATGCGCTCGCCGTCATCGGCCGCGAAGGCGATCAGGCGGTTCTCATCGTGCAACTGGTCTTCAAAGTGCCGCGCGAGCACGTACACGCGGCCGCCGGCGGCCACCGGCGTGGACGAGAAGATGAACTCCTCGTCCGTCAGGGGAGCGACCTGCCACGCCACGCCGTCCAGATCGCGCGGCGCGCGGCGGGCGATCGAGGAGCGCGCCGGATCGGCGGCGAAGCAGGGCCACTGCGCGTGCGCCGTGACCGCCAGATACGCCCCGGAGGCGCAAAGGCAGAGTGTCTTGAGCTGAGTTACCGACGACATGTAAACGTCACACCGGCCCCGCTTACCGCCCGTCCTCGGACAGCGTCGATGCGCTGCCCGAGGACGCCTCTCTCCTACCCCATCCTCCGGAAAGCACTGTCAAGCAGGACCGTCAGAGCGAACAACATCAGGCCGGATGGCTCCGGGACGACGGCGAACGCTTCGATCTCCACCGACACGCCGGGCGCGAAGGACTCGATCCGTACATAGCGAACTTCGCTCAGTCCCGAGGTCGAAATGTCGATCGGCGTGCCGCCCCCCGAACCGTCGTACAGCGCCAGGGCTTGGGCGTACGTCAACCCGTCGAAATCCGACAAGGCCAGCGACGGATCCACCGGGCGCCGAAAATCGGTCGGAAGGTTGCCCGGAACATCGGTGTACGGCGGCACGTCGAGCCACCCCTGCGCGGGGAACTGCCCCTCAGTGAACTCGCCGAGCGGGATGAAGTCCTGTCCGTTCGCGCTCACCAGGACGCGCATCGGGTCGACGCCGAAGTTGAACGCCGGGTCGCCGCACTGGCCGTACGGTAAATCGACGTCTTCGAAGCCGCCGTTGCCGAAGACGATCAGATCGACGCCAAACAGGTGGCTTGGATCGTCGGTGATCGGCAATTCGAACTCGACCGTCAGGTGCCCGCCTTCGCCGAACGAATACAGCTCGTCCGGCCCATAGGCGGGATTAAAGATCGTCACCGCGCTCGGAAAGATGGTTTCGCCCGTGAACCGCTCCGGCGCGCCGAGCGTGGACTGCGGGTCGGTGTAGCCCGGGATTCCCCCGGCGCCCGCGTCGAACGACACGACCTGGCTGGCCCAGGGCGAGCTTCCCGTCGCTCCCGCGGGAGCGCACGCGAGCGCGCCAACCGCCACAATGCCAGGAACCCAACGAATCCGCGAACGCTTTTTCTTGTGCTGGAAATCGACGAGCGGAGACATGCCGCAGTGCCCCTCCCACGAAGGCAACCGAGGAAACGTATGTTCCGGCAGGTCTTCTGGCTTCCGGGCCTCAGCGCCAGATCCGTCTGGCGCCTCCTACTCGCTGCGTCTTCTCGGCCGCGACGGCGGCCAATGACGAGGCTTCAGCTTTCGTTCCCGGTTACAGCGGCGGGGCCGCTCCGGCTTCTCACCGGATTCCCTATTCTTCCGCCCGCACCGAGCGAGCGGACACCGGACATGTGCCACAATGTGTACCAAATCGCGCCGACGAAGTCAATGGACATGGCGTCGCCTGGCGCGCGCACGAGTTCGCGATGCGCCGCGCGCACCGCCGCCGCGACGTTGCAACCCGCAGCAGCAGCCGTGATTATGCGCGGCAATGAAGCGCAGACCGTACGACGAAATCGTGAACGAGATTAACGACCACGGCGACCGGAAAACGCAGATGCGCGCGGTGGTCGACGCGCTGTGGACGCGGCTGGCGGAAACCGGCGTGTCGTGGGTCGGGTTCTATGAGCACGAGGGCCGGCCCGAACTCGTGCTCGGTCCGAGCCGCAACAAGCCGGCGTGCTCACCGATCGGGCTGCATGGCGCGTGCGGGCGCGCGTTCCTCGAACGGCGCCCGCTGATCGTTTCGAACGTGCGCGCACTCGGCGCGGCGTACGTAGCTTGCGATCCGCGCGATCTGTCCGAGGTCGTTGTGCCGATCTTCGACGGCGCCGGCGTTTGCCGCGGAGTGCTCGATCTGGACAGCTTCGAGTCCGGCGCGTTTGGCGTCGAGGACGTGCAGGGGTTGCGGGCCGTGCTCACGAAGGCGGGGCTTGCCGCCGCGTCCGACCCGATCGGCCACGCGCTGCAAGTTTGATCCCGCGCAGCGACGACGACGTGCCGCCCGTTCGGCGTGCGCTCAGTCTGAAGAATGGTCGGCGTGGTCCTGATCGCCCGCGTCGGCGCTGGCCACGCCACGAATCACGACCGTCCGGGCGAAGATGTCGCCGAGGCGCTGACGGTTCCTCGAAACGGCGATCAGCAGCGCGAAGATCCAAAGTTGCGGCACGAGTTCGAGCGGCCGGAAGAGGTTACGCACGAGCGTCTGCCACACCGCCGGACGCTGCCCGCGGTCCGAGCAGATGTAGGTGCGCACGACCATCTTTCCGATGGTCCGCCCGGCGGTAAGCTCCAGCGCGACGCAGTACGCGGTGTACGCGGCGCAGCTCAGACCCCACCACAGCAAGAGCCGCATGGCGGGGAACGCCTGCGTGCTCGCCGGAGCGACGACCCAGCCCATGAGGCTTGAGACGGATGCGCGCCACTCGACATTGAGCGCCAGCGCGGAGGCGATCGTGAACGGCACAAAATCGATCAGCCAGCCCGCCAGGCGCTGAAACGCCAGCGCCGGAGCGTACCCAGGGGGGAGCTCGGCCGGCAGCAGCAGGCTGCCGCGGCGAAGCGCGAACAGCCCGACCATCACCAGCAGCACGACGGCGAACGTGGCCGTCTGAATCAGCTCGTGCCGGTCCTGCGCCACTCCGCGCTGCGCGAACACCGCTTCCAGCGCCACGCTGGGCTCAGTCGGCGCCTCGCCCGGACGCGCGAACAACAGGTGCGCGTGTTGCTGTTCGTCCAGTGCGAGTAGGAGCACGTGCTGGTTGAACCCGCTCGCGGCAGCGTACTCGCGGACGACGACGCCGGGCGGCGGTTCAGAAAGCTGCAATGAAGCGCTGCGCCACGAGGCGCCTCCCGGGTCGCCGATGTCGCCCAGCAGGCGCAGTGCGTGCACCTGCTGTGTTCCGTCCACCTGTGCGATCGAAGCCACAATCGTCGGCACGCGCCCTGAGACCGTGAACCAGAAGCCCGCAACTTTGCCGGGCAACTCCAGCGGCGGTCGCTGCCGCCAGCCGGCGGCGCGGTCCCACGTGGCCCAGTGCAGCCTTTTTGTGTCCGACTCGCACCACAGCAACGCAAGCGCGTCCTGGACGACGGCGAGCCGCGGACCAAGCCGGTCGTTGGCGGCCGGCTTGACTCCCACGGGGCAGGCCCCGACGAACGTCCAGTTTCGCTGGTCGTACGCCACGACGCTCAGCGACGACGCGCCCGTCGTCACCGCTCCGCCCTCGCCGGCGCCAAGCCGCTCGTTGCGCGGAAGATCAACCGCGGCGCTGCTGTTCACCAGCGCATACGCGATGCCGTCCCCGGCGTCGATGATATCCAGGGGACGCTCGTTCAGCGGAAGGACCGTCTCGGGCTGGATCGATGCCAACGCATCGTCATAGCGGTAGATCGACCCGTCCTCGAACACGACGAGAAGCTGCGTGTCGAACGGGGCGATCGAACGGATCGAGCGGTTGATCGCCTGGCCCAGATCGAACGGCGCGCTGATGCGGCGACGGTACAGAACGGAGCCGCCGGGACGGGCGACGGCGATCCATAGCCGCTGTTCATCGGCCGCCACGCAGAGCCGGACCGTCTGCTCGTTCGGGCGGAGCAGCTCGTCCGCCTGTGCCGGCCCCAGCGAGAGAAGCAACGCTCCGCACAGGGCCGCCAAGCGGCGGCGCGGCGCGGCGGCGTTTCGTTCGGGTCGTTGCTTGGTCACGGCAACCTGCTGCGCGACGCCTGCGGAGCACCGGCTTCTTCGCGGTCCAGCGATTCCACCGGTCCCTTCCAGTCCCCCGGAAAGTCGCAGAACGGCAGCGCCCGCATGCGATACTTGACGTCCAGGAGATCGAGCCGCATTTCCGCATGATCGCGGGGCCACTGCACGACGTAGCGGCGCGGCGTGAACGGCGCGTCCGATCCCGCGCCGCTGACGCGCTGGTAGCCCGCGAGCGTCGCCTGCATCACGAGCGTCCCGTCCGGGCTGCGGTCGATGATCTCCACCGGCAGGTGCGGCGGCGACGCCGCGAGCAAAACCTCCCGCGCCACGTACGGCCAGCCGTTGTCATCGCGACGCTGGAACAACAGACGCCTGACGCCGGCCTGCTCCACCAGCAGCGGCGGCGGGCCGTCGGCCAGCCGCTCCGGCAGCGCACGGAACATGAGCGCGTCCAGCAGGCGGTCGGGTGGAACCGCCAGCGAGCGAGCCCGGTCTGCCGCCAGCGCTTCCCAGGTCCCCCACCACAACTTGCGGATGTCCGGGAGGTCGACCCAGAACCAGTAACGCTCGTCGTCGCACCCGATGTGCGCCAGACTGCCCGCGAGGTTCTTGATGTCGAAGTACAGACAACGCGGTTCTCCGAAAATCAGCGTCGCGCTCTGACCGACGAGCCGTCGCTCGCGGCCGTCCGCGTCTCGAAACCGGAACGAAACCAGCGCCGGCGACGCCGTGAGCGGCGCGGAAATGCGGGCGCTGTTCGCTTCGATCTGCTCCAGTGCGCGGCGCGCCTCTTCCGGTGGCCGCACCGCCAACGGAGCATGTGCGCAACCGGTCATCGCCACGGCGGACAGAAAGAGCGCGAGCGCGCATCGGCCCGGGGCGCCCGCGCGCCGACGCGAACCGTCGCGTCGGACCTCCGAGTCCGACGCCGGCTGCGTTCGGGCGATTCGGGCATTCATGCCTCGTCCCCGCCGAACCGCAACCGTGAGGGAGCGGCCCATTCCCGCGACCCCGCCGCCGCGGCGCACTTGAATCACGGTTAATGGGAGGCGCCGGCAACCCGGCAACAATTCGTGCCGTACCCGTTTCATTCCGGCGTTCCCCCCTTCGCGACGGTGACCCACATCATGCGAGTGATTCATGCGCCTGGGGTGCATGCGGAGTCCCGGTTGGAAGGTCGGGTTGCCCCGGCTCAACGCCGGCCAGCAGCGATTCCAGTTGGCCACTCAGGCGCTCGATTTCATCCTCGGCGAGGTCCGGTCGAACGACCTCGAACGACTCCGCCGTTCTCGGCGAACGGAACTGCCAGAGCTCCCGTTCGTCGCGCTGGGCCGTTTCCGCCAGCTTTAGCAGCTTCTTGCGCCACAGGAGCAGCGCCAGAACGAAGCGGAACTGCTGTCGCTCCGCACCGTCGTCGTCACCCAGCCGCCGGAAGTACTTGAACGCCGCCTCCGCGTCGAACGCGGCGGGCTTCTCGGACGCCGCAGCCGGACGCCGGCGGGTCCACGCGCCGATCAGCCCAGTCTCGTCGATCGGGCGGCACCCCAGGCAATAGTCGCGCCGCGCGTAGGCGCCATCCTTGGCGAACAGCACCGTGCGTACGACCTGTCCGGGAGCGAAAATCCGGCCGTCCGCGGCGCAGCGATCCGACGCTGCCGGCAACTGCCATTCCTGGGCCACCAGAATCTCCTGCTCGCGAGCCGCGGCGATTATAGGGACAATCCGGTTGAACCCGAAGCGCGCCGCGCGCCACCGCCGCGGACCCTGCGCCCGTCGCATTCCACGCCGACGGTTGGATGGCGCCGCGAACCGGAATCTCGTGGCTCGTCAAGCCTCCGCGCTCGGAGCCTGACCGCGCTGGAGCGCGTCGAGATACGATTGAAGGATGACCTGCGCCGCGAGCGCGTCGCGCCGCTTGCGACGCGCGGCGCGGCTCAGCTCTCGCGCGTTCATCCACTCGTCGGCCTGAAAACTGCTCAGGCGCTCGTCCCAGAGTTCGACGTGCATCGCTGTCGCGCGGCGAAGCGCCTCTGCCACGGCGCGCGACCGCGCGGCTTGCGGCCCCTCGGTACCGTTCATGTTGAGCGGCAGGCCGACCACGAACGCAGTCACCTCGTGTTCCGCGCTCCAGGCCGCGATCCGGTCGGCGTCCGATCGGGCGGCGCCGGCGGCATTCAGCGTGCCCGCTGGCGAGGCGATGCGGCGCGCGGGATCGGAGATTGCCAGGCCGATGCGGCGGGTTCCGTAGTCTACACCTAGTAGGCGTCCGATAATACCAGTATTGCCTCCGCCTCGAATGGGTTCAGCCGGATACGTGGCGGAATCAAATCTCCTCACTGCGCCGGGCTTGCGTGGCACGGTTCGCACAGTATACTCCGTAGTTTGCGAATGATCCACGACGCGATCGGACGGCAAACGGACTTGTCCCTCTGAATTGGAGCGGATGCGCACCAGAGCCACACGCGCGCAACGCAACGCGTCGAAAACAAGGGGGAGTTTGCGCGCCGCGATCGCTCCGCGTCGCGTCTTCCCGCCGCGGTCGCAGATTTCATCCACCTAGCATCGGGTCGTACAAGGAACCGGCGAAATGGAACTACGCTACGTCTGTGATTTCAGCCGCAACGGGGACGCGCTGCCGATCCCGAACCTGATCTGTATCCAGACGGATTCGTATGCGCGCTTCCTCCAGGAGAACACGGATCCGGCCAAGCGCGCCGCCTACGGCCTCGAGGCGCTGCTGCGCGAGGTGTTCCCGATCGAGAGTTACGACGGGAACATGTGGCTCGAATACGTCGACTACATGCTCGACGAGCCGCGCTACACGCCCGACGAGTGCCGCGAGCTCGGACTGACCTATGGCACGCCCTTCCGCATCCGCGTGCGGCTCCACCGCAAGGACCGCGAGGAGGTCACCGAGGAGTACATCTACCTGGGCGAGATGCCGCGCATGCTCGGCGGCGGCGAGTTCATCATCAACGGTTCCGAGCGCGTGATCGTGTCTCAGCTTCACCGCTCGCCGGGCGTGGATTTCGTCAAGGAGAGCGCCGAGGGCGACCGGGCCCTGCACGCCTGCCGCATCATCCCCGAGCGCGGGAGCTGGATCGAGATCAACGTCACCCGCAAGGACCTGCTGGCGGTCCGCATCGACCAGAGCAGCAAGATCCCGGCGACCACGTTTCTGCGCGCGATGGACGAGAAGTACGGCACCAGCGAGTCGATTATCCGCGCGTTCTATCCGGTCAAGAGCGTCAAGGTCCGCGAGCTCAAGCCGGAAATGTGGGTCGCCGCGACCGTGGTCGATCCGGACACGGGCGAAGAGATTGTGGCGGCGGGTCGGCAGATCGGCGAGACGCTGAACAAGATTCGCGACTCGCAGATCAAGCAGGTCGACGTGATCCCCAAGATGACCGACCCGATCGTGGTCAACACGCTCGCCGAGGACAGCGCGGCCTCTCACGACGAAGCGCTGCTGCGGATTTACGCCCGGCTGCGGCCGGGCAACCCGGTGCACCTGGAGAAGGCCAAGAAGCTCTTCCACGAGAAGTTCTATGACGAGAACCGCTACCGCCTGGGCCGCGTGGGCCGCTTCCGGCTGAACCGCAAGTTCGAGCAGGAAATCCCCGAGACCGAAATGGTGCTGCGGCCGGAGGACTTCGCCAACGCGATCCGCTACCTGCTCGCGCTGCGCGCCGGCGAGGGCCAGGTGGACGACATCGACCACCTGGGCAACCGCCGCTTGCGCACGATCGATGAGCTCGCGGCCGACGAACTGCGCAAGGGTTTCCTCAAGCTCCGCCGCACGGTGCAGGAGCGCATGAGCCTCAAGGACCCGGAGTCGCTGGGCAAGATCGCGGAACTGGTCAACACCAAGAGCATCTCCAGCGCGATCGACTTCTTCTTCGGGCGCAGCGAGTTGTCGCAGGTCGTGGACCAGACCAACCCGCTCAGCCAGCTCACGCACGAGCGGCGCCTGTCGGCGTTGGGGCCCGGCGGCCTGAACCGCAAGCGCGCCGGGTTCGAGGTGCGCGACGTGCACATCTCGCACTACGGCCGCGTCTGCCCGATCGAGACGCCCGAAGGCGTCAACATCGGGCTGATCGCCTCGCTCGGCATCTACAGCGCTGTCGATGAGTACGGATTCCTGATCACGCCGTACCGCAAGGTCGAAAAGGGCAAGGTGAACGGCGAGGTGGTGCACCTCCGTGCCGACGAGGAGATGCGCTCCACGCTCGGCCCGCCCGACGTCGTCGAGCCGTCCCAGAGCGGCACCTCGCTCCCCCCGCTCATCGAACGCGACGAGTACCTCGCCCAGCGCCGCAAGTTCACCGGCGACCGCCGCGCGGCGCGGCTGCGCGACGGCGCGCTTCTGGCGCGCAAGTTCGGCGATCTGAAGCAGGCGACGCGCGACGAGGTGGACTACGTGGACATCTCGCCCAAGCAGACGGTGGGCGTGTCGGCCGCGTTGATCCCGTTCCTCGAGCACGACGACGCGAACCGTGCCCTGATGGGGTCGAACATGCAGCGCCAGGCGGTGCCGCTGGTTCGCACCGATCCGCCGATCATCGCCACCGGGTTGGAGCGGCCCGTGGCCGAGAACAGCGGCATGGTCGTCCGCGCGCGGCAGTCGGGCAAGGTGACGTTCGTCGACGCCAAGCGCATCGTGATCGACGACACCGACGAGTACGTGCTGCGCAAGTACGTCGGGCTGAACGAGCGCACCTGCCTGAACCAGAAGCCGATCGTCAAGCCGGGCGAGAAGGTCAAGGCCGGCCAGATCATCGCTGACGGCGCCAGCACGCACCAGGGCGAGCTGGCCCTGGGGCGCAACGTGCTGGTCGCGTTCATGACGTACGACGGATACAACTTCGAGGACGCGATCCTGATCAGCGAGCGTCTGGTCAAGACCGATGCCTTCACCAGCATCCACATCGAAGCGCACGACATTGAAATCCGCGAGACGAAGCTGGGGCGCGAGGAGTTCACGCGCGACATTCCCAACGTGTCCGAGCGCGCCCTGCGGAACCTCGACGAGCGCGGCATCGTGCGCGTCGGGACGCGCGTCGGCCCGGGCGACATCCTGGTAGGCAAGGTCTCGCCCAAGAGCAAGACCGAGCTGAGCCCCGAGGAGAAGCTGCTGCACGCGATCTTCGGCCGCAGCGGCGAGGACGTGAAGAACGACTCGCTGGAGCTGCCCGCGGGTCAGGAAGGCATCGTGATCGGCGCCAGCCACTTCAGCCGGCGGACGCACCTGAACGACGAGCAGAAGAAACGCATCGACGCCGAGATGCAGGCCTTCAAGACGCATAGCGACGAGCAGCAGATCGCGCTGTTCAAGCGCATGATCGCCACCATGGAGGAGCTCACCGAGCAGCCGATCATCGACCCGAACACGCGCCAGAAGGTCGGCAAGAGCGAGAACCCCGAGGTGATCATGGAGCAGATCGACACGTTCCAGATCGCCTGGGTCAAGCCGGCCTCGGCGCGCGAGCAGTGCGAGAAGGTCTACGCCCAGTTCTGGCCGCGACTCCAGGGCATCCGCAAGGAATGCGAGCGCAAGCTCGGCCACATGAAGCGCGGCGACGAGCTGCCCAGCGGCGTGCTCGAAATGGTCAAAGTCTACGTCGCCACCAAGCGCACCCTGAGCGTCGGAGACAAGATGGCCGGCCGTCACGGGAACAAGGGCGTCATCGCCCGCATTCTGCCCGAGGAGGACATGCCGTTCCTCGAGGACGGCACCCCGGTCGACATCTGCCTGAACCCGCTCGGCGTGCCGAGCCGCATGAACGTGGGGCAGATTCTGGAGACGCACCTGGGCTGGGCGGCGGCCGTGCTCGGGTTCCAGGTGGTCACCCCCGTGTTTGACGGCGCAACCGAGCACCAGATCAAGCTGTGCGTCGACAAGGCCAACGAGCACGTCCGCAAGCTGCGTTCGGACGTCGGCGTCGTTCAGCGGGCCGGGCAGACCGGGCAGATCCTGGTCGAGATGCCGCGTACCGGCAAGGTCACGCTTTTCGACGGTCGCACGGGTGAGCCGTTCGATCAGCCGGTCACCGTCGGTTACATGTACTTGCTCAAGCTCCATCACCTGGTGGATGACAAGATCCACGCCCGTTCGACCGGCCCGTACAGCCTGATCACGCAGCAGCCGCTGGGCGGCAAGGCCCGCACCGGCGGACAGCGCTTCGGCGAGATGGAGGTCTGGGGTCTGGAGGCTTACGGCGCCGCGTACGTGCTCCAGGAGCTGCTGACCGTCAAGAGCGACGACGTGGAAGGCCGCACCAAGATCTATGAGAGCATGGTCAAGGGCACGAACACGCTGAACGCCGGCACGCCGGTGTCGTTCGACGTGCTGTGCAACGAAATCCGCGGGCTGGGGCTGAACATCCAGCTCGAGAAACGCAAGCTGTGAGACCGAGCGTCCCCGGACGGTTCAAGGAGAGCGTCATGCCGGAAGTAACGTACGGAACGGCCGATGATCTGACGCCCGGCGAGCTGACGGAGTTCTACGCCCGCCTGCACCACGACTCCGCGCCGCAACCGGCCCAGGTCGCCGGCATGCTGGCGCACAGCGCCGCCTTCGTCACCGCCCGCTGCGGCGGGCAGCTCGTGGGCCTTGCCCGCGGCATCAGCGACGGCGTGCGCGGCTATCTGACCGAGTGCAAGCTGGACCCGGCGTTCCAAGGTCCGGCGGCGGTCACCCGCACCGACGGCCGCATCGAGCACGACGAGCACGGCATCGCGGCCGAGATGGCGCGGCGCGTGCTGGCCGCGATGCAGCGCGACGGCGCGCGGCGCGTTGACGTGATCGCCTGGGGCACCGAGGTCGATTTCCTGGAAGAGCTCGGCTTCCGGCGCTCCGGCGGGCTGGTCGGAATGACGCTGCGGGCGGAGGACTTCTCCGCCGCGGCGCGCCTGGGCGCCGCAGCCGCGGCGAGCTGATCGCGCAGGGTGAAGAAACCTCGTGAACGAATCGACCCGCCGCGTCCACGGCGGGAGGTCGGAAGTCAATCGGGAAGGAACCGACGTCGATGGCAGACACCGTATACGATCGCATCAACGACTTCAGCGCGGTCCGCATCGGGCTGGCGAGCCCCAACGACATCCGCGCCTGGTCCTTCGGCGAGGTCAAGAAGCCGGAGACCATCAACTACCGCACCTACCGCGCCGAGAAGGACGGGCTGTTCTGCGAGCGCATCTTCGGACCGGAGCGCGACTGGGAGTGTTTCTGCGGCAAGTTCCGCGGCGTGAAGTACAAGGGCATGATCTGCGACCGCTGCGGCGTGAAGGTCACGCACAGCCGCGTGCGCCGCAAGCGCATGGGCCACATCAACCTCGCGGCGCCCGTTGTGCACATCTGGTTCTTCAAGAGCATGCCCAGCCGGCTGGGCACGCTGCTGGACATGAAGACCAGCGACCTCGAGAAGATCATCTACTTCCAGGACTACGTGGTTGTCGATCCCGGCGAGAGCAAGCTCGAGCCCAAGCAGGTTCTGACCGAGGAGGAGTACCGCCGCGCGGTCGAAGAGTACGGCGACACCGGCTTTCGGGCAATGATGGGGGCGGAGTCGATTCGCGAACTGCTGGCCAAGACCAACCTGGAGCAGCTCTCCAGCGAGCTCTACGAAGGTTTGCGCAAGACCAACAGCAAGCAGCGCATCAAGGAGCTCTCGACGCAGCTCAAGCTGGTCGAGGCGATCCGCAAGAGCGGCAACGACTCGAGCTGGATGGTGCTGGAGGTCATCCCGGTCATTCCGCCGGACCTGCGGCCGCTGGTTCTGCTCGATAGCGGCAATTTCGCGACCAGCGACCTGAACGACCTCTACCGGCGCATCATCAACCGCAACAACCGGCTCAAGAAGCTGATCGACCTGAACGCGCCGGAGGTCATCATCCGCAACGAGAAGCGGATGCTCCAGCAGGCGGTGGACGCGCTGTTCGACAACAACCGCTGCCGCCGCCCCGTGCTGGGCAGCAGCAACCGCCCGCTCAAGAGCCTCACGGACATGATCAAAGGCAAGCAGGGCCGCTTCCGCGAGAACCTGCTGGGCAAGCGCGTGGACTACTCGGCGCGCAGCGTGGTCGTGGTCGGGCCGGAGCTCAAGCTGTGGCAGTGCGGCCTGCCCAAGAAAATCGCGCTGGAACTGTACCAGCCGTTCATCATCCGCAAGCTGCGGGAACGCGGCCTGGCCGACACGATCAAGAGCGCCAAGAAGATGCTCGAACGCCGCGAGCAGCCGATCTGGGACATCCTCGAAGAGGTCATCTACCAGCACCCCGTGCTGCTGAACCGCGCCCCCACGCTGCACCGCATGGGCATCCAGGCCTTTGAGCCGGTGCTGGTCGAGGGCAACGCGATCAAGATTCACCCGCTGGTCTGCAAGGGCTTCAACGCCGACTTCGACGGCGACCAGATGGCCGTGCACCTGCCGCTGTCCATCGAGGCCCAGGCCGAGGCGCACGTGCTGATGATGAGCGCGCACAACATCTTCAGCCCCGCCAACGGCTCGCCGAACACCCCCGCGACGCAGGACATCGTGCTCGGCATCAGCTACCTCACCGTCAGCCACGGCGGCGAGTCCGGCGAGCGGCCCAAGGGGCAGGAGCGCGGCTTCGCCTCGCCCGAGGAGGCGATGCTGGCGCTGGACCGGCGGCAGATCGGGATGCACACGCCGATCCGCGTGCGCATCCGCCGCCGCGAGATCATCAACGGTCTCAACGACTCCCCCGTGCCGGTGCCGGCGAACGGCCGCGTGCTGACGACCGTCGGCCGCTGCATTTTCAACGACATCCTGCCGCCGGAAATGCCCTTCTACAACTTCGGCCTGAGCCAGAAGGGTTCGGCGCGGGTGATCGCGGACTGTCACGAGCGCCTGGGGCGCGCGGCGACGATCGCGCTGCTGGACAGGATCAAGGAGTTGGGTTTCAAGCACAGCACGCTGGCGGGCCTGTCGTTCGCGCTGTCGGACCTGCGCATTCCGGAGACCAAGCCGAAGATCCTGGAGGGCGCGCAGAAGACCGTGGACAAGGTCGAGAAGAACTTCGCCAACGGTGTGATCACGCCGATGGAGCGCCACAACCAGCTCATCGACATCTGGGTCCACGCCCGCGAGCGCGTGACCAAGGACATGCTGGAGGCGCTCAAGTCTGACTGGCGTTACGGCGACGGCCGCGAGTCGAAAGTCGGCGAGAGCGGGGCCAAGCCCTACCTCAACCCCATCCACCTGATGAGCGACTCCGGCGCCCGCGGATCGACCGACCAGATTCGTCAGCTCGCCGGCATGCGGGCGCTGATGGCCAAGCCCAGCGGCGAGATCATTGAGGCGCCGATCAAGGCCAACTTCCGCGAGGGACTGACCGTGCTGGAGTACTTCAGCTCCACGCACGGCGCGCGCAAGGGGCTGGCCGACACGGCGCTGAAGACGGCGGACTCCGGTTACCTGACGCGCAAGCTGGCCGACGTGGCGCAGAACGTGATCGTCACCATGCACGACTGCGGCACGATCGAGGGCGTCACGAAGAGCACGATCTACAAGGGCGAAGAGGTTGATGTGAAGCTGAGCCAGCTCATCATCGGCCGCGTGGCGCGCGACACGATCCGCCACCCCGTCACGGACGAGATCATCGTCCGCGAGAACGAGCTGTTCACGCAGGCCACCGCGCGGCGCATCGAGGCCACGCCCGACCAAGGCGGACTCGGCCTCGAGAGCGTACGCGTCCGCAGCGCGCTGACCTGCGAGGCGCCCGTCGGCGTCTGCGCGCTGTGCTACGGCGCGGACCTCTCCACCGGAAAAATCGCCGAGGAGGGCCTGGCCGTCGGGATCATCGCGGCCCAGTCCATCGGCGAGCCCGGCACGCAGCTCACGATGCGCACGTTCCACACCGGCGGCGTGGCAAGCCGGGCGATCGTCGAGAACGAGATCATCACCGTCCAGCCCGGCATCCTCAAGTACGCCAACCTCAACGCGGTCGAGATGACCGACGAGGAGTCGGGCAAGCGCATCTGGCGCGTGCTGAAGCGCAACGGCGAAGTTCTCGTCGTGGACGAGAAGAACCGCGAGCTCGAACGCTACAAGGTCCCCTACGGCGCCGCGCTGCTGTTCCCCGACGGGGAGAAGCTCTCCGGCCGGCAGACCGTCGTCCGCTGGGACCCGCACTTCACGCCCATGCTGGCCGAGGCGGCCGGCTTCGTCCGCTTCCAGGACATCATCGACGGCGAGACCGTACGGGCCGAGCAGGAAGGCCGCGCCGACAGCAAGCGAATCGTCATCGAGCACAAGGGCGACAAGCACCCGCGGATCATCATCGAGAACAAGGAAGGGCAGATCCTCGAGTTCCACCACCTGCCCGCAAAGGCCCGCATCGAAGTGGCCGAGGGTGAACCTGTCACCTCCGGCAAGCTCCTCGCGCGCCAGCCGCGCGAAATCGCCGGCACGCAGGACATCACGGGCGGCCTGCCGCGCGTGACAGAAATCTTCGAGGCGCGCAAGCCGAAAGAGCCGGCGATCATGGCGGAAATCTCGGGCACGGTGACGCTCTACACCGACAAACGCCGCGGGAAGACGACCATCCTGGTGCGCTCCGAGTCCGGCATGGAAAAAGAGCACCACGTGCCGCAGGACAAGCACCTGCTGGTGCACGCAGGCGACTTCGTGAAGGCCGGCACCCCGCTGTGCGAAGGTCCGCTGATCCCGCACGACATCCTGCGGATCATCGGCGAGGAGGACCTCCAGAACTACCTCATCAAGGAAGTGCAGAACGTCTACCGTCAGCAGAACGTCGGCATCAACGACAAGCACCTCGAGATCATCATCGGGCAGATGCTGCGCAAGGTGAAGATCGACACCGAGGGCGACTCCGCATTCCTCCCGAACGAAGTCGTGGACAAGTTCCGGTTCCGCACCGAGAACCAGCGCCTGGCCGCCAGCGTGAAGATCAAGGAGCCCGGCGACACCAGCTTCCAGGTCGGGCAGATCGTTTCGCGCGAGGAGTTCGCCGCCAAGAACGACGAAGTGGAAGCCGCCGGCGGCCAGCCCGCCAAGGGCGGCAAGCCGCGCATGGCGACCGCCAAAACGCTGCTGCTCGGAATCACCAAGGCCAGCTTGCAGAGCGAGTCGTTCATCTCCGCCGCGTCGTTCCAGGAGACAACCAAGGTGCTCACGCAGGCCGCGCTCTCCGGCGCCGAAGACCGCCTCGTCGGCTTGAAGGAGAACGTGATCCTCGGCCGACTGATCCCGGCCGGCACCGGGTTCCACAAGTACCAGGACATCAAGCTCACGTACACGGGCGAGGCGGTGGCTTCGGCGACGATCGAGGCCGCGCCGATCCCGGTGCCGACGCTGCCCGGCACACCGATGGCGACAACCGCCGTGACGGCTGGAACGCCGGGGACGTGAACGCAGGCCGGATCGAGTGCCTCGCGGAAACCGCGTGGGCATGACCGGAGTGGGGACCGGTCCCCCACGCCGTGCGAACGGTCGGGAGATCGCGCGTCCACCGTCGCGCGACCGGTCACACGAGACAGCCCGTGCGCCACTCCGGCATGCCCGGGCAGGAAACCGGCTCTCGGCCGCGAGCGTTGCGACGAGCTCGCGGCAGGCGACCTGAGCGCCGCCGACTCGGAGCGCCTCAGCCCCGGTCGCCGTTCACGCCGATCGTCCCGCCCGATCCGGCGCACAGCACGTTTCCGCGGCCGAACAGGCCCTCGAGCCGCCCGAGCAACTCGTCGGTTGGCTCCACGCCCGCGGCGCGCCGGGCGCGCAGCGTGGCGACGTACTCGTCGCCGCAATTCACCTGAACGTAGATTGGACAGCGCCCGGCGGCCCCCCGCATCAGGTCGGCGAGTTGTCCGATCGCGGCATGGGCGCCGCCGGCGCTCCGCACGCGCACGACGACGTGCCGCGACAGGGCGCGTCGCGCCTGCTCGACGGGAATCACCCGCGAAATGCGAATGCTCGGGGTCTCGCGGCGGCGGTTGACACTGCCTTCGATGAACACGACCGCGTCCGGCCTGAGCGCCGCGATCGCTTCGGGCAACTGCTCGGGGTAGACCACGGCCTCGACCGAGCCGGCGAAATCCTCGATCACGACGATCGTGAGCTTCTTGCCGGCGCTCGGACCGGTCTTGAGCGTCACAGAGCGGACCTTGGAGACGATCCCCCCGAGCACGACCGACGCGCCGTCCGCGGCGCGCGCCAGTCCGGCGGAGTCCGCGGTTCCGAAGCAGCGGATCAGCTTCTCGTGCTGCGCGAGTGGATGGCGCGTGATGTAAAAACCGAGCGTCTCCTTCTCGTGCGCCAGCATCTCCGACTCCGGCCATTCTTGCGTGCCGATCCGCGGCCGCGGCGGCGCCTCGCCGCCGCCCACGAATGAACCGAACATGTCGAGCTGCCCGGCGCGCTTGTCGCGCTGCGCCTCCTGTCCGTGAGCGATGGCCGACTCCAGGCATTCGATCAGCGCGCGGCGCATCGCGCCCGTGGTGTCGAACGCGCCGGCCTTGATCAGCGACTCCAGCGCGGCCTTGTTGACGGCGGTCAGGTCGACGCGCTCGCAGAAGTCGAAGATGTCCGCGAACCGACCGCCCTCGCGCCGCGCGTCCAGGATCGCCTGGACCGCCTTGTGGCCGATGCCGCTGATCGCGCCCAGCCCGAAGCGGATTTCTCCCCTTCGCGGCTGCGCGGCTTCGTGGCTCCGCGGCTGCGGGTAGACGACGGTGAACGCCTCGTCGCTCTCGCTCACGTCCGGCGGCTTGATGGCGATGCCCACGGAGCCGTCGCGCTGCCGAATGCGCCGGCACTCGTCGATGTACTGCGCGATCTTCTCCGTGCTGCCGCTTTCGTACGTGAGCAGTGCGGCCATGTACTCGACGGGGTAATAGGTCTTCAGGTACGCGGTCTGAAACGCGATGACCGCGTAGCCCGTCGAGTGCGCCTTGTTGAACGCGTAGCCGCCGAACTTCAAAATGTCGGAGAAGATCTGCTCGGCCACGTCCTTGCGCACGCCGGCCTTGACCGCGCCCTCGATGAACGGGCCGCGCTCGGCGTCGATCATCTTCTCCTTCTTCTTCGAGATCGCCTTGGCAAGCCGGAACGCGCGGCGCAGCGGCACGCCGCCCAGCCGCGCCACGAGGCGCGAGACCTGCTCCTGGTAGACCATGATGCCGTAGGTCTCGGTCAGCACCTCGGTCATGATGGGGTGCGGCGTGTCCCATGCCTTGCCGTGCTTGCGGGCGATGTACTCGTCGATGTACTCCATCGGTCCGGGGCGGAACAGCGCGTTGGCCGCGATGAGGTCCTCGATGCGGTTCGGCTTCATCTTCATCAGCACGTCGCGCATGCCGCCGGACTCGAACTGGAAAATCCCGTTCGTTTCGCCGCGCGCCAGCAGCGCGTAGACGTTCGCGTCCGTCAGGTCCAGCGCGTCGAGGTCGATGGTCACGCCGTGGTGCCGACGAACCAGCCGGCACGCCAGGTCGATCTGCGAGAGCGTGCGCAGCCCGAGGAAGTCCATCTTCAGCAGGCCGACCTTCTCGACCGTCGGCCCCTCGAACTGCGTGGTGACGTCTTTGGCGTCCGCCGGCTTGTACAGCGGGATCAGCTCGTCCAGCGGCATGTCGGCGACAACCACACCCGCGGCGTGCACGGACGAGTGCCGCGCCACGCCTTCCAGCCGCCGGCCGATGTCGATCACCTTGCGGAAGCGCTCGTCGTTGGAATAGATGCGCTTCAGCTCCGGCTCGCGCAGGAGCGCCTTCTCGATCGTCATCTTGAGTTCTTCGGGCACGAGCTTGGCGACGCGATCCGCGTCCGACAGCGGGATGTCCAGCGCGCGGCAGATGTCGCGGATCGCGGCCCGTGCCTTCAGCCGGCCGAACGTGATGATCTGCGCTACGTGACCGTACTTGTTGCGGACGTAGTCGATGACCTGCTCGCGGCGGTCCTGGCACAGGTCCACGTCGATGTCGGGCATCTCGTCGCGCTCCGGGTCCATGAAGCGCTCGAAGTACAGCCCGTAGCGGATCGGGTCGACGCCGCTGATCCCCAGGCAGTAGCCGACGACCGTGCTGCACCCGCTGCCGCGCGCCACGGCGGGGATTCCGTGCTCGTGGGCGTAGCGCACGAAGTCCCAGACGATCAGGAAATAGCCGGAAAAGCCCTTCTCGGCGACGACGTCAAGCTCGTAGTCGATGCGCTCGCGCAGCTCGACCGAAATCTCTCCGTAGCGGCGCTTCGCGCCCTCGTACACCAGCTCGCGCAAGTAATCGTCGGCGCTCTTGCCCGCCGGCGTCTGGAAGCGCGGCGCGAAGCGGCGCGTGAAGTCGAACTCGACCTCGCACATTTGCGCCACGCGCAGCGTGTTCTCCAGCGCCTCCGGGTACTCCGGCAACGCCGCCGCCATCTCCTCCGGCGACTTCAGGTAGAACTCGCCGCTGGGAAGCTTGAACCGGTCCTCGTCCTTGACGCGCGAGCGCGTGGAAATGCAGCACAGCACGTCGTGCGCTTCCACGTCGTCCTTGGCGAGGTAATGCACGTCGTTGGTCGCGATCGTCGCCACGCCGAGCTTGCGCGCCAGCTCCGCCAGCTCCGGGTTGAGCCGCGCCTGCTCCGGCATGCCATGGTCCTGAAGCTCGATGAAGAACCGGTCTGGACCGAAGATTTCCAGGAACGTCTCGGCGGCGCGGCGGGCCGCAGCGAAGTCGGCCGCCAGCAGCGTGGTCGGGATTTCCCCGCCGATGCAGGTGCTGGTGCAGATCAACCCGTCAGAGAACTGCCGCAACACTTCCTTGTCGATCCGGGGCTTGCGGTAGAAGCCCTCGATGTAGCCGATGCTCGACAGCTTGATGAGATTGCGATACCCCGTGAGATTCATCGCCAGCAGCAACTGGTGGTACGCGCCCTCCTTCAGGCCCTTGGTCTCTTTGTCGCGCCGGTCGCCGGGCGCGAGGTACAGCTCGCAGCCGATGATCGGCTTGACGCCCGCCTCAACCGCGTTTGCGTAGAACTCCACCGCGCCAAAGAGGTTGCCGTGGTCGGTGATCGCGATCGCCGGCATGCCCATCCGCCGGGCCTCGCGGACCAGGTCGCGCGTCCGGCAGGCGCCGTCCAACAGCGAATACTCGGTGTGGCAGTGCAGATGCACAAACTTCGGCGTCGTCGGTGAGCCGGACATCGTTTTGTTCCTCGCCGGACCGGGAAGAGCCGGCGCGATGCTACGAGCGCCGCCGCCGACTGGCAACCGCTCGCACTCCGCGGACGGCAATCCGTCAGCCGGCAAAATGCGCGCGGCCCCCTTCTCAATCGGCGCGGCGCGGATATGCTCTCGTTCGGTATTGGCGCTTCATACCTCCGCTCGACGCAAGTCGAATTCGCTTCCGAGCGCCACAAGTGAAGGAAGCAACCCATGTCGCTTCGATTCGAGCACGGATTGCTCGCCGCAATCTCGGTTACTCTGGTTGCGTCGGTCCTGCGCGCCGAAGACGCCAACCCGACCGGCCCTGCCGCGGACCGCGCGGCGCGCATCGAACAGCTCGAAGCGCTGCTGGACGCACAGCGGCACCGGCTCGACCAGCTTCAGCAGCAGCTCGCCGCAACCGCCGCCCAGGACGCGGAGGCGGCGCGCGTCGCCGCGATGCGCGAGCAGATTCGCGAGATGCTCAGCGAGCAGGAGTTCCGCGAGAGCCTGATGCCGTCCGTCGTCACGGCCGGCTACGACCGCGGCTTCTACATTCGCAGCACGGACGAGAAGTTCAAGATGCAGTTCAACGGCGTGCTGCAATTCCGCTGGACGCACGCGGCGGTCGGCAGCCGCAACCGCTACCGCCTGCCGCGCCTGGAGCGCGACGACCGCACGGGCTTCGACGTGCAGCGGCTGCGGCTGATCGTGCGCGGGCATTTGTACACGCCGGACCTGACGTACTACGTGCAGGTGTCGTCCGACGTGTCCAACAACTACGACTTCGTCGTCCGCGACGCGTACGTGAACTACCGCTTCGCCGACCCGTTCCAGTTCCAGGCCGGCATCTTCAAGGTCGCCGGCACGCAGTCCGAGCTGATCTCCGACAGCGTGCTGCAATTTCCCGATCGTCCGATGATCAGCGAGATCTTCAGCCCGGCGCGCAGCCTCGGGGCGCGTTTCTGGGGCCAGCTGTTTGAAAAGCGGCTGGAGTACTTTCTGGACGTCGTGAACGCGTTCAACTCGTCGGGTAACCGCACGATCACGCCCGATCCGGCCGAGCTGGACAACAACCCCGGCATTGCGTTCCGCCTCCTCTGGCACGCACTGGGCGAGAAGCCCGGCAGGGAACTGAGCAATGAGCCGGACCACGATCATCTCCAGTCGCCCGCGCTTGATTTCGCGTTCCACTACCTGTTCAACGAGGACGACGGCGACCGGCGCACGTCGCGCATCCCGTTCCCCAGCACGCGCCGCGCCGGCAGCGCCCGCGGCGGCTTCGGTCTGACCACCTCGAACGGGCTTCAGATCAATCAGTTCGGCTGGGCGTACGCGTTCAAGTACATGGGATTCAGCACGCGCGGCGAGTACTTCCTGCGGCTGCTCGATCCGACGCAGGTCGCGAGCCGGCCGTTCACCCCCTGGTACCTGCTGAGTGGGCAGGAGAACACGACCGCGCAGCACGGCGCGTACGTACAGGCCGGGTATTTCCTGCCGATCCCCGGGCTGGAGAAGAAGCTTGAGGCCGTGGCGCGCGTGGGCGGCGTCTCGACGCTGGCCGGCGAGCAGGAAGGCGCGTGGGAATACACCGGCGGGTTGAACTACTACATCGACGGCGACGCGCTCAAGCTCCAGATGGACGTAACGAAGATCACCGAGGCGCCGATTTCCAGTTCGAATGTCGGCATCCCGAATGTGAACGACAGAGCACTGATCTTCCGCGTGCAACTCCAGGTTGCATTCTAGCGGTACGCGCAAGAATCGGCGCGCCGCCCGCTCGTAGTGCAAAGCTCTGCTTTGCATTCCCACTACGCCCAAGAATCAGTGCGTGCCTTCCCGCTCGTAGTGCAAAGCTCCGCGTCGCATTCCCCGTACGCGGATGATCGGCCATGCGCGAGAGCTGCCGGCTGCCATGCCGATGTCTGCATCGGCATGTCCGCGTACAAGGGAATGACTTCGATGCCACTGTCGGCTTCGGCGTGTCGCCTCGAGCTCGCGGCCGGAAGCGTGCCGACGCAAAGCCGTCGGCGTGGCAACCGGTTGCTGCGATCGCGCGCCCGGCTGTTGCGAAGCCGCCACGGGTAGAGTACAGTGCGCCGAGGAGAGGTTTGACAATGGCCCGCGTCTTCTACATTCATTTCAACCGCGATGAAGCTTTGCCCGTTGTGCGTACGCTTCGCGACGCAGGCCACACGGTGCGCTTCCATTTCAGCACGGAGGAGGCCGCCAGGCTCGACCCGCTGCCCAACACGTTGGTCATCTCGCTGGAGCGCCTGCCTTCCCATGGGCGGCGTTACGCGCAGTGGTTCTGGGAGGCCAAGAAGCGCTGCTCGATCCCCATCGTTTTCGTCGGCGGCGCGGAGGAAAAAGTCGCCGTGGCGCGCCGTGAATTCCCCGACGCCCGGTTCTGCAACGCAAACGATCTCGTCGAGACCCTCGCGAAATGCTTCTCGCCGGGTGCGGCCTCTGTGCCGCCCGTCACGCGCGCCCGCCGCCGAACCACCACGCCAACCCCCAGGCATTGACTACTACACCTGCCGCGATCAGCAGCCGCAGTGAGCGCGACACCGTGTGTACCCGCCGCAGCGAGGCGCAAGCCCGCACGGCTTGATGGCCGAAGCGATGAGCGTGATTTCGCGCCTGTTGATTGAGAGTTCATCGAGAACCGTTGACGGGTTGTGGGGGGGG
>JABRWC010000019.1:0-58250 GCA_039961675.1 Phycisphaerae bacterium
GCCCAATGAAATCCGTCATGTGTAAACTGTGTACTGCTCTGAGTAATACCTTCGCGTCGGGATGGCCCGTTTCGGCGACTATGCCCTCACGATCGACGGTCCGCCGGCTGCGCGGGTCGTGGGCTTGGACGGCGCCGCCGGGCAGTACAACTCGATTCCGGAAGCCGTCGACGCCGCCCAAGATGGCGACACGATCGTCGTGCTGCCGGGCGAGTACTCCGGCGACCTGAACATCGTTGGAAGGTCCCTACGGATCGTCGGGGTTTCCGGCGCCTCGCAGACGCGCGTGGCTGCCGGACTGGTATTGGTTAACTCAGGGTCCAATCTCTCTCTCTGGAGCGTCTGACGTTCGGGCCGGCGCCGGTGAACGCCAACAACGGCTCTCAAGTCGTGGCCCGTGCGTGCGTGTTCTTGGGAGCCGCCTTCGGCGCCATCCGCCTGGAAAGCGGCAGCCGGGGCGACTTGTACAACTGCGTCATCCGGGACTGCCATTGGGGTGTGTACAGAATCAGCAACGTCGCCATCACGCTGACCAACTGCACGCTGGTCGCCAACGGCGTCGCTGTGCTCGACGCCGACCAGATTGGCCAAGCAGTCCGCCTGACAAACTGCGTGGTGCGCGACAATACGCTGGCTTTCGGGGGAAACCAGTCCATTGTGGCCACGTACAGCAACATCCAGGGCGGCTGGCCGGGCGAAGGCAACATCGACGCCGACGCGCAGTTCGTCGATCCTGATGGCGCGGACGACATCCCGGAAAATGAGGACGACGATTATCGTCTCCTCCCCGCCTCCCCCTGCATCGACGCCGGCGATGTCGACGCCCCGGCCGGCGCGTTCGACGTAAACGGCGCGCCGCGCGTCGTCGATCACCCGGGGCATTTCAATGCCGGCGGATGGCCCGCAGCCATCGACATGGGCGCATACGAGACGCCGGCGCCCGCCTGCACCGCCGACCTGGACGGCGACGGAAGTGTCGGCATCGCCGACCTGTCGATCCTGCTAACCGTCTACGGGACAATGTGCCCCTGACACTCACTGGGTAAGCCCCGAGTCCGGCCGGCGGTACGTCGCCACCGGCGGCGGGCGGCGGGCCGGCGCGAGCAGGGCGGCGCGTCCGCAGGAAGCTTTGAACTCAGGCGCGAAACCGGATGATGGAACGACTCGTCCGGGTTGGCTTGCGCTCCCAGCGCGATGTTCTGAATCTCGCGCCACGCCGCGACGGAATGTCGGTGCCCATAATCCGCTGCGTGCAACCTCGTGGCGCCCGATTTCACCGCCGCGCGCGCCCGCGCTCGAAACGCGACTGGGCCGAAGCCTAGGATGCAGTGGGAGCGCGGCGCCGCGTGCGGCGACCGAATCCAGTGATCCGAAGTTTCGGGCGCCACGGACTCTTGATGCCGTTGCTTGATGCGCGATTCGCTTACCGCTATAGTGCTGGAAGCGAGCCAGGAATTAGCGGGAGACGCGGCCACTCGTCTGGACTCCCGCCCGCGATCATCTCTTCGGCAACATTCGGCGGACACGGCGGTTCGCAGCGCGGCGCGGCAGCGCGCCGACGGCGATCTCGGCGATCCGGCTGACGCGTCGGGCTGAACGGGCGGAGGGGCGATACCGCCGGAGGCGGACGGAAGCACGATTGCGCACAGCCATTCGCGGTTTCTCGGACCGGGGCCGCGCGCTCCGGCCGGTTTGTCGTTTGCCGCATTCTGACGCGCTCGGCGCGCGTGCCCGTTCGCTGACACGGACGAATCCCAATAGACGCGCCGCCGCGGCGCACACGAAGGAGTTTGCATGACACGCTTGGGCACATTTCTCACCAGCACGGCGGTCGCGCTCAGCGCCGCCGGGTCGTCGGTTCCGGCGGCCCTCGGCGACGGCATCCCGTGGCGGAATCCGGGGCAGGCGGTCGCGGGCGCGAGGCCCGCGGCGCAGGCCCGCACGCCCGCGGAACAGCTTGCACAGCTTGCCTCCCGGCCGTTTGAGCGGCACCTGGTGGTCCAGTTCGGCCGCGCGCTGCTGCCCGCGGAGCGCGCCGCGCTCGAAGACTCCGGGCTGACTTTGCTTGCTTACGTCGGAAGCCACGCGTACTTCGCCAGCACGGACCCAGCCACGTTGAACACGGACGCGATCGCCGGTCTCGGCGTGCTGACGCGCGCCGCGGAGATCGATCCGATAACCAAGCTGCACCCGATCCTGACCTCGGGCGACACGCCGACGTGGGCGGTCGTCGGCCCGACCGACGACGGGCGCGACGTGGTGATCGGCGCGTACATCATGTTCCACCCCGACGTGGCGCTTGAAACGGACGCGACGGCGCTGATGGAGCTGTACGGGGCGGCGGTCATGGACGTGCTGGAGACCGTCAACGGACTGGTCATCGAGCTGCCGATGAGCGCGGTCTACACGCTGGCCGAGGAGGACTCGGTGCAGTGGATCGAGCAGGCGCTGCCGCGGATGTCGACCAACAACGCGCAGAACCGCGCGCTCACCCAGGCCGACCTGGCACAGGCCGCGCCGTACAACCTCAACGGCGCCGGCGTCTCCGTCCTGGTCTACGACGGCGGGACCGCCCGCAGCACCCACCAGGACTTTGGCGGACGCCTGAGCGTCCATGACGGCTCCGGCATGATCTCGCACGCCACGCACGTGTCCGGGACCGTCGGCGGCAGCGGCGCGGCCAGCGGCGGAACGAATCGCGGCATGGCCCCCGGCGTCACGATCCTGTCGTACGGCTTCGAGTACGACGGCTCGGGCGTGTTCCTGTACACCAACCCCGGCGACATCGAGACCGACTACGGCGCCGCGATCGCGCTTGGCGCGGACATCTCCAACAACTCGATCGGCACGAACACCGAGACGAACGGCTTCCCGTGCAGCTACCAGGGCGACTACGGCGTCACGGACAACGTGATCGACTCGGTGGTGCGCGGCTCGGTGAGCAGCGGCGTCCCGTTCCGCGTCGTGTGGGCGGCCGGCAACGAGCGCCAGGGCAGTCGCTGCGACATCGAGGGCTACGGCGACTACTACAGCACCGCTCCGCCCGCCGGCGCCAAGAACCACCTGAGCATCGGCGCGCTGAACGCCAACGACGACAGCATGACCACCTTCAGCAGTTGGGGGCCGACCGACGACGGTCGCATGAAGCCCGACTTCGCAGCCCCCGGCTGCCAGGTCGGCGGAGACAACGGCGTGACGTCGTGCAACTCCAGCAGCGACACTTCCTACACGGTGTTCTGCGGAACGTCGATGGCCTCGCCGACGACCGCCGGATGCGCGGCGCTCGTGCTCCAGGACTTCCGCGCCCAGTTCACGGGCGAGCCTGATCCCCGCAACTCGACGCTCAAGGTGCTCTTCGCCCACAACGCGCAGGACCGCGGCAACGTCGGCCCCGATTACCAGTTCGGCTACGGCTCGATCCGCGTCAAGGACACCATCGACTTCCTGCGCACGGGCAACTTCCTCGAGGACAGCACCGACCAGGGCTCCGCGGCGGCGTTCGTCGTGCAGGTGGCCCCCGGCACGCCGCAACTGAAGATCACGCTGGCCTGGGACGACTACCCCGGAACGCCGAACTCGAACCCGGCTCTGGTGAACGACCTCGACCTGGTCGTCCGCGATCCGTCCGGGACGCAGGCGTACCCGTGGACGCTCAACCCCACCAGCCCGAGCAGCGCCGCGGTCCGCACGCAGCGCAACTCGCGCGACAACCTCGAACAGGTGCTGGTGGACAGCCCAGCCGCAGGCGACTGGTCCGTCGAAGTGGTCGGCTTCAACGTCCCGCAGGGACCGCAGCCGTTCTCCATCGCCGGAACGCCGAACATCGCCGCGTCCGGCATTCGCATCAGCTTCCCGGGCGGCCTGCCGACGCTGATGGCGCCAGGCGCATCCGCCAACTTCAACGTGCAGATCACGACCGTCACCGAGACGATCGTCCCCGGCTCGCCGAGCCTGCACGTGCGGTACGACGGCGGGTCGTTCATCACCATGCCGCTGTCCTCGCTCGGCGGAAGCCTCTACCAGGCGACGCTGCCCCCGCCCCTTTGCGGCGCGGCGCCCGAGTGGTACGTCAGCGTCGTCGGTGATGAAAGCGGCCTCGTCACGTCGCCCAGCGGCGCGCCGGCCAGCGTCTTCTCCGCGGAGGTCGGCGTGGACGTAATCGCGGTCGACGACACCGTCGAAACCGATCTCGGATGGACGATCGGCGCCGCCGGCGACACTGCGACGACCGGCGTCTGGAACCGCATGGACCCCGAGGCCACCGCGGCGCAGCCCGAGGACGACCACACGCCGGCGCCCGGAACGATCTGCTGGGTCACCGATGGACGGGCGGGCTCCAGCCTGGGTGATTTTGACGTCGACGGCGGGCGCACCACGCTGACGTCCGCGACCTACGACGCCAGCACGCTCAGCGAGCCGTACATCAGCTACTGGCGCTGGTACTCGAACGACACCGGCGGATCGCCCAATGCCGACGTGTTCACGGTTCAGATCTCCAATAACGGGGGCGGATCGTGGAGCGCGCTCGAAACGGTCGGACCGTCCGGTCCGGGCACGTCGGGCGGCTGGAACTTCGCCCAGTTCCGCGTCGCGGACGTGATCGCGCCGACCAACCAGATGCGGCTGCGCTTCATCGCCGAGGATGCCGGCAGCGGATCGCTGATCGAGGCCGCGGTCGATGACGTGCAGATCACCGGCCGCGAATGCTCCACTGCTCTGGACGACTGCAACGGCAACATGATCGTCGACAGCGACGACATCGCCTCGGGCCGTTCCGCCGATGCCAACGGCAACGGCATCCCGGACGAGTGTGAGCCGCCGGAGCCGTGCCCGGCCGACCTGAACGACGACGGGCAGATCGACCTGGCCGACCTGTCGGAGCTGCTCAGCGGCTACGGCTCGTCGGTCGGCGACCCGGCGTACAACCCGGACGCCGACCTCGACGGCAACGGCACGATCGACCTGGCGGACCTGTCGGCCATGCTGGAGGTCTACGGCACGTCGTGCCCGTGACGGCGTCCGATCCGGTATGATGGCGATCGCGGCGCGGGACGGCAGTCCGTCCCGCGCCGTGTCGTCCGGAACGCCCGCCTACCGGGGTGAGTCGCCATGGAGAGCTGTACATCTCCGCGGCCGGTCCGCAGAACACTGTGTGGCGCGACGCGATCGGCGGCGCGCCATTTTTTATCGGGACGGATTTCAGGAGTACCAACGATGACTTCGCGATGGGGGATTTGCCTTCTGACAGCGGCCGCCGTGCTGTGGTGCCGGCCGGCCGCGGCGCAGGAAGCGCCGGTGGACTACACCGGACACAAGATGGTAAACGTAACGCTGCCGACCGAGGCCGAGCTGGACCGCATGCTCGCGATCACCGAGAAGTTCGCGACCTGCCGGCTGCACCTGGGCACGGTCCCGTTCATCGTCTCGCCCGCGGAATTCGCGCAGCTCGAAGCGAGCGGCCTCGAGTACACCGTGCTGCATGACAACGTGCAGGAGCTGATCGATGCCGAGCGGGCCGAGAACGAGCAAGGCCAGCGCGACGACTCGTGGTTCACGGCGTACAAGTCGTACGTGCAGGTCAACACACGCCTGGACGAGCTGGTGGCGCTGCGGCCGGACCTGTGCAGCAAGTTTACGGTCGGCAGCTCAATCGAAGGCCGAACGGTCTATGGGCTGCGGATCACCGGGCCGGGCGATTCGTCCGGGCGGGCCGGGCTGATGTTCGACGGCTGCCAGCACGCGCGCGAGTGGATCGCGGTGATGGTGCCGATGTACATCGCGGACCGGATGATCGAGACGTACGACACCGACTCGGCGGTCGCGGCGCTGCTAGACGAGGCGGTCGTGTACGTGGTCCCGATCGCGAACCCGGACGGCTATGAGTACAGCCGCACGACGGACCGCTACTGGCGCAAGAACCGCCGCAACAACGGCGGCGGCATCTACGGCGTGGACCTGAACCGCAACTGGGGACAGGGCTGGGGCGGGGCGGGCTCCAGTGGAAACCCGAGCGACGAGACCTATCGCGGCACGGCCCCCTTCTCGGAGCCTGAGACGCAGATCCTCCGCAATTTTGCGATTGCCCATCCGGAGATCGTCGCCCACATTGACTTTCACAGCTACTCGCAGTTGATCCTGTATCCGTACGGTTATGACTACATCTTGCCGCCGGAGCCGGACCTTTCGCGCTTCGTCGACCTGAGCGCCGACATGGCCGACGCGATCCTCGCCACACACGGCGAGGTCTACATCGACCAGCCGAGCTACGACCTGTACCTGGCGGCCGGCGACATGCCGGACTGGATGTACGGCAACCAGGGCATCTTCGCCTGGACGATCGAACTGCGGCCGGACAGCGCGTTTCCCGGCTTCGAGCTGCCGGCCAGCGAGATCCTGCCGACGGCCGAGGAGAGTTTTGCGGCCGTGATGTCGATGTCGCAGCAGATGGTTATCAAGCTGCTGATCACCTACCCGGCGGGGCATCCTTCGCAGGTCCCGGCCGAACAGCCGACCGCGTTCCAGGTTTCGATCCAGGAAGTGAACGCCCAGCTTCAGGCCGGCAGCGAGAAGCTGTTCGTCAGTGTGGACGGCGGGGCGTTCGTTGAGACAGCGCTCACTGCGCTGGGTGGAACGCTGTACCAGGCGACGCTGCCGGCCACGCCCTGCGGCGGCGTGCTCGACTACTACGTCGAGGCGCAGACCACGCAGGGCGCGTACGTGCGCTCGCCGTCCGAAGCGCCGGCCTCCACCTGGTCGGCGACGGCCTCCGAGATCACGCTCGCTGCGGACGACACGATGGAAACGGCCACCGCCTGGACCGTCGGGGCCACCGGCGACAACGCCACCACCGGCATCTGGAACCGCATGGACCCGCAGGCCACCGCCGCCCAGCCCGAAGACGACCACACGCCGGCGCCGGGCGTCAACTGCTGGGTCACCGACGGGCGCGCCGGGACCAGCATCGGCACGTACGACGTGGACGGCGGGCGCACGTCGCTCACGTCCCCCGCGTACAACCTCTCGGCCATGACCGATCCGTACGTCAGCTACTGGCGCTGGTTCTCCAACAACCAGGGCTCGGCCCCGAACGAGGACGTGTTCCGCGTGCAGATCACCGACGGCGCCACCTGGGTCACGGCCGAAACGGTCGGCCCGGCGAGCGCTGAGTCCGGCGGCGGCTGGTTCTATCACGAGTTCCGCGTGCGGGACTTCGTCGCGCTCAGCGGCAGCGTGCAGCTCCGGTTCATCGCCGAGGACGCCGGCGGCGGCTCGATCGTCGAGGCCGCGGTGGACGACCTTCAGATTCGCGACTTCGGCTGTCCGGAGCCGGAGCCGTGCCCGGGCGACCTGAACGGCGACGGCGTGCGCGACCTGGCTGACCTGTCGGCCCTGCTCTCAAACTACGGTTCGCCCGCGGGCATGACCTACGAAGACGGCGACATGGACGGCGACGGCGACGTGGACCTGGCCGACCTGTCCGCGATCCTGGAGGTGTACGGCCTGGCGTGCCCGTAGCGGCCCAACACGCCGGCAGCCGACGCTGACGTTCGGCCGCATGGAATCGTGAGTCCCAGCCCCTTCCGTGATTCCCGCGCAAGCGGGAATCCAGGCCTCTTCCGTCATTCCCGCGGAAGCGGGAATCCAGAGCGCCGGCGGGCGGACTGGACCCCCGCTTTCGCGGGGGTGACGGAGAGAAGCGCGGCGGTGACGGAGAGTAGCGCGGGGGTGACGGAGAGAAGCGCGGGGGTGACGGAGAGTAGCGCGGCGGTGACGGAGAGAAGTGCGGCGGTGACGGAGAGATGCGCGGGGGTGACGGAGAGAAGCGCGGGGGTGACGGAGAGTGGGGCAGGAGCGCGGCACGGAGCCCGTCATTCCCGCGCAAGCGCGAACCCAGGTCCCTTCCGTCATTCCCGCGAAAGCGCGAACCCAGGTCCCTTCCGTCATTCCCGCGAAAGCGGGAATCCAGGGGCTGCCCAACAGACTGAACCCTCGCTTGCTCGTCGGACGCCACGTTCAGCACGTGCGGCGTCAGGCCGGCTTCCAGCCGCCAATCGCGCCGTTTCGGCGATAACGCGGTATCGGTGCCAGCCGGCGTGCGTGCTACCTACGGCCGCTCGTTTGTCGCGGGCGCGCTGGCCGTTCCGGGAACTGAGGCTTGCGCCTGCTCCGCCGCTTGGCGTTGTGCGCGCGTGGGAATCCGGTCCAGCTTGGGCTTCAATTGCTGCTCGAAGATCTCGTCGATGGGCTTCATCAGGTCCTTCATGCGCCCGTCCAGCTCGTCGAGTTCGCCGGTTTTCCGCAGTTCGCTCAGGTCTTCAAACGCCGCCAGGCGCTGCTCGATTCGCTCAAACTGGTTCCGCTGCGAGTCGAGGTAGGCATTTCCGCGGGCCTGGCATTCTTGCAGTATCCCGATCGCCCGCTGCGACTGATCGTCGTCCAGGGCGAATCGGTTAATGAATTCCTGAACGTATCGCTCCCACTCGCTCAGCGCCGCCCGCGGCCGCTGCGCGGATAGCTGGCGGCTCCAATGCAGCTTCTCCTCCGGATGCGGGTTCGGTCGGCCGTCGGCGTACCCCTGCATGGTCGGCCCGAGCGTGATCCTGCCCTCGCGGCGCTTCTGCCGGAACGCCTCGACGTCGATCGCATTCTCTCCGTCCCAGACTTTCCGCTCCGGTTCTCCCGGGCCCAGAAAGAACCGCACCTGCGTCCCCACTTCGAGGCGCAGGTCCTTCAGGCCCAGCGGCGCTTCGCCCGCTCGCGGATCGAAGCGCGCCTCTTCGACGCGCACGGCGTACACCGGCTCGCGCTGCGGCCCGTGGAAGAGTTCATAGCTGGAAGGGAACCACACATTTCCGAAACGCTCCAGCGCAATCTCCGCTTCGTATACAATTTGCCCGCCGCGAACCAGGCGGATACGCTCCGCGTTCCAGCCTTTCTCGGAGTTGATCTCCCACACCAGGGACTCGTTCGATTCGAGCTCGGCGGTGACGATGTGAAGCACGCCGCGCTGCTCTACGGAGTACCGCCGCGAAAGACCGGCGTCGGGGAAACTCTCGACGGCGCCGTCGAGGCGGCTGTCGTCCAGAAAGGACACGTTCAGGCCGAGTGACCGGATGTCCTTGAAGTATACCGCGCGTTCCTTGGCCTCCGCGCGGGCGCCAGAGGACGGAGTCACGTAGCACTCAGGCCGACCTTCCGTGTATTCGGCGCAGTATTCGTTGTTGCGAACATAGCGCTTCTCAGACGCCAATTGAGGGAACCCATCGCGATCTTGGGTGACAACGCCGTCGTCGTTGCCAAGCAGCTCGACCAGGATCGAATCCTGGCCGTAACGGTTGCGTCGGCGCTCGACTCGATTCACCGGTCCGGACCGCCGGACGAACGTCCAGACAATATCCGCCGGAGGGAGCGCCCGCCGCGCCTCCTCCATGGCGCGCAGCGCGTCGGGCTTCTCCGCGAAGCTCAGGCAGAAGATGACAAACAGCGCGTTCATGGTTTGCTGGTCCTTCTTCGAGAAGACCGAGCGGATTACTCGCAGAGCGTAATATAGTGATTTGCCCAACCCCCGAACTCCTCGGTTGCAGTATCACATTCGAGGTACTCGAAGCAGGGGCTGGTCGTCCCATCGGGCTTCTGGCAGTCGTAGTGGCGATAGCAGTAATCCTGACAAATCCACACCTCGCAACCGCCGCCGGAGCTCCACGCGCGGTCGTGGACGAAATCGCAAAGGATCAGCTCGCCCTGGCCGTTGCACTTGTGCTGGGTGAGCGTGCATCGGCAGTCGCCGAGGCTGAATCGGTCAATACACCCCGCGCAGGGGCCGGGATGATGTGAGGTGGCGTTGTCCGACAGCTTGTAGCAGGCGTTGACCGCGCATGGTGTGCTGATGAGCACCATAATGCCAACGAGCACAATGCCTTGAAATTGGAGTTTCGACATCACTTGTCTCCGCTGGACGGATGCTTGGTTCGGATTTCGAATTCGACCCGTCATTTCCGAACGATTCCATCATAGGCGGGGGGGCAAGTCAAGTAGAATGGCAGCTTTGCGACAACACCTATGACACAAAATCCGCAATCACCGTATCCGCCACCAGCAGCCCCGCGCGCGTCAGCGCGATGCGCCCCTCGTCCACCTCCAGTAACCCGTCCGCCCGGTGCGTCTCTACCGCCTCGCGGAAGAACTCCAGCGCGTCGCGACCGTAGCGCTCGCGGAACGCCGCCCGGTCCAGCCCGCTGCGCAGCCGAAGCTCCAGCATCGCCGTCTCGCGCGCCTGCTGGTCCAGCGAGCGCCGCTCCTCGAACACGCGCGGCGAACGCCCCACCCGCACCACCGCCGCATACTGCGCCGCGTCCGGCACGTTCTTGTAGCGCACGTTGTCCACGAAGCCCGACGCCGATGGGCCGACGCCCAGGTACGGCCGGTTGTGCCAGTAGGTCAGGTTGTGCCGGCACTCGCAGCCGGGGCGGGCGAAGTTGCTGATCTCGTACTGCGAAAAGCCCGCGGCGGCCAGCGTGTCGATCGTCGCCTCGTACATCTCCGCCTCGAGCGCTTCGTCCGCCCGCCGAACCTGCCCGGCGCGCAACTGGTCAAACAGCGGCGTGCCTTCCTCGTAGGTCAGCGCGTAGCAGGACAGGTGGTCCGGGCCGAGGTCCACGGCCCGGCGGAGGTTCGCCAGCCACGATTCCAGCGATTGCCCCGGGACGGCGAAAATCAGGTCCAGGTTGACCTGAGCGATGCCCGCCCGCCGGGCGATCTGGACCGTCTGCTGCACCTGCTCGGGCCGGTGGATGCGCTCCAGCACGCGCAGCTCCGACGAATCGAATGACTGTGCGCCGAGCGAAATCCGGTTCACGCCGTTGCTTCGCAGCGCCTCGGCCGTGCGCTCCGAGACCGTGGCCGGGTTCGCCTCGACGGTGAACTCGAGCTCCGCCGCCGGCTCAGTTAAATCGTGAAGCGCTGCAAGCAGGCGACCCAACTCCCCCGGCGGCAGCGTCGTCGGCGTGCCCCCGCCGACAAAGAGGGTCTCGGCGCAAGTGTCGAGCCGGTCCGCATACGCCCGCAGCTCGGCGCACAGCGCGTCCACCAGCGGATGGACGGCGTCGCGGTCGTACACGATGGAATAGAAGTCGCAATAGCCGCAGACCGTGTGGCAGAACGGTACATGCGCATAGATCGAGCGGACGGGCTGCGACGTTGTAATGGCGCCGGCCATGACATAGCATTATCTGCGGAGCCGGGAACGAAGCCATGCGCAAAGCGGGGCGCCGCGGGCCCGTGCGCGACGGTCGGCAGCAGGACGGGGCGATGCAGGTTGTGCTCGTCATGTTCCGGGATGAGGAGCGGCGGGATTTTCCGCTGCGGCGCGGCAAGACCGTGCTCGGCCGGGCGCGCGAATGCGAGCTGCGCGTGCCGACGCGCGACACGTCCCGCCATCACTGCGAGGTCATCGTCACGGATGACCGCGCGCTGCTGCGCGACCTGAACAGCTCCAACGGCACGTTCGTCAACGGCAAGCGCGTGGCCGAAGCCAAGCTCTCCGCCGGCGACCGGCTCTCGATCGGCCCGGTGACCTTCATCGTGCAGATCAACGGCAAGCCGGCCAAGATCGACCCGGCCGACGCTGCTCCGCTGCTGCACGAGGACGCGGACGCCAGCGCCGTCACCGCCATGAAGCTGGACCGCGACGAGGCCGACGTGGACGAGATTCTCGGGCTGGACGAGCTGGACCTCGAGCTGGACGAAGACCTCCTCGACGACGACGACGACAAACCGAAGAAGAAATGATCTCCGCCCCCGGCGCCCCATGCGCTTCGCCTGCCGCGGCGCCGTCGCCGCGTCGGCGGCGCGCCCGGCGACGCATCGCGGTGCTCCTGGCCAGCGTTGCGGTGACGGGGGTCGCGTGGGCCGCGACTGCGGCCGCCTGCCGGCCGGCGTGGTTCCGGCCGGTCGCGCTCGACTACACGCGACTCGAGGCGGATCAGCTCGCGCTGAACCGGATTGAGAACCAGGTCAGCGCCGCACTGAACCGGGGCGAGCCGGCCGCGATCGAGCTGACCGACGAGCAGGTCAACCGCTGGCTGGCGGCGCGTCGCGAGCTGTGGATCAGCGATCCGCTCCCGGAGCTGGAGCGCATCGAGCGGCCGTTCGTCATGTTCCTGGACGCGGATGTTCTCCGCGTCGCGGCCTTGGTGCGGGCTGGGGGCTTCACCCTGGTCGCTTCGGCGGATCTGCGGGTCAGCGTCCGGGACGAAACGCTGCGGCTGGAATGCCTCCGGGCACGGCTCGGCGCCCTTCGTATGCCGACGGCGCTGGTGCGCCGCGCGTTGGATGCACTGGTGCGCAATCTCCCCGGAACGGCTTCGAACACGTCGGCCGCAGCCTGGGAGGCGCCCAGCGGATTCGTCTGGCCGAACGGCAAGCGACCCGCGGCGATCCGCAGCGTGAGCGTGCGGCCCGGCGTGCTGCGCGTCGGTATCCGCCCGCGCTGACGGCGTTCGCGCCGACTGCAAGGTGTGCTACACTCCTTCGCGGCCGCGGCGCAGACGGTCCTCGGCCGAGTCCCCCGATATCGGTCTGCTCAGGACGACCGTTCCAGTGCGAGCGTGAGCGACCCCAGGGAGCAGCTTGCTGGACGCATCCGGGAGTTGCGCCGCCGGCACTTCGGTCCCGGCGGCAAGGCGGAGTTTGCGCGCCGGCTCGGGTTGCCGCTCGACGAGTACGAGCGCTTCGAGCGCGGCGCCGTCCCGCCGGGCGAGGTGATCGTCCACATCTGCGAACAGACCGGCGAAGACTTGCAGTGGCTGCTGACGGGGGTGGCCTCGCGCGGCACCGTGGTCATCTCCGGGGCGCGCAACCGGCACCAGAACCTGCTGGTGCGGATCGCGCGGGCGCTTGACACAGACCCGGCGCTTGCGGCGCCGTTCGAGGCGTTCCTCGACCTGCTGCTCGCGGCGCCGTCCCAAGGCGCGGAACGGAACCGACTCGCTGCGCCGTCGGCACACCTGATCCGCATCTACGATCCACACAACGCGCCGCAGGAACTTGGCCCCGCCGGCGAGCTGCCCCGCGATCTCTCCGAGCCGGCCGCGCGGGAACCGGGGGCGTTGCTGGCGCGCCGCGAGGCGCAGGCGTTCGAGCCGGCGGTGCTGTACGACGGCCGCCCGGCCCAGACCGTCCGGATCGTGGCAGTCGCCGACGAGCGGCCCTCGCGCGAGTACATCGACAGCGCCAACCTGTCGCAGGTGCTGCCTGGAGCGTTCGCGGTCCGTGTCGTGACGGATGAGATGTCGCCCATGTTCGCGCCGGGCGACGCGGCGCTGGTCGTGCCGGGCGGGGCGCCGCGCATCGGTCGCCCGGCGTTGGTGCGACTGCCGGGCAGCAATGAAACGCGCTGCCGCATCTGGCTCGGCGAGGACGCGGGCCACGTCCACCTTGGCCGCCTCTCCGACGGCGGCAGCGAACGCGAGCCGGCCGACAGCGTGCGCTGGGCGCTCGAAGTGGTCTACCGCCTGGCCCTCGCCGCCTGACGGGTTGTTTGGAACGGACTATGCCGATCGAACGCCGGGGCGACGACGTGTGCGTTCATCCCGCGCCGCCGCTCGACGCTTGCGTGACCCTTCCCGGTTCGAAGAGCCTGACGAACCGTTACCTGCTGTGCTGCGCGCTGGCGGATGGCGAGAGCCGGCTTCGCGGCGCGTCTCTGTCGGACGATGTTCAGGCCATGATGTCCGGGCTGAGGGCCTTCGGCATCGCGGTCGACGTGCAGGCCGACGCTGCGGCGATGACGATCCGCGGCTGTCGCGGGCACCTGCCGGCGACGTCGGCGGAGATCGACGCGGGCGATGCCGGCACCGTGATGCGCTTCCTGACGGCGCTGGCCGCGGTCGGCCACGGGCGCTACGCGTTGGACGGCTCGGCGCGGATGCGGGACCGGCCGATCGGGGCGCTGGTCGATGCGCTGGCGGCACTGGGCGCGGGGATCGGCTACGAGGGCCGCACGGGGTATCCCCCGCTTACGGTCGTCGCCCGCGGACTGCCGGGTGGAATGGCGAGATTCGCGCGCCCGGTCTCCAGCCAGTTCGTGAGCGCCGTGCTGATGGTCGCGCCGTACGCGATGCGCGACGTGTTGCTGCGCGTGGACGGCGGGCTGGTCAGCGCGCCGTACGTGGACATGACGCTGCGCGTGATGCGCTCGCTCGGCGTGGACGCGCTCGATGATGGACGCGCGCGGTTCATCGTCCCCAGCGCCCAGCGATACGGCGCGCGCCAGGTGGAGATCGAGCCGGACGCCAGCGCGGCGACGTACTTCTGGGCGGCCGCGGCAATCACCGGCGGCCGCGTCCTCGCTCGCGGGCTGACGCGCGACAGCGCGCAGGGCGACGTGGAGTTCGTCGACGTTCTCGAGCAGATGGGATGCCGCATCGAGGCGCGCGCGGACGCGCTCGGCGTCTGTGGTCCGCCGGATGGACGCCTCAGGGGCGTGAACGTCGATCTGAACTCGATGCCGGACGCGGCGCAGACGTTGGCCGTTGCCGCGCTCTTCGCCGACGGCCCGACGGAAATCCGCAACGTGGCGAACCTGCGCGTCAAGGAGACCGACCGGCTGGCGGCGCTGCGCTGCGAACTGACGAAGCTCGGCGCCGAAGTGAACCTGACGCCCGACGGGCTGCGGATTCTCCCGCCGCCGCGCGTCTCGCCCGCCGAGATCGATACGTACAACGATCATCGCATGGCGATGAGCTTTGCCCTGGCCGGGCTGCGCGTGCCGGGGATCGTGATCCGCGGCGCGGGCTGCGTACGCAAGAGCTTCCCCGAGTTCTTCGAAACGCTGGTTGCGCTTTCGTAAGCCGTCCCCCTGAACCGCCGCGGCGCGGAGACGCTCCCGCCGAGCCGCGAATGCCCGATCCGAGCCGCGACCGCGAGGGAGCGGGGACCCGCACGCGTCGCCCGCAGGAGCGAACCGAACGCGGAACGTTCTCGATATTCCCCGCTTGTTTACGCGCGCGGGAGGGACCGAAACCTCGTAACGCCGAACCGCCAACGTAAGGCGGCCTACGCCCATAGCGCGGCCGCGTCGCACGTGTGAGAACGCGCTATCACGCCCCCAATTCCGCCCGACGCCGCCAGCGCAGCGCACGGTTGTAGATGAGGCACAGCGGCCGCAGGCCGTGGTGGCACAGAAATCCCTGCGGCCAACCCGTCTCGTCCAGCGCACGAACCAGCTCGCCGCGCCGCCGGCGCGAGAACAACCCGCCCACGGCCAGCCCGTAGGGAAACGGCCGCCGCGGCTCAAGCCGCCGGCCGGCGCCGAAGCGCTCGTCGTGGCGCAGCGAAAAGTATGCGCGCGCCAGCTCGCGCGGCGGGCGACACACGATTTCGTGCAGCAGGCCGATCGCGTGCGGCCGCAGCTCCTGCGCCGTGAGGGCGTGGGCCTGGACGTGCGACGAGATCGCATCGGCGGCGTCCAGCACGCCGCGCTGGAAGTGTCGCGTGTACTTCGCGAACACGGCGTCTTCGCCTGGGTCGGCCTGGCGCACCGCGACCACTCCGTCGGGCCCCTGTGCGTAGCCGCGGACGCTGCCGCCGGCGCAGTTCATCAGCATCTCGAGCGGCGGGACGTGGTGAATGGTGAGCGCGGCGTCCGGGTCGCCGCGGTTCTCATCGGGGCCGAAAACGTGCTTCTGCACGTTGGGAGGCTGTTCGTTCAAGAGCTTCTTGAGCGCGAAGTACGCGCCTTCGATCGACACGTCCGGAAGCAGGTACGCGAGGTTGTCCTGGATCGTTCCGCGCCAACCGATGTCCACGATGAACACGTGGCCATGTCCGGGCGCAATGCCGCGCTCGGCCAGGTACGCCAGCAACAGCCGGTGGCTTTCCCGCCGCGCCGCGTCCCACTGCTGTCGCAGGGCCGGGTCGGCCAGCAGCGCGAGGACGCGCGCGTCCTGCCACGGCCGGCTGATCGGCTCGTCCGGGGCGATCCCGTGGCGCGCGCAGCATGCCGCGCATCGCGGCGGATCAATGCCCAGCGCCTCGCACAGGGCCGCCATGCTCTGCGTCGAGTACAGATTCCAGACACGCATCAGCTCCGCAGGCGAAAGCTCGCGCAGCGACGGCAGGAACGTGGCCAATCGGCTGACTTCGAGCACCTCGCTCGGCGGGACCGGCACGCCGAGCGGGGCCGCGGAACGGATGCGTTCGTGCAACTCGCGCAGGAAGACGCCTTCGCGCGCGAAGTAGTAGACGCGCTCCGCGCCGCAGCGCAGCGCCCGCTCGACGCAGTACAGCACGAAGGCGTAGAAGAGCAGCGCGAACCGGCGTCCGAACCGGAAGAGCGTTGCGGGGTCGCCGTCTGGCAAGTCAGGAGGCGGCGGCGCAGCGGCCAGCTCCGCAAGCAACGTGCGCACGCAGGGCGCGGCCGTTTCGGCGCGCCGGGCGAACATCCGCCCGAATTGCGCGCGACGGCGATCCGCTTGTCGCGCGCGATAGCGCACTGCGCGCGCGCCGAGTCGCCTCGGCACAGCCACGTCGCTGTGCGGATCGTCGCCGACGTGCACGTGGGCTGAAGGCGCGACGCCGAACCGGCGATACACGTGCTCGAACAGCCGGCCGCTGCGCTTGTTGACGCGCTCGTCGCACGACACGACCAGCGCCCGCGGCCGCAGCCCCGGCCGGGCGTGAGCGAGAACGCGCCCCAGGTGTACGGCGCCGAGGTAGAAATCCGACAGCACCACCGGCGGATGCCCCCGTTGCGCCGCGAGCACGGCGCCAACGTCCTCATCGGCGTACGCCATCGCGCACTCCTGCGCGATCTCCGCCTCGAGCAACTCCGCCCTCAGACGCGCGCTCTCCGCGGCGCCGAGCGGTTCGGCGACAGCAGCCGCCAGCCACGCTTCCAGCACGTCTTCGACGCAGTACTCGTCGTCGAACCCCGCGGCGCGAGATCGCCGCGCCAATTCGTCCTCGCCTGACTGGCGCAGCCGGAAGAGCCGCCACGGAGAATCCATCTCCGCTCGCAGGCGCGCGCCCAGCCGCAGCCACAGGCAGCGCGCGGTGAACAGCTTGATTTCGTCGGGGTGGCAACGCCGCCGCAGAAGCGTGTCCCACACATCGACCGTCAACAGCGGCGCGCCGCCATGCTCCGAGGGAGCGCCCGCGCGCCGTCCGCCCGACGCCGTTGCTGGTCCCTCCGCGGCGTTCATGCTTTCACCCCGGCAGGCGCCGGCCCGCGCGGCGTGTTTCGAGCAGGTCGTACGCCAGGTTTACGAGCGGCAGCCGAGTGCGGCGCAGGATTCCCTGCGGCCAGAACTGCCGCTCGAGCGACTGGACGAACCGCCGGGGAATTCCCAGCGGCGACCCGCCGAAGAGGATCGCGCGCCACGAACCCTTGAACTCATAGGTCGTCTGGTGGAACACGCCGAAGCTCTCGAGGTGCGAATAGCGGAGGAAGCTGCGTGCCTCGGCGAGCGTGGGATAGAGGATGTAGCGGCGGAGCTGGTCGAGCACGTCGGCGCGCCAGTCGGCCGCCGACCCGTCCAGAAGCGGCGCTAGCGCCAGATATTCCCGCAGGTAGTCGTCGATTGCGGCGAACACCTGCCCCGCCAGGCCGCGGAAATTCTGCCGCTCGGCCTGGTCATCGGCCAGCACGGGCCGAACGCGATCGGTCTGCCCGCGCCGCGGCTGGTAGTCCAGCACGCCGCCGTGCGGCGCGCTGGAGAACATCTCGAACACCGGCCCATTCTTGAACACGACCTCCTCGAGCCAATCGCCGCGCCGCGTGTCGGCCATATAGCCATGCTTGTACGAGCGCGGCACGTCGTCTTCGGCGACGTGGTAGAGCCCGAAGTACAGGCCGTGCACGGCCGGGCAGTCCGCCCGGTGCCGCATCGCCCACACGACGTTGTCCTGGATCGAGCCTTTCCACCCGATATCCACCAGCCCGACCGCGTCGTGGTCGAAAAACCCCTGCTGTTCAAGGTAGCGCGCCATGCGCGCCCGCGCCGCGTCGCGATGCGCGGCGAAACGCCACTGCACCTGCGGGTCGGCGAGGAACGCCTGAAACGCCGCGTGCGATTCGGGATCGACGATCGGGTCGTCCAGCGACGCGAAACCGGCCCGCTGTGCCAACGGCGCGAACTCCTCGGCGGGCAGGTTCAGGTTCTTCAGCAGCCGGGCAAGCGGCTGCCGGTCGTACTGCCGCAGGAGCCGGTGCAACCCGCGGACGCTCAGCTCATCGAGGCTCGGCAGAAACGTCGCCCGTCGGCTGGCGGCGAAGTACGCCGCGGACGGAGCGTCGGCGGCGCAATCAAGCGCCCGCACGATCCGCCGGTACATCCGCAGGAACGTCAGCCCTTCGCGGCTGGCGAATAGCAGCCGATTCAATCCGAGCGCCTTCGCCTGGTCGATGACCCAGCGCACGAACGCGATGAACGCGGGCGCCAGCCGCAGGCCGAGCTGATACTCCGTGCAATCCGATGCGCGAACGTGCCGGGGCGAATCGGCCAGGATTCGCCGCGCCAGCGTCCCGCTCCAGAAGCGATTCCGGCGGGCCAGGTCGCTGACGAGCTGAAGCCCCGCGCGGCGCTGGATCTCGTGTGCGTCAACGACGTGAATGACGTCGATCCCCAGACGGCGAGCCGGATCGACGTCGCTGTGCGGATTGTCGCCCACGAAAAGCAGCTCGTGCGGCGCAAGGCGCTCCTGTTCCAGCACGTGCGCGAAGAGTCGGCCGCTGCGCTTGGTGCGGCCGAAGTCCGACGAGCAGTACCCTGCGTCGATTGAATCCGCCAGACCGGCTTCCCGCAGCAGGCGCCACACGTCGTCGCCCGACAGGTATATGTCGGTGACGAAGATCAGCCGCTGACCGCGCTGCCGAAGCTGCGCCAGGACCTGCGCCACGCCCGGCGTGGGGTACGTCGCGAGCCGCTCCAGCTCCAATTCATGCGCGACGATCGACTGTGCCAGTTCCTCGCACGCCGGGCCGCCGCAGGCAGCGACCCACCGCGGCGCCAGCTCGCGCAGCCGGAACTCTTCGTCGCCGCCGGCACGGGCGTTCTCGGCGCAGAGCTCGCCTTCCAGTTCCCGCCGCTGATGCCGGACGAAAGACCAGTCGCTCTCGACGCCGTGCCGCGCCAGCCGGTCCGCGACGAAGCGCGCCGCGCGGTCCTTCACGTACTCGGGCGGTACGCGGCGTCGCAGCAGCGTGTCAAAG
The DNA here is from genome assembly GCA_039961675.1 of Phycisphaerae bacterium. Classification (GTDB taxonomy): domain Bacteria; phylum Planctomycetota; class Phycisphaerae; order UBA1845; family Fen-1342; genus JABRWC01. Next base: position 19,211 of record JABRWC010000019.1, read on the forward strand.
ACATCGAAGCCGATGACGCGCTTGCCGCGCGCCAGCCGCGTCAGCGTCGCGCCGAGCCGCGCGAAGTCCGTCGTCGCCGTGGCGCTAGCCGCGCGCAATCGCGACCCCCTTCGCTTGGGCCGGTTCGGACGCGGCGACCTCGGGCGCCCGCAGTCGTATCCAACCCAAATCGACGGCCGTCCGTCCGGTCAGGCGGTCCTCGAATCGCTCCAGGCGAACCACGTCGATCATGCCGATGTCCACGCGATAGTCGCCCGCCGGTACGTCGCACAGCTCCACGACATCCTCGTATACGCGCCCGCGCGGCCATTCGGCCAGCGGGCAACGGGGAAAGTGGTCCTTGCAAACTCTCTGCGGGGCGCCGCGGAAAGGCATCTCCTGCGGCCCCGGGGGATAGAGGTGGACGAATATCTGCACCGCGTGCGGCACGGGCGTGACGCGCCGCCAGTACGTGCGGATGCTCGCGCCGTCGAACTCAAATCCGCAAAGTTGAACGCGGTCCGCGAGCGTTACCTGCACATTCTCAATTGGCGCCCGGCGCAAGAAATACGGAACGGCGGCGCGCTCGCCGCGCCGGCGCGCGAGCCGAATTGCGCCGCGAGCCAGCAGCCATGCCGGCCGCACCAATGCGTGTCCGAACGTCAGAACGGACACCAGCGCCCGCGCGCGCCGGCGGCAACCCTCTATGCCGATCCGCGCCGTCGTGCGGGCGGGCAACCGATCGAGGAAGTACACCGTCAACGCGTCAACCAGGGCTGGGACCGGAAGCAGGTCGTTGGGCGCGGCTCGACTTCGATGCCGGCCGAAACGCTCGCTGCGGCGATACATCCACAAGCTAAGCCGGCGCCACAACAGCGGCGCCAGGCGCTCGCGTGGCGTCGCCGGCGCGTGATCGCGGGACTCACTCCGCGTGCTCATGGCCTCCCACCGATGCCCCTGCCGGCCGGCCGCGCTCGAGCGCGCGGCCCGACCAGTCCGGTGTCCGGTCCCCGCCGAGCAGATGCCGCCGGATGAGGTCGCAGTACGCCTCGCGCGCGTCGAGCGCGCGCACGCGCGCCAGCGCGCGGCGACGCATCACGTCGAGCGGGTCCGGCCGCCAGATGCTCTGCCGAACCTGGCTGACGAGAGCCTCTGGCGACTCGAAGTACAGGAACTCCTCGCCGGCCATCAGGCAGTAGCCCTCAACCACGCTGCTCGCCGCGACCAAGCAACCGCATGCCGCGGCGTACGCGAGCTTGGCCGCGGCCAGCGCCGGCGCCGCCGAACCGCCCGGCAGCAGCGCCGCGAGCTTCGCCTGCGGGAGAATCGCCGCCAGCGCCGCATCGGGCGTGTCCGCAGGGAGCGCCACGGTTCGCGGTGTCGCGTGCAGCACAGTGCTCCAACCCGGGCCGGCAGTTGGATTCGTCAGCACGACCGCGTCGATCGGTCTGCTGCGCCACGCCTCGAGGCTCAGGTCCGTCACGGGGAGCACCACGGGCACCGGCCGGGCCGTCAGCACGAACACGCCCGCGGAGAGCAGCCTCGTGGCGACTTCGGCCGCGGCGCACACCACGCCGCGCGCCGCGGCGCGCGCCGCGGGGAAGAACTTGCGCAGCGCTTCGATCCCGTCGTGGCGCGGCGGTTCCACGACATATCCGACGACGTAGCCCGGCAGGTCGTGCAGCGAGCTGGCCGCGACGCGCTGCGGTTCAAACAGGAACACGATGTCCGGAGTGACCCCCTGCACTGCGGCGATGATCTCGCCGTCCGTCCGATCCGTGGTCGAAATGAACTTCACTTCCGACGAATCCGCGAGCGCGCGCGGCACGTGCGCCGCGAAGCGGCGCTCGTCGCCGATGAAGCATACGCGCCACGGACCTGCGCTCAGCCGAAACGCAGGCCGCTCTGCGGCGGGCAGAACGGCGATGTCGGTCGGCGGCGCCGTGGTCGGCTCGCGCGACAGCCCGAGCTTGCGCGCGACCTTGCGCCGGAGCTTGGACATACTCCGCCGCAGCAGCTCGCGCCCCGAAGGATCCGAGCGGATTTGTTCGCGGAGCGGTCCGGCCAGGCGCAGCGCCGCGACCAGTTGCCGGTTCATGTCCGCCTGCGCGTCGGCCATGTTCGGCTCGCGCCGGCACACGCCGTCAATAAAGGCTTCCATCCCCATGACGGCCGCGGACCAGTCGGGCCAGGCGGCGGCGGTGGCGCGGGCGCCGGCTTTGAGCCGGTCGAGGAACGCGCGGTCGCGTTCGAGGGCGCGTAGATACTTGATGACCTCCGGCTCCTGTCCGAGCGGCACAACGATGCCGTTCTCACCGTGGCGCAGGTACTCGTCGTGGCCGGTCACGTCGCTGGTGATCGCGGTCCCGCCGCAGTGCATCATCTCGAGCGGCGGGCCGAACATGCCCTCGACCGTGCTGAGCTTCACGAGCACGTCGCAGGCACGGTACACGGCGCCCACCTCGGCCATCGGCACGCGCGAGCAGACGCGCGTCACGCCGGGGTAGCGCTCGCACGCGGAGGACGTGAGCAGCCAGATGTCCCGCATGCCGGCCTGGCGGCACAGGGCGATAGTCTCCTCGACGCGTTTGAACGCCACGCCCAGCGGTCCCTCGACCAGCACGCGGATTCCATCGCCAGGTCGGGGGGCAAGCGCGGGGCCGTCGGGCGAGAAGATGCGCTTGTCGACGCCGTTGAGTACCAGCGTGGCCTCGCGGCCGTAATGATCGCGCAGGAAGCGCGCGATCCAGGACGCCTCGGTGACGACGGGGAGCGGCTGGCGGTAGGTGTATTCAGCCAGGGCCTTGATGTCCGAGTCCTGGGGAGAAAAGAAGCGCGACTCGATCGACTGGCAGAAATACGCATACCAGCGCGCCGGAACGAACGGCAGGTCGTACACCGAGCGCCACCAGGTCGCGAGCGAGATGTCGAAGCGCCGCCCGCGGCAGTCGGCGTGCGTGAGCAGCGGCAGGTCCATCGCGGACGGCTTCCACGCCAGACGCCGGCGGTCGAACGGCAGCTCGGTGACGATCGAGACGGTGTGCCCGCGCTGCGTCAGCCCGAGCGCGTGCTCAAGGATCACGTTCGTGCCCCCGGAGATTTCCGGGAAGCCGAGCAGGAAGGCGATGTCGTAACGTTTCATGCCGTCGTTCGTCTCTGGCCGGCGAGCCTGCGCCGCGCGGCCCGCAGCGCCATGCGCAGGCAGTAGCGGGTGCTGTTCTGTGCGTCGCGCAGCGCGTCAAGCTCGGTCCGCAGGGCCGCGATCGTCCGGTCGCGGTCGCCCACCAGCGCCTCCGTCGTGCGGATCAACGCGTCGCGCTCGTCGATCATGCGCGCCTGCGACGCGACGGCGGACTCGAAGTCGCGGATGCGCGCGTCGCGATGCTCCAGCGTCTCCTGCTGTCGGCGGAGCAGCCCGTCCTGCTCGGCAATCCGCCGGTCGCGCTCGGCCACCCGCTCGTTCCGCGCATTCACGTCGGCTTCCAGCCGCCGGATGTACGCGTCGCGCTCGTCGATCAGCGTGGCCTGATCGCGGATCGTCTGCTGACGCGGCGCGAGCTGCTCCGCGTCGTGCTCGACCAGCGCCAGGGCCGGCATCAGGCGCGCCCGCTCGACGCCCGCCGTGACCGCGGCGTCAAGCGGCGCCGTTGAAGCGACAAACAGCAGAGACCCCAGAGCCGGCAGCCATGCGGCCTCCGGTTCGACAGCGAGCGTCGCCGGGCACGGATCGTCCGCGGGGCGCACGACGCTCGCGACCTCCATCGTCGCGTGCATGAACGCCGTGTGCGCGAAATGCTCTCCGAGCCGGGCCGCGATGTCCGCGTGCGTGAAGCGCGTCTTGTGATACGGGTTCGGCCCGTACGCGGCCTCGCAGCGCTGCTCGAATTCCGCCGACGGCACAGACCCGATCAGCAATCCGCCCGGGCGCAGAACGCGCGCCGCTTCCGCGATCGCGCGCTGCGGCTGCTCGAGGTGCTCCAACGTCTCCAGGCACACGACGGTGTCGGTGCCCTGATCGGGCAGCGGAAGCTGCGTAAGATCGCCCTGCCGGAAGGTCAGCTTTCCGCCGCCGTACGTGCGCTGCGCCTGCGCGACGGTCTCGGCGCAGACGTCTACGCCGACGCACCGCTCCACGCGCGGCGCGTCCGCGAGCACGCGGCTGCCGTAGCCCGCGCCGCACCCGGCGTCGACGACCTCGCCGCGGGCCAGGTCCGCGGCCCAGCGATAGCGATGGCAATGCTCGATCCAGAGCTGCCGCGAGACGTGTTGCGGGTCAATGCGTTCCATCCGCTGGCTCGATCTCGACGTGCCAGGTCCGCTCGAGGTCGAACAAGCCGACGGCCTGAAACGCATCGACAACCTGAAACGGACACGCGTTGGCGGCCTCAGTATATATGCCGTACGCCCGCTCGTCATCGATCGCGACGCGCCACACGTAGTTGCCCGCCAGCAGGCGCAGCCGCGGGAACGTCACCGTCACCACGCCGCCGGCGCCGGCGTCGAACGGCTCGATCCGCTCCATCAACGTCGTGTTTCCGCAGATGTACAGCCCGTCGTGCCGGTAGAGACTGAACACGAACGTCACCCGCTCGCGCCCGGGGCGCAGCCGCTTGTAGGCGAAGCGCAGCCGCGGCGCGCTCCCGCTCACGATGGAGCGCGTCGGCGCGCCGCTCTCGTCCAGCAGCTCCACCTCGGTGATGCGGAAGATCCCCAACGCGGTGAGGTCGTGCCCGCCGCCCGCCGGCGTGACCGAGTTCTCGATGCTGCCGTCGGCCATCTGCTTGGCCTCGATGGCCCGCGCGTACTTGTCGGCGACCAGGTCGGCCGGCCCATAGGCAACCTGCCGCCCCTCGTGCAGGTAGAGCGCGCGCTGGCAGAAGTTGCGGATCAGGTACGGATCGTGCGAAACCAGCAGGATCGTCCGCCCGCTGTCGCGGAAGCGGTGGAAAACGCGGGCGCACTTGGCCTGGAACGCGGCGTCGCCGACCGCCAGGATCTCGTCGACGATCAGGATGTCCGGATCGACGAAGGCCGCCACGCTGAACGCCAGCCGCGCGTGCATGCCGCTGGAGTAGGTCTTCAGCGGCTGGTCGATGAACATGCCGATGTCGGCGAAGGCGAGGATGTCCGCGAAGCGCTCGCGCATGAACTCGTGCGACAGCCCCAGGAGCTGGCCGTACAAGTACACGTTTTCGCGGCCCGTGAACTCGGGGTTGAACCCGCTGCCCAGCTCGAGCAGCGGCACCACGCGCCCGCGGACGGCCACGCTCCCTTCCGACGGGGCGAGCGTCCCGGCGATGATCTGGAGCAGCGTGCTTTTTCCGGCGCCGTTGCGGCCGACGATCCCGACCGTTTCCCCCGGCTGAATGTCCAGCGACACGTGCCGCAGCGCCCAGAACTCGCGGAAGTAGTCGCTTCGCCGCCACCGGAACAGCGCCTGCTTCAGGCGGTCCTGCGGCCGGTCGTAGATGTGATACAACTTGCCGGCGTCGGCGACGACGATCGCGGCCCCGTTCTGCCCGACTGCGTCAGACGACATCGGCGAAGGCCCGCCGGCTCTTCATGAAGAACGCGTACCCCAGCACGGCAACCGCCGCCGACGCCGCGAGCGACGCGCACCACGCGCGCCAGTCCGGGAGCTCGCCGCGGATCAGCACCTGGCGCACGCTCTCGATCACCTGCGCCAGCGGGTTCGCCGCGATCACCCGCGCCGCCAGGGGGTGATGCTGCCGCACGCGCTCGACGCTGTAGAAGATGGGGGTGGCGAAGAACAGCATCTGCGTCACGAGCACGACGCCGTGGCCGATGTCGCGCAGGAACACGCCCAGCGCCGCCAGCAGCCACCCCAGCCCCAGCGTGAGCAACAGCGTCGGAAGCAGCACGACAGGAAGCAGCAGGCCCTCCGCCGGCGGCGGCGCCTGATTGAGTACGACCCATCCCACCGTCCAGACTGCCAGTCCGATCGCCAGGTTGATCAGCGCGCTCAGCAGCGCCGCGACCACGAAAATCTCCAGCGGGAAGACGACACGCTTCACAAAGTTCGCGTTGCCGACGATCAGGTGCGGCGAGCGGTTGACCACCTCCGCGAACAGGTTGAAGACCAGCAGGCCCGCGAACATGATCAGCGCGTAGTCGAACGGCGACTCGTCGGGGTCCGTCGTCCAGCGCGCCCCGAACACGCCCGCGAACGCGAAGCTGTAGACCGCCAGGAGCAGCAGCGGCGTGATCACGGCCCATAAGACGCCCAGCAGCGACCCGCGATAGCGTGCGAGGATCTCGCGCTTGGCGAACTGCCAGATCAGGCGCCGATGCAGCCACAGTCCGCGGAGCATCGCGCGCGGATCGAGATAGCTCAGAACCGAAGCGCCGGGCGGCGAATAGACCGTCGCAGGATTCGACATGGCGGCCTATTGTCCAGACCGGCCGGCGCGGGGGCAAGGGAAGCGCCGCTGCGCGCCGCCAAGCCGCAGTTCATACTGACGTCCGGCCTGCCGCGTCATCGGGTCCCGAGGCGGCACGAGGATATCGAAGCGTCCGTGTCAGCTCCCTCGCTTGCCCGTCCGGTTCGGACGAAACCAACGGACCGTGCGGCGCCGGACGCGAAATTGACAGGCCTCGCCGGCATCTCTAGCGTATGCGGCTTCCCCCGCCGGGCTGCCGGCGCGACGCGCAGTGACAACTCGCTGTCCGGGAGCACGATTTGCCGGACGAACCGCCAGCCCCAGCCGTCGCCGCGCGGCGCTCGCAACGAGTCTTCGGCGCCGTCGTGGCGATCCTCGCCCTGGGCGGCGCGATCGCCGCGCTGCGCTTCGCGCGCCTGTGGCTGCCGCCCGTGCAGCTCCTGCTTGACATTCGCGACCTGCCGGCTGGCGCAGAGCTGAGCGTGTCGAGCGCGACGGGGGACGCGCCGATCGAGTCCTCCGTCCGCCCGCTGCCAACCGCATACGAGCTTCGCGTCACTGCCACGGGCGAAAAACACCCGCAATCGGCGGGGACGGAGGTCTACTTTCTGCCGCCTCCGGGCACACATCTGCTGCCGGGGCGCGCGGAGCCCGCGGCGATGGACGGCGGCTGGCGGCCCTGGGAGCACGGCGGCCGTTGGGTCGCCACCCCTGAGCCGCAGCAGCCCGCGACGCTCGTGTGGCGCGATCACGCGCTCGGCCGCGTGACGCTGCCGCTGCTGTCTCATCCCCGGGGCGGCGTTGCGCGGCTGCAACTTGCGGGCGGCGAGCCGGTCGTCGTCGACCTGTACGCGCCGGACGAGCAGTGGCGCGACATCGAGCTGCCGCTCCCGCGATACACGACCCGACTTGCCGCCGTGCTGCCGCTCGAGGACGAGCCCCTGGCGGTCCGCGCGACGGCCGGCGGCGCGGCGATCACGCGGGCGCGCGTCATCTGGGGTGAGGCGGTGCTGGCAGATTGGCGCGGCGCACTGGGCGTAGACGCGCAGTGGTTGGAGCTTCCCGTCCGCGGCGTACGAACCGGCCGCATCGCATGGCTCGCGGCGGGCAACGCGTTGCTGCTGCTTGCCCGCGCCGCGCTGCACCTGCTGGTCGGCGTGTTGCTCGGCCTGCCGCTCGTCCGCACGCTGCTGCCGCACCTGCCATATCTTGAACGCTGGCTGGCGCTGGTCGCAGCCGGGCTGTCGGTCCCGATCATCGCGTCGGTGACGCTGACCCGGCTGCATCTCGGCGGCGAAAGCGCGTTCTGGGCGACGCTTATCGCCGGCGGCGTGGCGGCCACGATCGCGCTGATTTTCGAGGTTCGCCGCTGCGGCAGTAACCTCCGGACGCTCTGGCCTTCGCGCGCTGAAGCGCGGCCGCTGCTGGGCGTCGCCGCAATGAGCGTCGTGACTACGCTGGCGCTGTACTCTCCCGCGCTGGCTCTACCACACTGGTTCACCGGCCACGCGCTAACCGACTCGTACTTCTACATCAACCACGCTGAGGCGTTCCGGCACGAGCCGATCAACTTGCTTGAGGATCCCGGCTGGCGGACGCGTGCCAACGTCGAGCACCTCGTCGCAGGCATCTACAATTGGGCCGAGCGCACCGGCGACCTGCTTGTGCTGCTGAACACGGCGCTGCTGTGCGGCGAATCGACGCGCGCCGCGTACACGCAGCTCCACGTCAACTACTGGCTGCTGCTGCCCCTGATCGGCTATTGTCTGCTGCGTCGCACGCTGACAGGCGGGGCCGGCGTGTGGGTCGGCGCGCTGCTGTTTTCCTCTTCGGGAATGCTCTACGCGATCTTCGCCCAGTGCTATGTGGCGCAGTATGTCTCGATCCCGTTCGTGCTGATGTCCGTCTGGGCCGCGATCGTGCTCGACGCCCATCTCCGACGACCTGTGTCCGGCGCGACGCTCGCGCGAATGCTGCTTCTTGCCGCGCCGCTGGCGGGGACGGTCTGCCAATACCCGGCGCAGTTCCTGATGCCGCTCGTCGTCGCGGTCGCGCTGCTGGTCACCGCTGCCGCCCGGCGCTCCTGGCGGCCGCTGCTGGCGCTGCTGAGCGTCGGCGCACTGACGGCCGCGTTGAGTCTGGCCGGCCTGATCCCGCTCGTCGCCGCGCCCAGCGACGTGCCCAGGTACGTCGAACGGCTCAACGAAATCGGCCGCACGTCCGTCTTTCCCTTCTATCGCGACTGGATCGCGTTCGGCGAGATCGCCTACGGCATTCGCGACTGGGTGGGCGTCTCGCACGACAGCGGCGTAATCCTGCGCGAACTGCTCGGGCGGACCGAGCCGACCTGGCTGGTCCAGCGCTCGAATCACACCGGGCCGAACCTGATGCTCATCTGCCTGGGCGTGACGACCGTCGGCGCGGCCTGCGGTCTTCGGGACCCTGCGCGGCGCGTCGTCTCGTTGACGCTGATCGTCTTCGCCGCGGCGACCGCAGCGCTTTTCGCCGCCGGGCAGACTTACTTCGCGGCCAAGCTGCTGATCACCTGCGGCGTGCTGGCCATCCCGGTGTTCGCGCTCGGCATTGACGTGCTCTTCGCGCGGCGCGCCTGGCCGCTCCAAGCGATCGGCGGCGGACTTGTGGCCGCGCTGCTGTGGGCGAACGTCACGACCGCGTGGTGGGAGACCAGTCCGTGGCTGCTGCCGGAACGGCACGCGGGCGCCGCGGAGCGCCACATGAGCGTGCTCGACGCCGATCTGCGGGAGTTGGTGGAGCTGCGCGCGCTACGCCGCCCGAGCGGTGAGCCGGGTCGGATTGCGCTCGTCGGCGACTACGCGCAGGCGCGCGGCACCGATCGCGACCGCGTGCTCGTCGGCTACCTGTCGTCCGCGCTCGCGCGGTACTGGGTGACGGTAAACCCGGTTGATGCGCAATGGAGCGAGCCGCGGATCGAAATGGCGATCGTGTTCGCCGGTCACGAGCTGCCACCCGACGTCGCCCGGCGTGCGACGCTGATCTTCGAGAACGCCGTCGCGCGCGTCTACGACCTCGCGCCGCAGGCTGGGGAGCGCTGAATCGAGCGGCGCCCGCGAGGGGACAGTTCGACGTCCGGGCGTTGCAACCGCGTAACTCGTCCAGCGGGTTCGTAGCGTCGGACCTCCGAGCCCGACGCTGACGGCGCCGCCCGACACAGAGTTCCGACGCTCCCTTGCGTGCTCCCGCTCCCTCACGGTCGCGGCTGGGTTGGGGCAGTCCCGGTCGGAGACCGCTCCGACCGGTTCAACGAGCCAGCGCTTCGCGCAGCGTCGCCACGACGCGATCCTGGTCGGCCTCCGTCATCTGGTGAAACAGCGGCAGCAGGATGGTCGTGTCCTGAGCCCGCTCGCTCTCGATCAGGCGCCGAACCATGTTTGCGCCGCCGCGCCAGTCGTCCGGTCCGTACGCCGGCTCGCGGTGCGCGCACATGACGCCGCGCCGCGTTGCGATTCCGTTGTCGAGCATGTGCTGCATCACGGACCGCTGGTCGATGCCGTCGGCCAGTCGCACACAGTAGCTCTGGAAATTGCTCCGCGCCCATTCCGGCTCGAAGGGCGGCGTCACGCCGCGCACGTCCGCGAGCAGCGCGTTGTAGCGTTCGGCCAGCATCCGCCGCCGGGCGATCATCGCGGGGAGCTTCTTGAGCTGCTCGCGGCCCACGGCGGCCTGGATGTCGGTCATGCGATAGTTGAAGCCCACCTCGGGGTAGGTCTCGAAGATTACCTGCTTCGCGCCGTGCCGCACGGAGTCCGTCACGCTCATCGCGTGCTGGCGCAACAGCCGGAAGCGCGCGTCCCAGGCGTCGCTCGCCGTCGTGAGCATTCCGCCGTCGCCGGTCGTGACCAACTTGCGCGGGTGGAACGAGAAGCAAGCGATGTCTGCGTGCGGCCTGCCGATCAGCTCCCAGCGCTCGCCCCACTTCACCTCGCTGCCGATTGCGCACGCGGCGTCCTCGATTACGGGCAGCCGGTGCTCGCGGGCAATGGGCAGAATCGCGCGCAGATCGCACGGCATGCCGATCTGGTGCACCACTTGGATCGCCCGCGTCCGCGGCGTGATCGCGTCCGCCAGCCCGGCCGGATCGAGGTTGTACGTCCGCGGCTCGATGTCCACGAACACCGGCGTCGCGCCGCAGTAGCGCACCGCGTTGGCGGTGGCGATGAATGAGTGGCTGACTGTGACGACCTCGTCGCCCGGCCGCACACCCACCGCGACCAGCGCCAGGTGCAGCGCCGTCGTGCAGCTTGAAACGGCGCAGGCATGCTTTGCCCCGACGAGTTCGGCGAACTCGCGCTCGAACGCGGCGACTTCCGGACCTTGCGTCAACCAGCCGGAGAGGATCGGCCGGCGGGCGGCGTCGGCCTCGGCCTGGTCGGTCCAGGGCTTCATGATCGGGATGCTGCTGGGCTTCGGTTGCGTTTCAACAGCCAAGGGTTGATCCTCCGAAGGTACGATCATCGCGCGAGCAGGGCTCGCACCATGCGGCGGCGGCCATGCCGCCGGGGAAGCCCGATGCCTTGCGGTCGCAACTCGGGCAAGACCGCAGGGTGCATCGGATGCCCCTTAGCGTGTTGCCGCTCCGGCCGCTTCCGCCGCCCGCTCCGCGCACCACCACTGGACCAACCGTCGCAGACCCTCTTCCAGCCCGACCTCCGCGCGGAAGCCGATCGCCTCGGCGGCCGCGTCCGTGTACGCCAGGCGTCGCGGCACCGGGTTCACCGAACGTTCGGGCAGGTGCTCGGGCTTGAGGTTCGTGCCCATGACGCGGTTGAGAGCCACCGCCAGGTCGAGCAGGCTGGACTCGGTCCCGCTGGCGACGTTGAAGACGCGGTCCGTCACGGCCGACTCCGCCGCAAGAATGTTCGCCCGGGCGATGTCCTCGACATAGATGAAGTCCATCGTCTGCTTGCCGTCGCCGAAGATCAGCGGCGGCTGTCCGGCGGCGAGCCGCTCCATCCAGCGGACGAGCACTTCGGTGTACTTGCCGTGCACGTCCATCCGCGGGCCGTAGACGTTGAAATAGCGCAGCGCGACGTAGTCCAGCCCGTACATGTCGTTGAAGCTGCGCAGCATCCCCTCGTTGAACGTCTTGGCGGCGCCGTAGAACGTGCGGTTGTTGTAGGGATGGTGGTCCTCGCGCGTCGGGAAGCTCTCCGCCATACCGTACACTGACGCCGACGACGCGGCGACGACCTTGCGTACCTTCGCCTCGACCGCCGCTTCGAGCACGTTGAACGTGCCATCCACGAGCACCTCGAGCGCCAGGCGCGGCTCCTGCGCGCACTGCGTGATACGGATCGCCGCCATGTGGAATAGCAGGTCGATGCCGCGCATGACCTCGCGCACCGTGTCGCGGTCCGTGATGTCGCCCTCGACGACGGTCACGTCGCCGTGCGCCAGCGCCCAGGCGAGGTTCTCGCGCCGGCCGCGGACGAAATTGTCCAGCACGACGATCTCGCCGTATCCCTTGGCCTCCGCGCGGCGGATGAGCTGATCGCAGATGTGCGAGCCGATCAGGCCCGCGCCGCCGGTGACAAGAACGCGCCGCTTACTTTCCATCGAGTGCCGCCTCCGGATGACCGATTGCCGAAAACGACGGCGCCTCGCCGGCCGCGCGCGGCAGACGCAGCGTGGTCGCCGCCAGGCCCGCCAGGCCGAATCCCGTCGTCGCCAGCAGGACGCCCGCGTGCATCACCAGCGCCAGTGCCAACGCCTGCTCATTCGTCAGCGCGAACATTGCGCCGACTGAGACGCAGATGAACTCGTACGAGCCGATGTAGCCGGGCGCCGCTGGGACCATCAGCCCCAGCCCCAGCACCGCGGCGACGACTGTGCCCTGCCACAGCTCGAGCGGCAGGCCCAGCGCCCGGCCCACCGCCCAGACGAACGCCAACTCCAGGAACCATGTCAGCGCGGTCAGCGCTGCGAGCACGCTCATCAGCCGCGCGGATCGGACGGCATGCAGGCCGTCCGTGAAGCTTCGCAGCAGCTCAACCAGCCGCCGGGCCAGCGCGACCCGGCGGAACCGCAGCCCGACGCCGAGCGCGGTGCGCTCAGCCCAGCGCGGCGAGCGCTGGAGCAGCACCATCACGACCAGCGCGCCGACGAACACGAGCGCCGCGACCGCCGTCAGCGCTTGCAGCCAGCCCGGCGGCGTGACGAACGCGAACGCCAGCACGATCACGGCCAGGAGCGCCAGCCCGTCGAGCACCTTCTCCACGCCGAGCGTGGCCAGCGCCGTGCTCGCGCCGCGCATGCGCTCGCCACCCGCGATCAAGAAGCATCGCAACACGTCTCCGCCGCGCGCCGGCAGCACGTTATTGCTCATGTTCGCCACCTGCCAAGCGGCGAAGCAGCGTACCAGGGCCGGGCGGCGCCCAGGTGGAAACAAGAGCCGCCAGCGAACCGGACGGATCGCCAGCGCCAGGACCAGCAGCAGCGCCGGAAGCCAAAGCCGGCCGCGGTCCATCCGCAGGAGCGCCTGCCACGCCTCGCGCAGGTCAACGCGCCAGACGACCAGCGCGACCAGTAGCCCGCTCAGCGCGAGCCCGAGCAGCGCTCGCCAGCGGCGGCGCGGCGCTTCGGTCACGGCGGGAGGGCCTTCGGCGCGGTCCATGCACCGAGAGTGTAGCGAACGGCGCGGCGACTGCACACCGTCGCCACGACGTGGGTTCCGTCGAACCGGACCGAGCATCGAGCATGAGCGAGCGGGGGATCAGGTCGGCGTGTCGCGCCGTTTCCGCTCCGTTGCGGTTGCGGATCGGATCAGACCCGCAACGTCATCCCTGTGGGCGGGCGGCCGGCGGCGCGGCAGGCTCCGGCCGCGAAGCACCGGAGACGAAAGCGATCGGCACCGACCGCCGCACGCTCTCGCGCGAGATCGGCGAAGCAACGCTGACGCCGGCGCTGGCCTCGATGAAGTACGGCGGCCGCCGGCGGGCTTCTTCGAGCGTGCGCCACAGGTACTCGCCCAGCACGCCGAGCATGGTCATCTGGATGCCGCCGAGCACCAGCACGACGACCATCAGCGACGACCAGCCCGCGACCGGGCCGCCGCCGATGAGCGTCCAGATGATGACGAACAGCGCGTAGAGGAAACCGATGGCGCTGCACGACAATCCGACGTACGACATGGCCCGCAGCGGAAAGTACGAGCAGGCGACGAACGCGTCGGCGAACAGCCGCAGCTTCTTGCGCACGTTCCATTTGGTCGCGCCGAAGCGGCGCTCGGCCTTGACGTAATCGACCCGCGTCTGGCGATAGCCGAGCTGCGCGATCTCCCCCATCAGGAACGGGCTGGCGTTCACGCTGGCCTTCAGGCCGTCCAGGATCACGCGATCGAGCAGCGCGAAATCGCTTCCCTGCGGCGGGAGCGAGACGTGCGCCACGCGGTTGAAGACCGCGTAGAACGCGCTTGCGAACAGCTTTTCGGACAGTGGAATTCCCTGGCGTTCGGCGCGAACCGCCCACACGACCTCGTGACCCGCGCGCCATCTCTCCAGCATCTGCGGAATCAGCTCCGGTGGGTCTTGCAGATCGGCCGCCAGGAACACGGCGCAGCGCCCTCGAGCGTGGTCCAGCCCGGCGAAGATCGCGATGTGGCTGCCGCTGTTGCGGGCCAGGCGGATGAACCGATAGTTCGGCGTCTGGCGGCAGGCCTCCACCAGCATCCGCGGCGAGGCGTCCGTCGAATGGTCATCTACGAAGATCACCTCGTGCGGCGTATCGGCCAGCGGGATGCACAGCCTGGCCAGCCGCTCGAACAGGGCCGGCAGGCTCTCCTGCTCGTTGTAGACGGGGATGACGATGCTGAGCGTCGGCGCATCCGCGCTCGGCGGCTGGGTTGGATCGGCCCGCGTCGACACGATGGGGTGACTCCCGGATTCAGGTCGCGGGGGCGCCCTCACGCCGGCGGAGGAACTTCGCCGGCACGCCCGCCACGATGCTGTACGGCTCGACGTCGTGCGTGACGACCGCGCCGGCGCCGACGATCGCTCCGCGCCCGATTGTAACACCCGGCAGGATCACCGCGTTCACGCCGATGTCGGCCTCGGCGCCGATCCGCACCGGCTTGATCTCCAGGTCGGTCCGGATAATCGGCACGTCGGTCGGCACGCCGGTGTGCGCCGACCCGAGCACCTTCGCGCCCGGGCCCCAGCCGACGTCGTTCTCGATGATCAGCGCCCGCGCATCAACGTACGCCTGCGGCCCGATCCACGTGCGGTCGCCGATCCGGAACGTGCCGTCGTAACGCCCCTGAAGGTACGCGCCGGCGCCGATGAACACTCCGCTGCCGATCTCGAACGTCTCGACGTGCTTGAACGCCGCGCCAGGCTCCACCCGCAGCCCGTCGCCGCACGACCGCGCCAATGCCCGAACCAGAATGCGCCGCATGAGCGCGTCGAACTCGCCGGCGCCGCCCGCGAACCGCGCGTAGTGCTGAAGCAGCTCGTCGCGGCCGTGCGCGGCGCGCAGGTGCGCCGCCATGCCCGAGACGAACGCCGGATCGGCGGCGAGCTCCTGCCGTCCGTGGACGGCGGCGATTACGCGCGCGACCAGCGGCGATTCCGCGTTGCGCTCAGCCACGGGCCGCATGCTCCCGAATCGCGGAGGCCACGGTTTCGATTTGCGCGTCGGTCAGCTCAGGGAACATGGGCAGTGAAAGCACCTCCGCCGCGGCCCGCTCGGCGTGCGGGAAATCGCCGGCCTTGTAGCCCAGGTCGGCGTGCGCCGGCAGACGGTGAATCGCGTGCGGATAGTGAATGTTCGTGCCGATCTGCCGGTCGCTCAGGTGCGCCTGAAGCCCGGCTCGGTCCGTCGTCCGCACGGCGTAGACGTGGTACACGTGCGTGCCCCAGGCCATTCTCTTCGGCGGCGTCACGCCCGAGCCGGCGAGGAGCTGATCGTAGCGCGCCGCGGCGCGCTGCCGGCCGGCGTTCCACGCGGGCAGGTGGCGCAGTTTGACGCGCAGCACCGCGCCCTGCACGCCGTCCATGCGGTAGTTATAGCCCTCGATCTCGTGCTCGTACTTGCGCTCGGCGCCCCAGTCGCGGTGCATGCGGGCGAGCCGGTTCCACTCGTCGTTGTTGGTCACCAGGATTCCGCCCTCGCCGGCGGCGCCGAGGTTCTTGCCGGGATAGAAACTGTAGCACGCGGCGTCGCCCAGGGTGCCCAGCTTGCGGCCCTTGTACTCGGTGCCGTGCGCCTGCGCCGCGTCCTGGATCACGAGCAGTTTGTGTCGTCGGGCGATCTCGAGGATCGGGTCCAGGTCGGCCGACTGGCCGTAGAGATGCACGGGCACGATCGCCTTGGTGCGTTTGGTGATCCGGGCCTCAATCTGAGAAGGGTCCATCGTGAACGAAACCGGGTCGATGTCCACGAACACGGGCCGCGCGCCCGTGTACCGGATCGCCGACACCGTGGCGACGAACGTGTGCGGCACGGTGATGACTTCATCGCCCGGGCCGATCCGCGCCGCGAGGAACGCCAGGTGCAGCGCGCTGGTGCCGGAGTTGCATGCGATGGCGTGTCTGCCGCCGGTGAAGGCGGCGAACTCGTCCTCGAAGGCTTTCACCTCCGGGCCGAGAACGTACGCGCAGCTTTCGAGCACGCGAAGCACGGCCGGCTCGACCTCGGCTTTGATCGACTGGTATTGCGCTTTGAGATCCAGGAACGGGATCATTCGGCGTCCTTTTGCAGTTCAAGGCGCACCATCTGGCCGTTGGCGTCCAGCGAGCGTGTGGCCGCCTCGGCGATCTCCACCACGCGCAGACCGGCGTAGCCATCGGTGATCGTCGGCTTGCCGGCGGCGACGCAGGCCGCGAAATGCTGCGCCTCGTCGCGCAGCGCCTCGGTCGCGTCGATCCGCGGGGCCCACATGTCGCCGCTGCGGTAGCCGATGCGCGCCTTGTGCACGCTGTCATCGTCGGACAGCGTGATGCCCTTGTCGTAAACCTTGACTTTTTCGCTGGGTTCGAGGTCGTCCCAGACGATCATTTTCTTGCTGCCGCCGATCAGCGTCTGCCGCAGCTTGACCGGGGCCAGCCAGTTCACGTGGAAATGCGCGATGAGCGAATTCTTGAAGAACAGGGTCAGATAGGCGATGTTGGCATGGTTGCCGTTCACGTGCGCCACGCCCGTGGCGGAGACGCCGATCGGCCGCGCGCCGAGGACATGGTCCACGATCGACAAATCGTGAACCGCGAGGTCCCAGATCACGTTGACGTCGTGCTGGAACAGACCCAGGTTCACGCGCGCGGAGTCGTAGTAGTACACGTCGCCGATCTCGCCGCCCGCGACCAGCTCGCGGATTTTCCGCACCGCGCCCGTGTAGATGAACGTGTGGTCGACGTGCAGCAGCCGACGCGCCTGCCGGGCCTCGGCGATGAGCCTCACGGCTTCCTCGGCGCCCGCCGTCATCGGCTTCTCGAGCCAGACGTGCTTGCCTGCCTTGAACGCGGCGCTGGCCAGCGCGTAGTGCGAGGACACGGGCGTAGCGATCACGATCGCGTCGATGCCCGCGTCGTCGAGCACCTCGGCGTATTCCGTGGTCGTCTTCACCGCGGGATACAGGCTACGGACGCTCTCCAGCCGTTCGGGGCGCTGGTCGCAGACCGCCGCGACACGCGCTTCCTTGATCGACGCGAAATTGCGGACCAGGTTCGGACCCCAGTAGCCATAACCGATGACGGCGACGCTGAGCATGCGAGCTTCCTCCTTGAGCCGAACCGCCGCCCGCGCGCGGCGGCGTTCAGGTCGCGGCCGGCGTCCGCTTGCGGGCCTTGCGCTGCCGGACGTCGCCCACGACACGCGCCGGCACGCCGGCCACGATCGCATGGTCCGGCACATCCTTGGTCACCACGGCGCCCGCGCCAACCAGCGCCCCTTCGCCGATCGTCACGCCCGCGAGAATCGTCGCGTTGCTGCCGATCGAGGCGCGCCGCTTGACGTGCGTCTCGACGCAGACCCAGTCCGCCTCGCATTGCAGGCTGCCGTCCTCGTTCGTCGCCCGCGGGTAGATGTCGTTGATGAACATCACGCCATGGCCCACGAAGACCTCGTCGGCGATGTGGACGCCCGAACAGACGAACGTGTGGCTCGATATCTTGCAGTCCCGCCCGATCGTCGCGTCTTTCTGAATCTCGACGAACGCGCCGATCTTCGTGCGGTCGCCGATCGAGCAGCCGTAGAGATTCACCAAGTCAGGCTGGAAAATCCGGACGTCCTGCCCGAGCTGGACGGTAGGCGCGATCATGCCCTGGACAGCCCTCTCTTTCAGGCGTCGACCGGCCCAAATCCCGCATTCCGGCGATGGACCCGCCGCGGAGGCGGTTCGCCGCAGCCCAGTACCCCTCGCGGACCGGCGACTGGGAATGTTGCGGCAGAGTATCGGGAGGCCGACAGGACTTGTCAACCGACGCGAAGCCGCACGCACGGGCCATCAGCGCGGCTGGGCGGCGGAAGTGATGAGTTGGGGTGCGGGTCCGATGAGAACGTACTCCGGCCCGCGCTGCCGTTGTGTCGGCCAGCCGAACTCGAGTCGGTCCGGCCGGCCGAAGCCGATCAGCGCTTCGCCACTGACGGCGTGCCGGAGGAGCAGGTCTGTCCCGCCGTCGCCGTCGAAATCGCCGAGCATCACGAACTCCCAGTCGACGGCCGGACCAAGCGAGACCGGATGCATGTCCGACGGTGCGAACTCCGGGCCGGCGAGCGCGCTGCGCCAGATCGCTCCGGTCGCGCGGTGCCGCCAGTACGCTACCGACGCCGTCGTCGCGTCGTCGCCGGAATCGACCACCCATCCCCGCCCGACAAAGTCGAGGTCCGCGGGGACGGCGACCTGGTCCGCCCCAGCCGAAGTCGGCCCGAGGCCGGCGCCCATGATCTGGCTGTAGTAGCAGCCGGTCGCAGGATTGTGCCACAACACGTCGAACCGGTAATCGCCGTCCAGGTCCTCGCACCCGACGATGCTCCAGCCTGGTTCGGCCACGGTCGGAAGCTGCTCGCTGCGGCCGATCGCGCCCTCCTCGGTCAATTTCAGTTCCACGTTGCCCGTGGTGGGGTTGTACCAGAGCAGGTCCGCGCGGCCGTCGCCGCTGAAGTCGGCCACCGCCGCGAGGACGTCGGTCGGATCGCGCGGCCGGTTCAGCGGCTGCACGACGGGCACGGCGCGCATTCGCAGCAGGTGGGCGACCACCTCGTTCGTCGCCGGATTGCGATAAACGATGTCCGCCTGCCCGTCGCCGTCCACGTAGGCGGCGGTCACCAGCGTCCACCCGGGCGGTGGGCCGCTCAGCGCGCGGGAGGAGACGAACACACCGTCGCGGAGCTCGTGGACCGCCACGCCGCCACCCTCGGCGTCCACCCAGAGCAGGTCGCTGTAGCGGTCGGCCGTGAAGTCCGCCACCAGCCGCGGCCGCCAGCGCCGCAGCGGCTCATCGATCACGTCGATGGTCTCGACGCTGTTGTTGGGGTCGACGGCGTCGATCGAGAGCAGCCCGCTCTGCTGCTGATACCAGACCAGGTCGTCGCAGCCGTCGCGGCGAAAATCCAGCGGCTGCGCCGGGCCTAGGCCGACGACGTGGATCGTGTCGGCCAGCTTGAACTCGCGCGGGATCGCCTTGAACCGGGCGCGGACGGTGACGTCATATTCGCCAAGGTGGTTGAAGTAGGCGTACGTCACACTGGCGCCTGGGGCGCCGAAGTGAACGGCGCCGCGCTCGACGTCGGGTCCCGGTTTCCACTCGATGTCCATGATGCCGTCCAGGTACGGCAAGCCGCCGGTCGCATCCACAAGCCGGAGCTTCGAGACGCCGTGCCCCACGATGTGCGGCTCGGGATCGATCACGAAGCGCGGCGCGTTCTCGGGCAGGCGCGCGAAGACCAGCGGAACGACGACCAGCCCGGCCAGCAGCACGCCCGCCCAGCCCAGCCCGATCGACCACGCCAGCGGCCGGCCGACGCGCGCGATGCGCTCCGCGACGGCCCGGCGCAGCGCCAGCCACTGAGCGGCGGCCGGTTCGCTCGAACCGGCCCACCGAGCCACCGCGCTCCGGGCGCCGCGCAACGCGTCCGGATAGAAGCGCCATGCGAACCACGCGACCATCGCCGCAACCAGGAAGCCCTGCACGACGTAGGCCAGCGTGGGCATCCACGGTCCCTGGTGAATCCAGTACAGCAGGTCAGGAAACTCCTTTCGCGACCAGGGGACCTCGGCGCCCATCGAGAGCCAGATGCGCGACCACGCCAGCGCAATCGCGAACGTCGCCCAGGCAAACGACACCGGCAGCGCGAGCCGGTCCAACACGACCACGAGCAGCAGCACGGCAAGCGGGAACGGCGTCGTAAGCACGCGCGTCTCCGAGTTCAACCCCAGCAGCACGACCACGCCCAGCGCGGCGATCATGCCCGGACCGAACTCGCCCGCGACGCGGCAGACCCTCGGCCACAGAACGTACAGCAGCGCCACCGCCGGACCGAAGTACACCACGTGCGCCACCTGCGAGATCGCCGGCTTGCTTACGCCCAGCGCCACGGACGAAAAGAGCATCCGCAGCTCACTCGTCTCGAGCAGGCTGGGCGGCCGGGCGACCGAATCCGTGAGGATGCGCAGCGCGGCGTTCGTCGCCAGAAACAGCGCCAGCGGCAGCACGTTCACGCGCCGCAGGGACGCCAGCGAAAAACCGCGCAGCAGGTGCGCGACGGCGAAGTACGTGAACGCCGCCAGGATCGCCACGCTGAACCCGCGCAGGAACCCCAGCGGCGGCTGGATGACCCGCACCC
This sequence comes from Phycisphaerae bacterium, assembly GCA_039961675.1. Taxonomy (GTDB): domain Bacteria; phylum Planctomycetota; class Phycisphaerae; order UBA1845; family Fen-1342; genus JABRWC01. Next base: position 39,406 of record JABRWC010000019.1, read on the forward strand.
AGAAATACGGCGAGAAGTAGAACGCGCCGATCAACCCCACGACGATCGCCGCCGCCCCGGCCGCGAACGTCGCCAGTCCCGCCGTCGGCCGCAACGGCGCGTCGTCCGGCTGCGGCGGGCGGAACGCCAGCAGTGCGAGCGCGTAGACGTCTCCCCCGGGCCGCACGTAGAACCCCAGCGTCGCCACGGCGATCAGCCAGTACCAGCGCCGCGTGACGAAGCAGTGCAGCATCAGCAGCCCCACCAGGAATTGCGCGCTGTCGCCGTTGCAAGGGTGGTAGTACGGCATCTTCAGCAGGCCGAAGTTCAGGAACAGGAGGGCGAACGACAACCAGCGCATCATCGGTCCGATGCGGAGATGATCGAGCGTGCGGCCCCATACGAAGCACGCCAGCAGCAACAGCAGCGTGTTCTGGACCTGGTGGCCGACGATGATGCTGCGCGGGTGTTCCACGTCGTACGGAACGCCGAGCAGCCGGTACGCCGTGTGCAGCGTCGCGTACGGCAGCAGGTGCCGGTAGTGGTAGGCCGTCGTCTCGCGCTCCGCGACGACTCGCGGAATGTCTTCCGCGAGCACCACGTGCTGGCGGCCGTCGCCCCCCATCCCGTCGTACTCTTCGATCACCCCGCCGAAGTGCATCTCGGTCGCGGCGCGGACCGCGAGAATCGCCATCACGAGCGCAACGTCCGGTCGCAGGAACGACACGACGCGCGAGTAGAGGGAGGTTGGAGGCATCGCGGTTTCGCGCTCGCCCGAGGTCGGCTCAACCGCGCTCGCCGCCGCGCGCGGCGTCGCGATTCCACCAGAAGAGGAAGAGTGTAAAGACGCGGCGCGCGTGATTCAACGCGGGCGCTCAATCGCGCGTACCCGGCGCCGCAGAATTGACACGCGCAGCAGCGCCGGCTACGCTCGCCCCGCGCTCCAAGCATGGCCCCGCACGCGAGGCTGCCCGCCGATGCACGTGCCGCTGCTCGATCTCAAGGCCCAGCTCGACACGATCCGCGACGAGCTCAAGGCCGCCGTCGATGAGGTCATCGAGTCCACCCGCTACATCCTCGGTCCGCAGGTCGAAGCGCTGGAGTCCGCCATTGCGGACTACTGCGGCCGGCGGCGCGCCGTGGGCGTGACCTCGGGAACGGACGCGCTGCTGGTCGCGCTCATGGCGCTCGACGTTGGCCCCGGCGACCTGGTGATCACCACGCCATACTCGTTCTTCGCCACCGCCGGCGTGGTCGCCCGTCTGCGCGCGACGCCCGTGTTCGTCGACATCGACCCGCGGACGTTCAACCTCGACCCGCGGGCGCTGGCGGCGTGGTTCGACCGGCACGCGTCGGACGCGCCGCGCGTCAAGGCGATCCTGCCCGTGCATCTGTTCGGGCAGTGCGCGGACATGGACCCGATCCTCCAACTCGCGCGGCGGCACGAAATCCCCGTGATCGAGGATGCGGCCCAGGCGATCGGCGCGCGGTACCCGTCGAAGTTGGGCGAGCGCCGCGCCGGGTCGATGGGGCTGATGGGCTGCTTCTCATTCTTCCCGAGCAAGAACCTCGGCGGCATCGGCGACGGCGGAATGGTGGTGACGGACGACTCCGAACTGGCCGACAAGCTGGCCCGGCTCCGCAACCACGGCGCGCAGCCCAAGTACTACCACTCGCTGGTCGGAGGCAACTTCCGCCTCGACCCGATCCAGGCGGCCGTGCTGCGCGTCAAGCTCCGCCACCTGGAGCGCTGGCACGCGGCGCGGCGCGAGCACGCGGCGCGCTACGACCGCCTGCTGGCCGGCGGCGCGATCGTCACGCCGCACGTCGCGTACACGCGCGAGCAGCACATCTACAACCAGTACGTCATTCGGGTTCCGCGCGGACGCGATGATCTGAAAGCCCATCTCGCGAAGCGCGACATCGGCACGGAAATCTACTACCCCGTGCCGTTCCACGAGCAGGCGTGTTTCGCGTACCTGGGCTTCGAGCGCGGCGACTTCCCGCACAGCGAAGCCGCCGCGCGAGAGTCGCTGGCGCTGCCGATCTATCCCGAGCTTTCGCCGGAGATGCAGGAGTACGTCGCGTCGGAAATCCTCGCCTGGACGAAGGCGTCGGGCCCCGGTCGCGCATAACGCGCGGGCGGGCCGCATCCGCGCGGCGGCGTCAGGGGTCAGACCGGTCAGACCAGCGGATCGGCGTCGGACTCGCCGAGAGGTCGAACGTGCTCCACAGCGCCATGCGGTTCAACAGCAGGCGGTTCTCGCCGCGCGCGGCGCGCAGCGTGATCCGCACGTAGCGGACCGGCCCGGCGCGTCGCAAGTCGAAACCCCAGCGGAGCTCGTCCAGCCGCATGAATGTCGCCTGCGCGTCGCGCGTGTCGAAAACCGGCTCCCACCGCTCATCCTCGCCGGCGGCCGCGATCTCGAAATCCGTCCAGGCGCGGGCGGCGTCGTGGGCGAACAGCTCCAGCAACTGCACCTCGTGCGGCGTCTGAAGGTCCACCACGACCTCGACCGGGCAGGGCTGAATCGCGGAAACGAAATGCCCGTCCGACCGGCCGCGCAGCGCGATCTCGAACCCGTAGCCCGGAGCGCATTCTGGCGCGCGCTTCACAACCGAGAGCGCCGCGAGATCGATGGGAACGCCACGCTCGCGCGCCAGCGGCAGGGCTTCGCGCAGCGCGCCATCCAGCGCCGATGTCACCTCGATCCGCTGAATCATGCCCACGGGCGGACCGTCCCGTTGTGCGAGCCGAACGTAGCGGAACGCTTCCGGCGCGGGGACGAAATGGCCGTCGCTGCTTGCCGCGGGACGCCAGCTCGCGCCGTCCGCGGAGGTCGCGACTTCGCCCGCAAACATCGATTCGCCGGCGACTTTGATCTGTTCTGCGGAGACGGTCCAGCCGAGGTCCACGACCGCCTCGATCGTCGTCGCGCTCTTCCCGTCGAACAGCATCCGCGGACGCACGCGCGGCTCATGCGGGGGCCGCCGCGCCACCAGCGGCTGCGGCGGGACAACGTCGATCCCCTCGCCGGCGCGCACCACCGCGGCCCCGCGGGCCCAGTCCACGCCGCCGGCGTCCCGCCATTCGTCGAGATGCGCCAGCACGTGCTCCGTAGGCGTCCACCGCTCCGCGACGGCAGCGTCGCCGCGCTTGTCCGGCGAAAGGCTGGTCCACACGCGGATGCGTTCCATGAGGACGCGCTTCTCGCCGGCGGCGTGTCGCGCCACGAGGCGCACGTATCGAATCGGCGCCGCCGGAAGCGCCAGCGCATAGTGTGCCGGTTCGCCCGGCCAGCGCAGCAGTGGACCGCCCAGCCGACTGTCCAGCAGCAAGTTCCAGTTGCGCCCGTCACTCGACCAGTCCCAGGCGAAGTCCCGCAGCCCGCGCTGCGGGTCGTGCTCGACCACTTCGAGCCAGGAGGCCGTGACCGGCGACTCCCATCCGAACACCAGCTCGCTCGGGCAGCGCTCGACGGCCGAAGCGAACCCCGCGCGGAGCTCGAGCGAGACCTGAAAACTGTAGCCCTTCGCCGTCTGCGGCGCTTCGTAGACCGTCGCGGTGCGCGCGTAGTTCTGCGGCGTCGACGCCGCGGCACACAGCAGCGTCAGCGCGCAGAGCGGCGCAAGCGTCGCCCCCCAGCGGTACGGCGGGCGCGGCGCATCACCTGCCATGGCCCGCGCCGCGTGTCCGAATCGCAGGCCCAGGTAGATGACAATGAGCGGAACGAATTGCACCAGCAGGCGGTTGGCCGAATCCGACCACCCCAGGCGGTACGGGTTCTTGGCCGAGCTCATCACGGTGATCAGCAGGAACACTGCCAGCGCGCCGCGCGACCACAGGGTGTGGCCGGGGAACGCTGGCAGCCCTGCCGAGGCGATCATGCCCGCCAGCAGCACGAACCACAGGTACTGCCAGGCGCCCTCGGCCACGCCGTTCTGCACGATCGACGCGGCGCTGAGGAACATGTGGCCCGGACGCAGCGCCCACAGCAGCGCCACGACCGCCGCCGCGCCGAACAGCGAAAGCGCCGCCGCGAACCGGAACGCGGCCGCGCCGCCGAAGCGCTCCAACAGCCAGGTTGCCAGCGGCAGGAACGCCAGCGCCGCGGTCATCAGGATCGCGCGCGTGGGGGTCAGCATGTACGAGTATTCCGTGGTGACCGTGTAGAGCCGCGCGTACCACAGCGCTAGAGGAAGGCTGAACAGCGCCACGCACTGCGCCCGCAGCCGCGCCGTCATCCCGTCGTGTGCGAGCAGCGGCAGCAGCAGCAGGCCGCCGTAAACCCACGCCTCGAGCCGCGTCGTGCCGTAGAACACCAGCGCCAGCGCCGCCAGCCGCGCGTATGCGGCGTCGCCGGTGCGCTGCCACCACCAGGCGTGGACCGTGAACAGCAGCGCGCCGATCGCCGCCGGCAGGGCGTTGTGCACGTAGAACGCCTGCGTCGCGAACATGAACGAGCTGACGCACAGGGCCGCGCCGCTCGCGGGAATCAGCGCCGCCAGCCACGGGCCGCACCATTCACGCAGGGCGCTGAAGAGCACGACGCACATCGTCGCGAGCAGCGCCACGAACAGCACCGGTGTGACGCCGGCGTGGTACGGCAACCCGAGAAACACGGCGCTCGAATGCAGCACGGCCACGACCGCGGGGAAATTCGCGAACCAGCCGAAGTCCTTGGAGACCCACCCAGCGAGCGACGGGTCCAATCCACCGTACAGCGCCAGCGAGCGGCCCATGAGCACCTGCCCGCTGGAGTCGGAGGTCATCGGCGCGATGTTGAGCCATTCGCCCGCGGCACCGAGCGCGCCGACGACCGCGCCGCCGGCCAGCAGCGCCAGCAACATTCCGCGCCCGGGTCGCTGCGGCGCGCGCCAGCACAGCACGGCCAGCGCCCCGATGATCACCAGAGCCACCGTGTGCAGCGTGTACGGGACATGGAGCACCAGCAGCAGCAGTGTCGCCGCCACGTACAACGCCGCGCCCCACAGCACCGCCGACGCTTGCAGCAGGGCGTGCGGATAGCGCGCCCGTAGGCAAAGCAGCAACAGCCCGCCCAGCACGTGCCACGCGGCCACCAGCAGCGCGGTTCGCATGCTAGCCGCCTCCTCGCAGCTCGCGCAGCGTGTTCTCGCGTACCAGCAGGTGCTCGGTGCCGTGGCGCATCACGCGGTATTCATCGGCCAGTGGCCCGGGCGTCAGCGCGATGCGCCACGTGAGTTGCGTGTGCAGGTCCTCGAACGGTTCGCTGAGGCGGTCGCGCAGCACCGCGTACTGCGCGTCGCTCAGCGCCGAATCGTAGTCCTGCTCCACGATCTCGCGGATCTCCGACATGTAGCGCCGATACGCCCCGTGAAACAGCCCGTCGAAGCTCTCGTGAGGCTTGCGCTCAGGGCGATACGACACGATTCGGCTTCCGCGCATCACGTCGTACAGCGCCGCGTAGAAACGGTACGGCCGCCAGTGGTTGTACCAGCCCGGCTCAATCCCCAGCGGCGCCAGCTCGTGCGACTTCAGCCGGTGAAGCATGGGCAGTTTCTTGAAGGGATCGGCCGCATTGAATTCCAGCGCGTTGACCAGCGCGCCGACCAGCCCCGCGCAAATCAGCGCAGCCACGGCCAACTTGCGCCGGTGCCCGAGCAGGGCCAGGAGCGCCGCGGCGCCCGCGCATGCGGCCAGAAGCCACACGGTCCGTGGTTCGCGGGCGAGCACCGACTCGAGCGGGAACGGCCGCCAGTCCCTCCCCCGGAACCCCGCCAGCGCCGCGAGCGCCAGCAGCGGCAGCACGATCGTCCAGCCGCCGCGCTGCCAGCAATCCCAGAGCCAGTCGAGCGCCGCGGCGCCGCGGGAAGTCGGCGGACCGACTTTCGGTTCCGCGCGAGCCGACGGCGTAGATGATTGGTTCATGGAATGCGTGGAGTCCTCAGGCGACGGCGGTGTCCCGCGCAACAGGCGGCTCGCACGCGGACGTTATGGCGCGACGCGCGCGGGCGTCAAGCGCTTGCCGTTCCTTGACACGCGCGCTGGGCAGCGCTAGATTCCGCGCCGCGTCGGACGCAGCCGCGACGCGAACTGGGCGCCAGATTCGCTTCCTGGCGGCTGTCGCTGTGTTGCTCCATCACAAACCGCAGGTATCGCCTATGCCTCCATCCGTGTGCGTGATCGGCGCCGGCCGCTGGGGGACCAACCACGTCCGCACGCTGCACGGGCTGGGCTGTCTGGGCGGCATTGTCGATCGCAACGCCGACGCGCTCGCGCCACTGGCGCGCGAGTTTCCGCAGGCTGCCGCGTACACAAACCTGAAGGACGCCGTCGCGGACAAGCGCTTCGAGGGCTTCACGGTCGCCACGCCCGCGGCGACGCACTTTGAGATCGCGCGCTTCCTGCTCGAGCAGCGCCGCCCGGTGCTGGTCGAGAAACCCCTGGCGCTGCGCGCGGCCGAAGCCCGTCAGCTTTGCGAGCTGGCCGAGCGGCACGGCTCGGCGCTGATGGTGGGCCACCTGCTGCTGTTCCATCCCGCGGTGCGGAAGATCAAGGACCTGCTGGACGCCGGCAAGATCGGCAAGCTCCAGTATCTCTACAGCAACCGGCTGAACCTGGGCACGGTCCGCACCGAGGAGAATATACTGTGGAGCTTCGCGCCGCACGATCTGTCGCTGTTCCAACACTGGATCGGTCGGACGCCGACGGAGGTGGTGGCGCGGGGCGGGTGTTTCGTCCAGCCGCACATCCACGACTCGACGATGCTTGTGCTGACGTACCCGGACAACGTGGTGGGCCACATCTTCACGAGCTGGCTGCACCCGTTCAAGGAGCACCGCGTCGTCGCCATCGGCACCAAGGGGATGCTCTCGTTCGAGGACTCCTCGACCAACAAGAACATCCTTTTCTACGAAAAAGGCATCGACTGGATCCAGGGCGAGCCGATCAAGCGCGACGGCGCCACCGAGCAGATACCCTACATGCCCGCCCTTCCGCTTACCGAGGAGCTGCGCTATTTCGCGCAGTGCCTCTCCGAGCGCCGGCCGATCGAGCGCTCCACCGGGCGCGAGGCGCTGGCCGTGCTGGAAATCCTCGAACAGGCTTCGCGCAGCCTGACCGGGCAGAACGGAAAGCCGGCGGCGCCGGCCGCCGCCCCGGCAGAGAAAACCGCGCATTACGTGCATCCGACGGCGATCGTGGACGAGGGGGTTGAGATCGGCCCCGGCACGAAGATCTGGCATTTCAGCCACGTGCAGTCGCACGCCCGCATCGGCGCGCATTGCACGCTTGGGCAGAACGTCAACGTCGGCAACCGCGTCAAGATCGGCGACCATTGCAAGATTCAGAACAACGTCTCGATCTACGAGGGCGTCGAGCTCGAAGACTACGTGTTCTGCGGCCCGTCGATGGTGTTCACCAACGTCCTCGACCCGCGCTGCAAATATCCCCAGCGCGGCGCGGAGTTCTACAAGAAGACGCTCGTCCGGGAGGGCGCGTCGCTCGGCGCCAACTGCACCATCGTCTGCGGCACGACCATCGGCCGGCACGCCTTCGTCGCCGCCGGCGCCGTCGTCACGCGAGACGTTCCTGACTACGCCCTGGTCATGGGCGTGCCCGCCCGCCGCACGGGGTGGGTTTGCGAGTGCGGCGAGAAGCTGCCCGCGACGCTGGGAAACGCCGGCTGCCCGCGGTGCAGCCGCCGGTACACCATTTCCGCCGAGCAGGTGTCGCCTCATGTATAGAGGCAGGTGTGTCTGCGTCGTCGTCCCGGCGTACAACGAAGAACTGCTCATCCGCCCCACGGTGGAAGGCATCCTGGCGAAGGAATTCATTGACAAGGTCGTCGTGGTCGACGATGTCAGTCAGGACCGCACGGCCGCCATCGTTGAGGAGCTCGAACGGCAATCGAGCCGCGTGCTGCTTATCCGCCGGACGGAAAACGGCGGCGTCGGCGCGGCGATCCGCACCGGTTACGTCTGGTGCCGCGAGAACGACGTCGACATCGCGGTCGTCATGGCGGGGGACGGCCAGATGGACCCCGAGGACCTGACGAACCTGCTCGACCCGGTCGTCGAGGATCGTACCGATTACGCCAAGGCGAACCGCCTGGTGACCGGCGAGGCCTGGAAGCGGATCCCGCGCTCGCGCTATCTGGGCAACGCGGCGCTGACTTTCCTGACCAAAATCGCCAGCGGCTACTGGCACGTGACCGATTCGCAGACGGGCTACACCGCGCTCAACCGCAAGGCCCTGCATCTGATTCCGCTGGAAGAGATTTTTCCTCGCTACGGCATGCCCAACGACCTGCTGGTCACGCTGAACATCTACAACTTTCGCGTGATGGACGTGCCCTGCAACCCGATCTACGGCATCGGCGAGAAGAGCGGCATCAAGCTCCAGCGCGTGGTCTTCACGCTCTCGCTGCTGCTCCTGCGCCTCTTCGTCCGGCGCATGGTGCAGAAGTACATCGTGCGCGACTTTCACCCCCTGGTCCTGTTTTACGCCTTCGGCGCGTTCATTCTGCTGGCCGACCTGCCGCTCATCGCCCGACTGCTCTACATGTGGGCGACGACCGGCGTCATCCCCAAGATCAACGCGCTCGCGGTCGTGTTTCTCACGCTGCTCGGGTTCCAGTCGATGCTGTTCGCGATGCTGTTCGACATGGAGGCGAACCGCGAACTGAAAGGTCGCTGACGCCGATGGCCTTCCGCCTCGACGCGTACGCGCGCCTGCTTTCGCGCCTGCGAGAGAACGGCTACTCGCTGCGCCCCGTGCGGGCGTACTTCGAGGCCCCCACGCTGCCCGCCGTGCACCTCAAGCACGACGTCGACCGGCTGCCCGCACGGGCCGTGGCGATGGCCCGCGCCGAGCACGCGCTGGGCGCGGCCGGGACCTACTATTTCCGCTGCTCCGCTGCGGGGACGTTCCCCGCAGCGGCGATCCGCGAGGTGGCGTCGCTCGGACACGAGATCGGCTTCCATTACGAGTGCCTGGTGCGCGAGCGTGGCGACGGGCGCGCCGCCGCCCGGCGCTTCGAGCGCGAACTCGCCGCGCTGCGCGAAATCGCGCCCGTCGTCACCGTCGCGGCGCACGGCAGCCCGCTTTCGCGCACGTCGAACATGGGCCAGTCGCGCGGCCTGGACCTCGCGCGCCTCGGCCTTCTCGGCGAGCCCGGCGTGCACTTCGACTTCGAGCGCTGCGTCTACGTTACCGACACCGGCGGCGTCTTCGGCAGCGCCCACAACGTCCGCGACCGCGTCCAGGGCGAAAACTGGCCCACGCCGACGCCGCCGGACAAGCTGGCGCTGGCGCTCACGCCGGGGCGCTACCCGCTGGTACTGCTCAATACGCACCCCGAGCGCTGGCCGCGTGGACAGCTCGGGATGCTTCAGGCCACAATCAGCGACGCGCTGGCCAACGCGGCCAAGCGCTGGGTTCACGGCCGCCGGACGCGCGATGCTCACTGAACCGCGGACAAGCGCCGACATCGACCGCGCCGTCGCGGACGACACGCGATGTCCGATCTGCGCCGCCACAGAGACGCGGCCTTTGATCCGGCAACCCAGCGGCCCGCACCTGCGGCTCCAGCGCGTGTTCAACATCCAGCAGTGCCGCGAATGCCGCGCCGCGTGGGTGCTCGATCCGCCGTCGGCCGAAGATCTCGCCGGCGTGTACGACGACCATTTCTTCGAGACCTCGCAGCAGTCGGCGCCGGTGGACGAGCGCGGCGCTTTCACTCCCGCGGCAGAGCGCGCCCCAATCGTCGTCAACGCCCGCCGCCGCGTCGCCGAGCTGTGCGCGGCGTGCGGCGGCGGCACGCTGCTCGACATCGGCTGCGGCAAGGGCATCTTCCTCAAACTCGCCTCGCAGCACTTCGACGTGATCGGCGTGGACGTGTCGCCCGCGGCGTGCCGCTTCGCCCGCGACGTGCTGCGCCTCGACGTGCGCTGCGGCGACTTCCTGACGCTGGACCTGCCGCCCGCCGCCTTCGACGTGATCACGCTGTGGGACGTGCTCGCCAGCCTCCCCGATCCCCGCGCCGCGGTCGCCCGGATCGCCGCACTGCTGAAACCCGGCGGCTGGCTGGTAATGACGCTGCCCGACATCGACACGCCGGCGTTCAAGCTCGCCCGCGGCCGCTGGCCGCTGCTGATCCCGCCGATCAACCTGGTGTACTTCTCGCGCCCCGCGGCGGCGCGGCTGCTGCGTGACCACGGCCTTTCGCTCGTGCGTTACACGCACGCGGGAAAACTCCTGAGCACCAATTTCGTGTTGCGCAAGCTCGGCCGCATCTTCCGCATCCAGGCGCTGGACCGCGAGAGCGTCGGCATCCCCGGACTACGAAACGTCTATCTGAACCTCGGCGACATCGCGCTGGTGTGGGCGCGGCGGGAGGGCGCCGCATGAGCCGGACCGAAACGCGCATCGCGGTGGTCGGATTGACCGTCTCGGGAAACAAGGGCGCCGAGTCGATGCTGCTGGCAATCATGCACGAGATGGAGCAGCGCGTCGGCGCGTGCCGGTTCGACCTGCTGACCGTCTATCCCGGCCAGGACCGCCGGCAGCCGCTGCCCCCGAATCTCCACCTGGTGGCCGCCAAGCCGATCACCATGCTCCTGCTCGTCCTGCCGCTGAGCGTGCTGCTGGCGCCGCTGCTGCGTTTCGGTCTCGTGCGGCGGCTGCTGCGCGCCAACGGCGTTTTTCGCGCGCTGATCGACAGCGAACTCGTCATCGACGCCAGCGGTGTGGCCTTCGTCGACGGTCGCGGCCTGCCGCTGCTGGCGTACAACCTGAGTCTGTGCCTGCCCCCCGCGCTGCTCGGCCGGCCGATCATCAAGGTGGCCCAGGCGCTGGGGCCGCTCCGCGGCCGGCTCAACCGCTGGCTGGGCGGCTGGGCGCTGCGGCGCGTCAACCGCGTGGCGGCACGCGGCGCCGTCACCGCGGAGCACCTGGCGCAGCTCGGCCTGACGAACTACGAGCTTTGCGCCGACACCGCGTTTCTGATGCCGGTGGACGATGCGGCGCGGCGAACAGCGGAGGAGTGCCTGCCGCTCGCCGCGTCCGGGCGCCGCCGGGTCGGCATCTCGCCCAGCGTCGTCGTGGACGACTACTGCCGCGAGCACGGCATCGACTACGCGGGGGTCCTGGCGCAGTTCGTCCGCGATCTGCGCGCGAAGTCGCTGGACGTGGTGCTCATACCCCATTCGCTGCGCCCTGAGAGCCGCAAGCGGATGAACAACGACCTCATCGTCTGCCAGGACGTGCTGGCGCGCCTGGGCGGCGACGCGGCCGGCGTGACGCTGATCGAGCGCGAGCTGAGCGCCCCGGCGCTGCGGGCGCTCATCGGGCGGATGGATTTCTATCTCGCCTCCCGTTTCCACTCGATGGTCTCCGCACTGGCCTCGCAAGTGCCTACGCTTCTGGTCGGCTGGAGCCACAAGTACCGCGAAGTCATGCGGATGTTCGACCTGGAAGATTGGGCGATGGGCTACGAGCGGCTCACGCCGCAAACGCTTCGCGAGCGCTTCGACTCGCTGCTGGCGAATGAACCGGCGATCCGCGCCAAGCTCGCTGAGCACCTGCCCGAGGTGCAGCGGCTGGCCGCCCGCAACTTCGACCTGGCGGCCGAACTGTTGCCGGGATGCGCGGCGGGGGCCGCGCGTCCGCAAAGCCTCCTGCCGGTCCTGCAAAGCCACATGTGCATCGCCTGCGGCGCGTGCGTGGCGGCCGATCCGAGTCTGTCGCTGGTGTTCGACGAAGAGACGCAGATGCACCAGCCCAGCGGTCCGGGCAGTTCCGCCGCCGCCGCCGTTTGCCCCGCCATTCGCGTCGATTTTGCCGACCTACAGTCGCGCCTCTTCCCGGGGCAGCCCGTCACGGAGCACGGCGTCGTCGAGCGCGTTTTCCTGGCCCAGAGCACGGACCGCGACCGCAACCTGCGCGCCAGCTCCGGCGGACTGATCAAAGAGCTGCTGCGGCACTACCTCGCGCAGCCCGGCGTCGACGGCGCCATCGCCCTGGGCCATGTCCGCGGGTTGAAGTTCGAGCCGCGCCTGATCCGTTCCGCAAACGAGGTCGACGCGCTGCCCGGCAGCATCTACCACAACCTGCCGCTCGACGGCGCGCTGCGCCTGCTGCGTGAGAATGCCGGCCGCTTCGTGCTGGTCGCGATCCCCTGCCAGCTCGAGGGCATCTACAACTACGTCCATCGCTGCGAGCCGGAGCTGCGCTCGCGGATTCACACAACGATCGGGCTGATCTGCGGCTGGAACTATTCGCACCATGCGCTGCGCGCGATCTGCCGGTTCAAGGGCCTGGACTTCGACGCCATCGAGCAGATCAGTTACCGCGGCGGCGGACCCGTGGGGAAACTGCGGATCGTCACGCCGCGCGGCGAGGCGGCGATCCACCGCCGCGTGGATTTTGCGTACCAGGTCGCGTTCGACCGCAGCTTCAACCTCCCGCGCTGCCACCTGTGCATCAACCATACGAACTTCCTGGCCGACGTGGTCGTCGGCGACGCCTGGTTGCCGAGCACCGTCGGCACGAAAACCGGAATCAGCATCGTCGTCTGCCGCCGGCCCGACACGGTGCAAGTCATGAAGGCGCTGGCGGACGGCGGACAGATTCGCAGCACGCCGGTCGGCGTCGAGGAGATCGCCGAATCGCAGAGCCGTCGCATCGCGATGGGTGATTTCTCATACGCGTACGCCGATTACCTGCGCTCCACTGGCCGCCACGCGCCCGACATGACCGGCCCCAACCGCGCCGCGGCGAAGCTCGTTTCGCGCCGCCAGGTGCGGCGCTTCGACCGCGCGCTGCGCGTCAAGCTGCGGCTCCAGCGCGAACGGCGCTACCGCCGACTGTTGCTGCGCAAGGCGACGCTCGAGATTGGACCGTTCCTGGGCCGTTACTTCCGCTGGTTCGCGGTGCGCGTGCTGAAGGTCAAGAGCCTGCTCGGGCGGCGCAAGGAGGTCGCCCGCGAGCAGCTCGCCGGGTTCGAGTGACGCGGCCGAGCGCCGCGGGGGTTTCGCGTGCCGCGCTGGCTCATCGCCACGATCAAGCTGCTGCTCACCGCGCTGGTCATCGGCTTCGTCGCCTGGCAGCTCCGCGGCGCGTTCGTCGCCTTCTCGCTGGCGAAACTTCGGCCGGACGCCTGGCTTTCCCTGCTCGGGCTGGCGGTCTTCTGCCTGTACCTGCTCAGCCAGGCGCTGATCTGGTGGCGGCTCACGGCCGGACATGACGTTGCCCTGCCGCTGGGCGCGACCGTCGCGATCTGGTGCTACTCGATCCTCGGCAAGTACGTGCCGGGCAAGGCGCTGCTCTGGGCCGTCCGCTACGCGCACTATCGGGCGCGCTGCCCGACGTTCAGTGGACCCGCGCTGCTGCGCTGCTTCGTGCTCGAGTTCTTCTGCGGCGTCGCCGCCGGCTTCGCGCTGGCGCTGCTCGCGACCATCGTCGTGCCCACGCCGCTCGCGACGCCCGCGCTGCGCCTGGCTGCGGCGGCGATACTGCTCGCCAGCCTGGCGGCGGTCCACCCCGCGGCGCTGTCCTGGTGTGAGCGCTGGCTTGGCCGCGCGCTGAAGGTCGAGGCGGCGCCGACCCGCATCGGCATCGGCGAGACGCTCGCCGCGGTTGCTGCGTACGCTGTCGGGTGGGTGATCCTTGGACTGGCGGTGTTCCTGCTGGCGCGCGCCGTGGAGCCGTCGCTGTCATGGAACGCGTGCCCGTACGTCGCGGCGGCCTACGTCATTGCGGGGCTTGTCGGATTCCTGGCCCTCTTCGCGCCGTCGGGCATCGGCGTGCGCGAGGGGGTGCTCATCGCCGGGCTGGCGCAGGTCATGCCGCTCGACGGCGCAACGGTCGTCGCCGTCCTCGCGCGGCTGGTCTCGACGGTCGGCGAAGTGCTTCTGGCGGTCGGCGCGGCCGCGCTCAGCCGCGGCGTCCCCTCGCTGCGCGTGATTCGACAATCCGAGCCACGACCGCCGATGATCGTCCCATCCGAGCCGCGACCGTGAGGGAGCGGGGATTGCCGCCGTAGCGCCGGACCGCCGTGACCGACGCGCCCAGCCGCGAATACTAGCGACCATTCCACCTATCTTCGCTCGCGAATCTGAACGTACAAATCCAACGTCCGATCAACCATGTCGTCCGCCGTGCAAACGGCCGACGATGCGGCGCGCGGCGCCGCGCACCACGCCCGCAGCCGCTCGGCGAGCGATTCGGCCGAGCCGGGTTCGAAGAGGTACTCGTCCTCGGGCAGCACTTCGCGCACTCCCGCCACGCGGCTGGCCACCAGCGGCACGTTCATCGCCAGAGCTTCGAGCACGGTCTGCGGCTGGTTCTCCGGCCAGATGCTCGGCACGACGAGCAGGTCGAGGCCGGCGAGGAACTCCGGCATCTGCTCCGACGGCACCGCGCCGACGATCTCGGCGCGCAGACCCTCGGCGAGCCGCCGGAGCTGCAAATCGTAGCTCGGATCGGTTCCTCGACCGGCAATGCGCACCCGCGTCTGAGTCCATCCGAGCCGTCGCAGCGCCTCCAGCAGCACGTGCGCCCCCTTGTGCGGCATGAGCGCGCCGGCGAAGCCCAGCGTCAGCGACTCGGGGGCGACCGGCCCGGCCGGCGGGGCGCCGCGCCGCGCCGCCCACCAGCGCGCTTCCAGCCCGACCGGAATCCGGTGCGCGCGCTCCGGCGGCACGGCCTCGCCCAGCAATGCGCGTCCGCTCTGGGAAAGGAAGATCACCGCGTCCGCCGCCGCGAGCACCTCGCGAAGCAGCGCCTGGCGGCGCGTCCAGCGGCGCAGCTCAGTCCACGGCGTGCCGCGCCAACGCGCCTTGGTGAAGGCCAGCACCGGCAGCAGCGTCCGTCCGAGCAGCGGCGCTCCCGCCAGCGACCGCACCCACCAGCGCGGATCTCCCGCACTGACGCACCGTAAGCACTCGGTCCACGGCACGCGCGCGTCGCACGTCTCCCCGCGTGCGTGCCAGAGCGTGTGCTTTGGACAGAGCCACCAGAAATCGACGACCGTGAGAACGACGGCCGCGCCCAACGCCCGCGCCGCGCCGACCAGTCCGACCCCGATGTGCGCCGGGTTGACCAGGTGCACCACGTCCGGCCGCTCGCGCCGCAGCAGTGGCAGCAGATCGTTCGGCGACAGACCCTCGACCGCCCAGCGACCCCGCGTGGGATAGTGCAGCACCCGCGGATCGTCCGACACGAGCGCGCCGAGCGGCAGCCGCGTGCGGCAGCGCTCGGGGTCGCCTGCCAGGATCACCGGCTCGTGTCCCCGGCGCGCGAGTCCCTCGGCGAGCGTCGCGACGTAGCGCTCGGCGCCCTGCGAATAGCCCTCGCCGAACTGCATGGTCGCCAGGAGAATCTTCATGATGTGGCTGCCGCCGGCCGTGGTCCCGTGGCGCTTGTTGGAGCGACGCCCGCGGCGTCCGCCGCGGCGGGTTCGCGCGCCGGTCTTCGCCGCGACCCTACTGCCGCGCGTGGATCGCCAGCAGCGTCATGTCGTCGGCGCGCGGAATGCCGTCCAAGTGCGCATGGACCACGTCGCAGGCGCAGCGGATCAGCGCCTCGCACGACACTTCCGGCAGTTCCCGAACGCGCGACAGCAGCGGTTCGACGCCCAGAAGCACGCCATCGCGGTTGGCCGCTTCGGACAGGCCGTCCGTGTAGAAGAGCACTGCCCGCAGGTCCGCGCCCAACTCGGCGCGCATCACCGCGTAGTGCTCGTCGGCGTCAACGCCCAGCGGGAGCGAGTTCTCGTCGTCCGGCGCCTCGACGCCATGCCGGAACACGCGCACCGGCGGCGGATGCCCCGCGTTGACCCATTCCAGCACCCCGGTCTGCGGATCGATCGTGCCGATGATGCCGGTGATGAACACGCTGCTGGCCGTGTTGCGGTAGATGAGCCGGTTCACACGCGCCGCCAGGTCGGGCAGCGGAGTCTCGCCGGAGAGCGCCACGCGGACTGCGGACTGGAGATTCGCCATCACCAGCGCCGCCGCCATCCCGTGACCCGTGACGTCGGCGATGATCACGCCGACGCGCCCGTTCTCAAGTTCGAAATAATCGAACAGGTCGCCGCTCACCGCCGACGACGCCTCGTTCCAGCCCTCGATCGCGATACGGCCGATCGCCAGCGGTTCCTCGGGCAGCAGCTTGTTCTGAATGTCGCGCGCCTGCTTGAGCTCGGCGTACATCTTCTGCGAGCGCAAGTGCTCCTGGAAGAGTTGCAGGTTCGCCAGCCCGACGCCCACCTGCTGGGCGATTGCCGCCAGAAAGTCCACGTCGCCCGGCTGGTAGGTCTGGGCCTGCGTCACGCGGTCGCCGTAAATCACGCCCAAAATCGCCTCGCGGTTCATGATCGGCACGCACAGCGCCGAGCAGATCGGGAAGCGCACCAGGCTCTCACTGATGTTGCCCAGCAGGTCGGTCGCCGGGTTGTTCACGATCGCCCGCTCGCCGTGAATCATCGCCCGGTTGATCAGCGTGCGGCTGACCTTGTAGGCGCCGGTCTCGTCCACGTCCACGTTGCGCGTGACGGGCAGTTCGGTGTCGCCTCGCTGCGTCTTGAGCGCGATCAGCCCGCGCTCGAACCCCAGCGCCTCGCAGCAGGCGTCGAGCGCCTGCTCAAGCAACTGTTTGCGCTCGAACACGCCGCCGATGCGCTCGCCAAGCCGGATCAGCAGTTGCAGGCGCTGCTGGTTCAGGTCGAACCCGCGGCTGCTCGGGAAGAACTGCGTGTCGATGATCGTCGAGCCTTCGTCGTTCGTGAAGCGCACCGGCTGCACGCGGCTTCCGTCGGGCGGCGGCGCGTCGAGGACCTCGATTTCGTGCTCGCCGATGCGCACCGAGCGGGAGGCGAAACGGCGCGTATTGCGGAAGACCTCTCCCTCGTCGACGCGTGTGCCGTTCTTGGAGTTGCGATCCTCGACCACAATCCGCCCGCGGTCGTCCACGGAGATCACGGCATGGACGCGAGAGACCTCCGCGTCGTGGCGCAACACTACGTCGCACGACTCCGCGCGGCCGAATTTCAACACCTGATCGGACAGCTCGATGAGCTGCCGGGAGCCGTCAGGAGCATGGACCACCAGTCGCGGCATCTCTCGCCGACCTCACCAGTGCTTCGTGAAAAACCGCGCCAGCGGCAGCAGGCTGCTGTACGGAAGCGACAGGAGGTTCGACGCGGCTGGTGCCGACAGCACCATGTCCGCCCCGCGCTCGACCGCCGCCAGGCAGCCGTTCACCAGCAACGATCCAAACAGCACGGCCAGCACCTGTTGGCGCAACACGAATCGGCGGAGGGACATGGCTGGTTTCCCGACGAAGGACTTTCGCGACCGTCGGCATTCGGCGGCCGCGTTGACGGGAGTATAGCCGGGCCGCGCACCTGCATTAAGAGGCGCCGCACCCGTAGGAGCGGACGATGACCGCGATCGCCGCCGTAGCGTCGGACCTCCGTGTCCGACGAACCCAGCCGCAATCCGCAGCGAGTGCTTCAGCCGAGCCGCGGCCGTGAGGGAGCAGCTCCGCTCAGCGGCGCGGCAGCGGCTGTCGGTCGCCGCACAAGCGGTGACATCGGGCCGCCTGCAAAAAACAGAACCCCGAGATGTGAATCCCGGGGTCCGTGTCGTCAGATCGGTTCGCCGGGCGAGGCCTCAGCGCCGCCCGCCGCGCTCGTTCTTCCGTCAAGTCGTCAGCCGTGCAGCGCCTTCTCGATCGCTTGGGCGGCCGCCGCAATCTTGGCCGTCGTCAACTCGATCGACGCCGTCGTCTCGCAAGCGCTGGCCTTGTCGCCGACGCAATACTGAACCGGCTTGCCTTCCTTCTTTGCGGCGTCGCCGGCCATCGTCGAGCAGCAGTAGCTCTTCTCGCCGACCTTCCAGCTCATCTTGACGCCTTCGGCGGCATCCTTGGCAGCCTTGGCGGCGGCCTCGGCGGCCTCCTTGTTCTCGAAGTCATATGAAGCGAGACGGTAGCGGACCGGCTGCCCCTCCTTGCGGGCAATCTCCGCGGCGGCGTCGGGGCAGCTCACGCTCTCCTTGCCGACCGCGAATTTCACGGTCGTCATGTCTTCAAGATACGCGGCGAGCGCGGCGGCGAGCGCCTTTTGCGCTTCGGCCTCGTTCGTGAACGTCTGCTCGCCGATCGCGTACTTGATCTGCGACTTGTCGCCGTTGGCCAGCTTGGCGGCTTCTTCCGGACAGCACGTGCTCTTGTCGCCGACCATGTACTTGATGCACGGAGCGCCGGCCATGCACGCCTTGGCCTTGTCGCCTTCGCACTTGGCCGCACCCGCGGTGCAGTGCGCCGCGGCCGTCTTGTCCTGCATGCATGACGCGCCGGACTTGGCGCTTTGCTCGCCGGCGGCCTTGCACTGGGCGAACGCGCTCGAAGCGGCGAACGCGGCGGCCGCAACAAGGGCAAACAGATTCCGCATCTTCATTCCATGCTCCCTTTCAATGACAAGCCTCGGTGGATTCAGCCCAACAGGAGTTCTTACGCACAATCGGGGCGTTCGGTTTCAAGGTTTTGATGCCGTAACTCAGCCGGGGTTTCCCGAACGCCGCCGAAGAGCATATCGTTCAATCGCGGCGTCGGCCACCGCAATTCGCCTCAGCATACCACGCGGTCCGACAGTTCTCCGGTGTTATTGGACGTTTGCGAACGTTACGAGGATCACAGTCGCGCGCTGGGCGCGGCGGCGCTGTCGCGTAAGCCGCGCGAGCACGAAAGCTTATGTGAGGGCAGCGACCGCGCACCCCGGCTAGGCGCTGACGGCCTTCTTCTTCCGCTTGGCTTTGGAACCTTTCTTCTTTCCGTTCCTTCCGCCGCCAGCCGCTTCGATCGCCGCCTGCGCCGCGGC